>NZ_JASKLY010000003.1:0-345953 GCF_030125545.1 Arthrobacter sp. zg-Y1219
CGCTTTCTCCTTGGCCCGCTCTGGTGCTTATTTAAGCTACAAAAAGTGTGGGGGTGCAGCCGCGTTTCCCGGGAGCCGTGCGGCTCCCGGGAAACGCCTGCTAGCTCTCGACGGTGGCGAGCTCGCGCTCGACGGCCTCCGTGAGGCGCTCTTCCAGGGCCGGAACCTTGATCTGCTGGATGATCTCGTTGAGGAATCCGCGGACCACCAGGCGGCGGGCAACATCCTCGGGGATGCCGCGGGCCATCAGGTAGAACAAGTGCTCGTCGTCGAACCGGCCGGTGGCGCTGGCGTGGCCGGCACCCTCGATCAGTCCGGTCTCGATTTCCAGGTTCGGCACGGAATCGGCACGGCCGCCGTCGGTCAGCAGCAGGTTGCGGTTGACCTCGTACGTGTCGGTTCCTTCAGCTTCCTTGCGGATCAGGACGTCACCCACCCAGACGGTGTGCGCGTCGCGGCCCTGCAGGGCTCCCTTGTACATGACGCGGGACTTGCAGTTCGGGACCGCGTGGTCAACGAACAGGCGCTGCTCCAGGTGCTGTCCGGCGTCGGCGTAGTAGAGGCCGAACATCTGGACGTCACCGCCAACCGCCGTGAACTTCGACGACGGCGTGATGCGCACCAGGTCGCCGCCGAGGCTGATCACCACGTGCTTGAACTTGGCGTCGCGGCCGATCTTCGCGTACTGGGCGGAGGCATGAACGCCGTCGTCGTCCCAGTCCTGCACGGAGACAACGGTGAGTTCAGCGCCGTCGCCGACGACGATCTCAACGTTCTGCGAAAGCGTGGCCGATCCCTTGTGGTCCAGGACCACCACTGCCTTGGAGAACTTCTCCGCGGTGATCACGATGTGCTGGGCCGCGGGATCCTTGCCGGCGCCGGTCATGGTCAGCGTGACGCTGCCGTCCACCACGGTTTCGGCCGGGATGGTGACTGCGGTGGCCTCAGTGAAGGCTTCCCAGGCGGCAGCTGCCACCAGGTCTTCGGGGATGCCTGCGGAACCGATGCGGGCATCGGTGCGGGCGATGTTCTCCACGATCACGCCGTCGGGGGCCACAACGGCCACCTCGGGCGCGGTGCCGGTGAGTTCAGCGGTGTGCAGGCCGCGCAGGCGCTTCAGCGGGGTGAACCGCCAGTCTTCTTCACGTCCGGTCAGTTTGCCGAAGTCGCCGCGGTTATAGGAGGTCAGGCGTCCGGCGCGTGAGCTGTCCGGAATGCCTGCCCCTGCGCCGTGGCTGTGGGACTTGCTGCTGTCGCCGCCGAGGATCGCGGAGGATTCGTTCAGCGGAGAGAGGTTCTCGCCCTCTTCGGTGAAACCGTCAATCCGGACGCGGTTGTCCCCGGAGGGGGCACCGATCCTGGCTTTGACGCCCTCTACGGTTTTGCTGACCTGTTCGGTCACGGTTTCGACGACGTCGTTAAGCTTCGACATTAACCGACGGCTCCTTCCATCTGGAGTTCGATGAGGCGGTTGAGTTCAAGGGCGTATTCCATCGGCAGCTCACGGGCGATCGGCTCGATGAAGCCGCGCACGATCATGGCCATGGCCTCGTCCTCGGGCAGGCCGCGGGACATGAGGTAGAACAGCTGTTCTTCGCTGACGCGCGACACCGTTGCCTCGTGGCCCATGGTGACGTCATCTTCGCGGATGTCCACGTACGGGTACGTGTCCGAGCGGGAGATGGTGTCCACCAGCAGGGCGTCGCAGCGCACGGTGTTGGCCGAGTGCTTGGCGCCTTCGCGGACTTGGACCAGGCCGCGGTAAGCGGCACGGCCGCCGCCGCGTGCCACGGACTTGGAGATGATGGAGCTCTTGGTGTTGGGGGCGATGTGGACCATCTTGGATCCGGTGTCCTGGTGCTGGCCCTCGCCGGCAAAGGCGATGGACAGCGTTTCACCCTTGGCGTGCTCGCCAACCAGGTAGACCGCCGGGTACTTCATGGTGACCTTGGAACCGATGTTGCCGTCGATCCACTCCATGGTGGCGCCCTCGTGTGCAATGGCCCGCTTGGTGACCAGGTTGTACACGTTGTTGGACCAGTTCTGGATGGTCGTGTAGCGGACGCGGGCGCCCTTCTTCACGATGATTTCCACGACGGCGGAGTGCAGCGAGTCCGAGGTGTAGATCGGCGCCGTGCAGCCTTCGATGTAGTGGACGTAGGAGTCCTCGTCGGCGATGATCAGCGTGCGCTCGAACTGCCCCATGTTTTCCGTGTTGATGCGGAAGTAGGCCTGCAGCGGGATCTCCACGTGAACGCCCTTGGGGACGTAGACGAAGGAGCCGCCGGACCAGACAGCGGTGTTCAGCGAGCCGAACTTGTTGTCACCCACCGGGATGACGGTGCCGAAGTACTCCTGGAACATTTCCGGGTGTTCCTTCAGCGCGGTGTCGGTGTCCAGGAAGATGACGCCCTGGCGTTCCAGGTCCTCGCGGAGCTGGTGGTAGACAACCTCGGACTCGTACTGCGCTGCGACGCCGGAAACCAGGCGGCCGCGCTCAGCTTCGGGGATGCCGAGCTTCTCGTACGTGTTGCGGATGTCCTCGGGGAGGTCTTCCCAGGTGTTGGCCTGCTTCTCGGTGGAGCGCACAAAGTACTTGATGTTGTCGAAGTCGATGCCGGAGAGGTCTGCGCCCCAGGTCGGCATGGGCTTGCGGGAGAAGTACTTCAGGCCCTTGAGTCGAAGGTCCAGCATCCACTGGGGCTCGCTCTTTTTCGCCGAGATGTCCCGGACGACTTCCTCGCTGAGTCCGCGGCGCGCGTTTGAACCCGCGACGTCGGAGTCTGCCCATCCGTACTCGTAGGTTCCAATGCCCTCAAGTTCGGGGTTCTTTTCCAGGATGTCTGAAATCACAGACTCCGGCACCGATGAGGGCGCCGTTGACTTCTGGGTTACTTGATCCGTCATCACGGCCTTTCTTGCTGATGAATGGATGTGGACTGGTTGGTTGCGGCGCGCACGGGTAGGCGCGTCACAGACCCGGTTCGACCCACGGGGATGTGGGTCGTACAAACGTGACCCCCGCGGGAGAGTGTTGACAGCCGCCGGACATCGACGTCCAGCAGGCGGGCGAAAACTTCGGTTTCCTTGTCGCAGAAGACCGTGTAGGCGGTGGCAAGTCCCTGAATCGGGCAGTGCCCCTGGCACAGCTGCACGCTGAGCAGCGTGCTGGGCTGCTTTGCCGTGCCGATCATGGTGGTCGATCCGACAAAGCCGTCCTTCGTCAGTTCCGCCGCCAGGGCCTGCGCCTTGTCGGCGATCGCGGGTCCGGCTGCTTCAACCACCGGCCGGTAGCGCTCTTCCATCCGGGCGAAGCGGTCAGCGGCGAACTTCTCGATGGCCCCGGGCCCGGCAGCCAGCCCCAGCTGGCGCAGGGCCTCGGTGGCGATGTCCAGGTAGTCATTGCCAAGATATGCCTGGCCCTGCGGGCTCAGCACGTAACGGCGGGCCGGACGGCCGGCGCCCGACGACGGGGTGCTGACCCGCTTGACCTCGATCAGCCCCTTGGCGGAGAGGGCATCAAGATGCCGGCGCACAGCAGCAGGCGTGAAACCCAGCCGTTCGCCGAGTTCCGCGGCGCTCACGGGGCCGTGCTCCAGCACTGCACCCAGGACACGGTCCCGGGTACGTTCCTCCGCTTCGCGGGCTGCTGCCGGCTTGGCCACTGCCTCCGGCTCAGAGTTGCTCATAGAATACACAACACAAGCATGACCTAATCTGTTCCCGCATGCCACTAAGGACAGGCTTCCCATCGCCGGAGTGCCCCGCGGCGTCCGCCGCCGCCGGGTGCATCCTCCAGTACTACCTAACGTAGAATATGACGGTGCCTAACGACGAACCCTGCCTGACCATCAAAGGCCTGATTAAGGACTGCGGTCCGGTAGCCGGTCTCGACGGCAAAATGATCCGGGTGCTGGCCGGCGTGGATTTCACCGCGCGCCGCGGCTCCGTCACCGCCCTGCTGGGCGCCAACGGCGCCGGCAAGACCACCACGCTGGAATGCGCGCAGGGCCTGCAGCCCATCAACGGCGGCGAGGTCCTGCTGCTGGGGCAGGCTCCCTACGGGGCCGGAGCGGATCTCCGCAGCCGCGTGGGCGTGATGCTGCAGGACGGCGGCCTTCCCCCGTCGGCACGGCCGGTCCCCCTGCTGCACCACATCGCTTCCATGTACGCGGACCCGCGTCCCGTGGAGGAGCTGGTGGCCCGTCTGGGCATCGGCAGCTTCGCCAACACCAACATCCGCAGGCTCTCCGGCGGACAGAAACAGCGCCTCGCCATGGCGGCCGCCCTGATCGGCCGGCCGGAGGTCCTGTTCCTGGACGAGCCGAGCGCCGGACTGGACCCGCAGTCGCGGCAGATTGTCTTTGACCTGATTTCGGAGCTCCGCGCCGAGGGCCTGGGCATCATCCTGACGACCCACCTGATGGACGACGCGCAAAAACTCGCCGACTACGTCTACATCATCGATGCGGGCAAGACCGTTGCGCAGGGCACCGTCGCCGAGCTGACCGCCCAAACCGGCGAGCTTGCCGACCAGCGGCTGCTGACCTTCGACGCCGCCCCGGGACTGGACCTGGCCGCCGTCGGGCTCGTCCATCTGGCCGCTGCTGAACCGGTGCCCGGCCACTACACGCTGCGCGGTGCGATTACGCCCGCGGATGTTGCCGCCCTTTCCGCCTGGTGGGCCCGGCTGAATCTCCTTCCGTCCGCCATCCACATGGCCTCGCGGTCCCTGGAGGATGTCTTCCTCGACCTTTCCGGAAGGGAAATCCGATGAGCGCTCCCGCCTCCCTGCCCGTGCGCATCCTTAATCAGGGGCGCTACGAGGCCATCACCATGCTCCGCAACGGAGAACAGCTGATCCTGGCCGTCTTCCTGCCGCTGATGGCGCTGGTGGCGCTGTCCGTGACGCCCATCCTGGACGGGCTCGACGGTTCCCGCATCAACATCGCGACGCCGGGGGTCCTGGCCCTGTGCGCCATGTCCACTGCCTTCACCGGCCAGGGCATCGCCACCGGGTTCGACCGGCGCTACGGCGTCCTGCGGTTCCTGTCCACCACCCCGCTGGGCAAGGCCGGGCTGATCGCCGGCAAGGGAATCGCCGTCGTCGCCGTTCTGGCCATCCAAGTGGTGGTGGTGAGCATTGTGGCCGGATTCCTCGGCTGGCAGCCGTCCTGGGCGGGCATTCCGCTCGGGCTCGTCTCCCTGCTGCTCGGTGCCGCCGCGTTCACCGCGCTGGGGCTGCTCGTGGCCGGCACCGTCCGGCCCGAGGCAACGCTGGCCATCACGAACCTGCTCTGGATACTTCTGGCGGCTGCCGGCGGTATCATCATCCCGGCGGTAAACCTGCCGGAGATGCTGCAGCCGTTCGTGGAAATCCTGCCGTCGGCCGCACTGGGTGAAGCCATGCGGTCCGCACTGCTCGACGCCACATTCAATATCCCCGCCACGCTGATCCTGACCGCGTGGACAATCCTGGGTGGCCTTGCTGCTGTCCGCTGGTTCAAATGGAGCTAAATTCCGTGTCATCTGCATCCCCCGGTTCCTCCCCCGCCGTCCCCCAGGCCGGGTCCCCGGACGCGTCATCGCCCGCTGCGTCGCCCGCGGCGGGAAAAACAGTCCGCACTCTTGCCGTTGCAACGCTCGTTGCCAATATCGCCATCGTGGTCACCGGTGGCGCGGTGCGGCTGACCGCTTCCGGACTGGGCTGCCCGGAATGGCCGCTGTGCACCCCGGACTCGCTGACCACCACGCCGGAAATGGGTGTCCACGGGATCATCGAGTTCGGCAACCGCCTGCTGACCTTCGTGCTGGCCGCCATCGCCTTTGCCATGGTGTTCAGCGTCTGGAGCGCCCGCGCCGAGCGCCGTGACCTGTTCCGGCTCTCCATCGTCCTGCTTGCCGGCATTCCCGCTCAGGCGCTGCTGGGCGGCATCACTGTGTGGACGGGCCTGAACCCCTGGATCGTGGGCGGGCACTTCATCCTGTCGATGTTCCTCATTGTGCTGGCCGCCGTGCTGGTCAACCGCGCCTGGCTGACCCCGGCCCAGCTGGCCGGCACCAACGGACCGCTGGCCACCCGCACGCTGCGTCCGCTGCTTGGCGCACTGGGTGTCCTCTCGGCGCTGGCCGTGGTGCTCGGCGTCGTCGTCACCGGTTCCGGACCCCACGCCGGGGATCATGGCGCGGCGCGCAACGGGCTGGATCCGGACCTGATGACCCGCATCCATGTGGTGCCCGTGTACATGCTCGTGTTTGCCCTCGCCGTAGCCCTCTACCTGGTGTTCCGGCATGCCGCTGACGGCCGGCTGCGCCGTTCGCTGCTGCTGCTGACCGCTGTCGTGCTGGCCCAGGCCGTCATTGGCTACGCGCAGCACTTCCTGCACCTGCCGATCGTGCTCGTGGGACTGCACATGCTCGGCGCGTCGCTGCTCACCGCTGCGGCCGCACACGTGGTCTTCACCGGCTTCTCCCGCCAGGTTCCGGGGAAGGATGCCGGTGCTGCTTCCGGCACCGCTGCCCCGGTCCGCCCAGGAGCCGCCGCTTCCGGGACGGACGTCCGCCGGTAGGCCGCCGGCTCACGCCGCCGCACTGGGGCGGGCCTGCCCCTGCGCCACACCATGGGCCGGATTCCTTCGGGAGTCCGGCCCATGGTGCTTTTATCCTGTGCTGCTTTGCCTGCCGGCTGCAGCGGAACCTCATTCCCGCCCGACACGCCGTGTTCCCAGGCCGCACCACTTCTGCTGCCGTTCCGGGGTTCTGCTGCCGGTCCGGGGTTCTGCTGCCGCTCCGCAGTACCAGCAAATGCCCAAATGGCAGGGATATCCCAGTGTGGCAGTGGAAGTGGCGCTAGCTCCCGGGCTCTCCCACATTCCTTAGTGCAGATAACGGGACCAAAACCCTTGTTTTGGACGTTTTTACCCCCTGATCTGCACGAAGGATTCCGCCAAAGGCCCCTGATCTGCACGAAGGATAGCGAACACAAAAAAGGACCCCGCACGCAAAAAAGGACCGGAGTTTCCTCCGGTCCTTCAGGGATGCTCCGACCAAGCCGATGAAATGCCCGCCGGGCCCCTGTAACCCGAACCCGCGGGCTAGAGCAGCGGGCCGCCCACAAACGGATCGACGGCCAGGGCCAGGAACAGGATCGTCAGGTAGCTGATCGAGCCGTGGAAGACCTTCATGGCGGTCTTGTCGGTGATCTCTCCGCGCTGCGCCCGGTTGTGCAGGCGATGGGTTTCGGCAAGGAACCACACACCGCTGAGCACGGCGGCCAGGGTGTAGACCCAGCCGGCGCCGCCCACGGGAACCAGCAGCAGCGAGCAGGCCACGGTGGCGTAGGCGTAGAGCACAACCTGCACCGAAACCAGCTTGGCGCCGGCCACCGCGCCGAGCATCGGCACGCTGGCGTTGCGGTAGTCCTCGCCGTACTTCATGGACAGCGGCCAGTAATGCGGCGGCGTCCACAGGAAGATGATCATGAAGAGGATGAACGCCGGCCATTCCACCCGGTTCGTGACGGCGGCCCAGGCGATCAGCACCGGCATGCAGCCGGCGGCGCCGCCCCAGACAATGTTCTGGGTGGTGCGGCGCTTGAGGATCAGGGTGTACAGCACAACGTAAAGCAGGATGGCGCCCACGCCCAGCAGCCCGGTGAGCGGGTTGGCACCGAACCACAGCAGGGCGATGGAAACAACGCCCAGGATCCAGGCGAAGACCAGGGCCTCCCGCGGAGACACTTCCCCGGTGACCAGCGGACGGCTCTTGGTCCGCTTCATCAGCTTGTCCATGTCGCGGTCGATGTAGCAGTTGAAGGCACCGGCGCTGCCTGCCGCAAGGGCTCCGCCCACCATGGTGGCGACAACGAGCCACAGGCCCGGCAGCCCCCGCTCGGCGAAGATCATGGTCGGCAGGGTGGTCACCAGCAGCAGTTCAATGACGCGCGGCTTGGTCAGAGCCACATAAGCCCGGAGCTTACGGCCTGCCGTCATCTTGCCGGTGTACACCGGAAGGTCGGCGGGGGCTTGCTGCGTTGTCACGGGGCGATCACATCATCCAATCTGGGCCGGAAAAGTCCACCATCATCATAGCCTCTATCGGCTGTAGAAAACGAAGCCCTGCACTGCCGCGCCTGCACGGGGTCCGGACAAGGTCCGGACATGGCCTGCACAAGCGCACCAACACGGCGGAAGTCCCGCTGAAGGAAACGATACGCCCATAGGTCCTGCCCACGGGATAAGGTTGGAGCGGACCTTTCCCGCGGCGGGTAAATTGCCGCTGGGCAGCACCATGCAGGACAAACATGCCACACCCCGGTATGGATTCTTCGGATCCGACTGTTGTGGTGGTTAAGAACCGTATGCACTGGAAGAACCAGCGCGTTCAGGAGTCTCCGGCGTTTGACGCGCCGGTCATCTGTAGTAGAGAGGGGCCCGGTAAACGTGCCACATATGGAAGAGCAAGAACTGATCTGGACAGACCTGGACCGGAAGGCCGTGGACACCGTTCGCGTTCTGGCCGCCGACGCCGTCGAAAAGGTCGGCAACGGACATCCGGGAACAGCCATGAGCCTGGCACCGGCAGCCTACCTGCTGTTCCAGAAGCTGATGCGCCATGATCCGTCAGATCCCCAGTGGACCGGCCGGGACCGCTTCGTCCTCTCCCCCGGGCACACCTCGCTCACGCTCTACATCCAGCTCTTCCTCTCCGGCTACGGGCTGGAGATCGAAGACCTGGAGTCGCTGCGCACCTGGGGCTCCAAGACCCCCGGCCACCCGGAGTACCGCCACACCGACGGCGTGGAAATCACCACCGGCCCGCTCGGCCAGGGCCTGGCCTCTTCCGTGGGCTTCGCGTTCGCCCAGCGCCGCCTGCGCGGCCTGCTCGACGCCGACGCGCCGCAGGGCGAGAGCCCGTTCGACCACACCGTCTGGGTCATTGCCTCCGACGGCGACCTCCAGGAGGGCGTCACCTCCGAGGCCTCATCGCTGGCCGGCCACCAGGAGCTTGGCAACCTCGTGGTGATCTACGACGAGAACCACATCTCCATTGAAGATGACACCGACATCGCCTTCACCGAAGACGTCCTCAAGCGCTACGAAGCCTACGGCTGGCACACGCAGCGCGTGGACTGGACCAAGACCGGCGAGTACGTCGAGGACGTCAACGAGCTTTACTCGGCACTCCTCGCCGCCAAGGCCGAGACCAGCAAGCCCTCCATCATTTCGCTGCGGACCATCATCGGCTGGCCGGCACCGAACAAGCAGAACACCGGAAAGATCCACGGTTCCGCGCTGGGCAAGGACGAAGTTGCCGCCCTGAAGGAAGTCATGGGCTTTGACCCGGACAAGTCCTTCGACGTGGACCCCAAGGTCCTGGAGCACACCCGCCGGGCCGTGTCCCGCGGCGCCGAGGAGCACAGCGAGTGGAACAAGGGCTTCGAGGCGTGGAAGGCGGCAAACGCCGACGGCGCCGCCCTCCTGGAGCGCATCAGCAACGGCACGCTTCCGGCGGGCTGGGAAAAGGCGCTGCCGGAGTTTGATGCCGGCAAGGACATGTCCACCCGCGCCGCTTCCGGCAAGGTCCTCTCCGCCATTGGCCCGGTGCTTCCCGAGCTGTGGGGCGGTTCCGCCGACCTGGCCGAATCCAACAACACCACCATCGAAGGCTCCCCGTCCTTCATTCCGGCGTCAAAGCAGACCAGCACCTGGTCCGGCAGCCCGTACGGACGGGTGCTGCACTTCGGCATCCGTGAGCACGCTGCGGCATCGATCGTCAACGGCATCGTCATGCACAGCGGCACCCGCGCGTTCTCCGGCACGTTCCTGATCTTCAGCGACTACCAGCGTCCCGCCATCCGCCTCGGCGCCCTGATGGGTGTTCCGGCCATCTATGTGTGGACGCATGACTCGATCGGCCTGGGCGAGGACGGCCCCACCCACCAGCCGGTGGAGCAGCTGGCCTCGCTGCGCGCCATTCCGGGCCTGGACGTTGTCCGTCCCGGCGACGCCAATGAGGTTGCCGTGGCCTGGAAGACGATCCTGGAGAACACCGAAAACCCCGCCGGCATCGTGCTGACCCGCCAGAACATCCCCACGTACGAGCGCGGCGACGGCGCAGCCACGGCCGAGACCTTCGCTTCCGCCGAGGGCGTCTCCCGCGGCGGTTACGTCCTGGCGGAGGCTGTCCGGGACGGTTCCGTGGTGACCCCTGACGTCATCCTCATCGGCACCGGCTCCGAGGTCCAGCTCGCCGTCGAGGCCCGCGAGGCCCTGGCAGCCGAGGGCATCGCCGCCCGCGTGGTCTCGATGCCCAGCGTTGAGTGGTTCAACAAGCAGGACGCGCAGTACCGCGAATCCGTCCTGCCGAAGAACATCAAGGCACGCGTGTCGGTGGAAGCCGGAATCGCCCAGGGCTGGCGCGAGCTGGTCGGCGACGCCGGCCGCAGCATTTCCCTCGAGCACTTCGGCGCCTCGGCGGACTACAAGACCCTTTACCGCGAGTTCGGCATCACCGCCGAGGCCGTTGCGGAAGCCGCCCGGGATTCCCTGGCTGCTGCCCACGGCTCGGACACTCCTCCGGCCGGCACCTCTGCCGCGCCGTCGGGCGGAGAATCCACCGAAACCGGCGACCAGAAGTAATTCCAGCAACAAGGAGACAATTCATGACTTCCACTCCCACCGCGCAGCTTTCCGAAGCCGGCGTATCCATTTGGCTGGACGACCTGTCCCGCGAACGCATCGTCTCGGGGTCCCTCAAGAACCTCATCGACAGCAAGAACGTTGTCGGCGTCACCACCAACCCGAGCATCTTCGCTGCCGCGCTGGCCAACGGCGAATCCTACGCCGCCCAGGTGCAGCAGCTCTCCCGCTCCGGCGCCGACGTTGACAAGGCCGTCTTCGAAATCACCACCGACGACGTCATCCAGGCATGCGACGTCTTCGCCCCCGTGGCCGAAGCCACCTCCGGCGTTGACGGCCGCGTTTCCATCGAGGTTGACCCCCGCCTCTCGCGCGACACCGAAGGCACCATCAAGGAAGCCCGCGAGCTGTTCGACAAGGTCGGCCGCTACAACGTGCTGATCAAGATTCCGGCCACCAAGGAGGGCCTCCCGGCGATCTCCGCCACGCTGGCCGCCGGCATCAGCGTCAACGTCACGCTGATCTTCTCGCTGGAGCGCTACCGCGAGGTCATCAACGCCTACATGGTCGGCATCGAGCAGGCCAAGGAAAACGGACACGACCTGTCCACGATCCACTCGGTGGCTTCCTTCTTCGTTTCCCGCGTGGACAGCGAAATCGACAAGCGACTGGACGCCGTCGGCACCGATGAAGCCAAGGCGCTCAAGGGCAAGGCCGGACTGGCCAACGCCCGCCTGGCCTACCAGGTCTTCGAAGAGCAGTTCGCCACCGAGCGCTGGGCCGTGCTGGCTGCCGCCGGCGCCAACGCCCAGCGTCCGCTGTGGGCCTCCACCGGCGTGAAGGATCCGGCGCTGCCGGACACCCTCTACGTCACGGAGCTCGTTGCCCCGCACGTCGTGAACACGATGCCGGAGAAGACCCTGGACGCCACGGCGGATCACGGCGTCATCACCGGGGACACCGTCACCGGCACCTACGCCGCGGCCGGTGCCCTCTTGGACGAGCTGGACCGCCTCGGAGTGTCCTACACCGACGTCGTGGAGCAGCTGGAAACCGAAGGCCTGGACAAGTTCGTGGTCAGCTGGGGAGAACTCCTCGAGACCGTGAAGACCGCACTGGACACCGCAAAAGAGGCATAAGCAAATGACCACACTGTCCTTCGAAGCAGCCGGAGCCGCGCTGGCCGCCGTCGAAAAAAACGTACCTTCCCTGGTGCGGAACGACGTCGCCGCCCGTCTCCTCGCCCAGGACCCCACGCTGTGGGGTCCCGACGCCGAAGCGGAGGCTTCCGTCCGGCTCGGCTGGTTGAACCCTTCCGAGGCCTCCCGGCCGCTCGTGGGACAGATCCGCGGGCTCCGGGAAGAACTGGCCGCCGACGGAGTGACCCGCGTGGTCCTCGCCGGCATGGGCGGTTCTTCCCTGGCCCCGGAGGTCATTACCCGCACCGCCGGAGTGGATCTGACGGTGCTGGATTCCACCGACCCGGATGCCGTCCGGGCCGCACTGGAGAGCCGGCTGGAGGAGACGGTCATTGTGGTCTCCTCCAAGTCCGGTTCCACCGTTGAGACCGATTCCCAGCGCCGGACGTTCGAGCAGGCGTTCACCGACGCCGGGATCGACGCCAAGTCGCGCATCGTGATCGTCACCGACCCGGGCTCCCCCCTGGACAGTGCCGCCCGCGAGGCCGGCTACCGTGCCGTCTTTAATGCCGATCCGAACGTCGGCGGCCGCTATTCGGCGTTGACGGCCTTCGGCCTGGTGCCCTCCGGCCTGGCCGGAGCCGACATTGAGACGCTGCTGGACGACGCCGAAGACGCACTGGAAATCCTCAGTGACAATGCGGCCGACAACATCGGCCTGCAGCTGGGCGCCGCCCTGGGCGGCACCTCGCCGCTGCGCAACAAGGTGGTCATCGTTGATGAAGGATCCGGGCTGGTCGGGTTCCCCGACTGGGCCGAGCAGCTCATTGCCGAGTCCACCGGCAAGCTCGGCACCGGCCTGCTGCCCGTCGTCGTCGAACCCGGCGCGCCGGAAATCACGTCGGGCGCCGCCGATGTGCTGACCGTTCGCCTGGTGGCTGTGGACTCCGACGCCGCACCCGAGGGAGATCAGGCAGTGGTTGCCGGCACCCTCGGCGGCTCCATGATGCTCTGGGAGGTGGCCACCGCCGTCGCCGGCCGGCTGCTGGGCATCAACCCCTTCGACCAGCCCGACGTCGAGGCGGCCAAGAAGGCCGCCCGCGGCATGCTGGACGCGCGCCCAGAACCCACGGCGCCCGCCTTCACCGACGGCGCCGTGGAGGTCCGCGGCCCGGCCGAGCTGCTGGGCAACGCCACCACGCTCCGGGAAGCCCTCGCCGCCCTGACCGGCCGGCTGGGTTCCGACGGCTACCTGAGCATCCACGCCTACTTGGACCGGTTCCGGCAGGCAGAGCTCGCCGGCATCCGTCCTGAACTTGCCGCTGCCACCGGACGTCCGGTGACCTTCGGCTGGGGACCGCGGTTCCTGCACTCCACCGGACAGTTCCACAAGGGCGGCCCGGCACAGGGCGCCTTCCTGCAGATCACCGGCGAGCCGGGCGAGGACCTTCCCATTCCGGGCCGTCCCTTCACCTTTGGCGAACTGATTTCCGCCCAGGCCGCCGGAGACGCCAAGGTCCTCGCGGACCAGGGCCGTCCGGTCCTGCGCCTGAACCTGCTGAACCGGGAACAGGGCGTTCGCGAGCTGGAAGACGCCGTGCGTTCGCTGGTCCGCGAAGACGGGATCAGCTAGATGGCGGATGACAGGACAGGGTCCGGCAACCCGCTCCGGGATCCCCGCGACCGGCGGCTCAGCCGCATTGCCGGCCCCTCGTCGCTGGTCATCTTCGGCGTGACCGGCGACCTGGCCCGGAAGAAACTGATTCCGGCCGTCTACGACCTGGCCAACCGCGGCCTGCTGCCGCCCAGCTTCTCGCTGGTCGGCTTCGGCCGCCGGCCCTGGAGCCACGAAGACTTCGCGGCCCGGGTTCTGGAATCCGTCCGGGCCCATGCCCGCACCCCGTTCGACGAGAACGTGTGGAAGCAGCTCTCCGAGGGCATCCGGTTCGTCGAGGGCGGCTTCGACAGCGACGAGGCCTTCGTGCATCTCAAGAGCACCCTCGAAGACCTCGACGCCGAGCGCGGCACACGCGGCAACCACGCGTTCTACCTCTCGGTTCCGCCGAAGTCCTTCGAAGAGGTTTGCCAGCAGCTTTCCCGGAACGGGCTTGCCGAGACCTCCCAGGGCAAATGGCGCCGGGTCGTCATCGAAAAGCCTTTCGGCCACGACCTGAAATCGGCGCGTGAACTGAACAACGTCGTGGAGTCGGTGTTCCCGGCGGATTCGGTGTTCCGCATCGACCACTACCTGGGCAAGGAGACGGTCCAGAACATCCTGGCCCTGCGTTTCGCCAATCAGATGTTCGAACCGATCTGGAACTCCAACTTCGTTGACCACGTCCAGATCACCATGGCCGAAGACATCGGCATCGGCGGACGGGCCGGCTACTACGACGGCGTCGGCGCGGCCCGCGATGTCATCCAGAACCACCTGCTCCAGCTGCTGGCGCTCACTGCCATGGAAGAGCCCATCTCCTTCGACGCCGACCACCTGCGCGCGGAGAAGGAAAAGGTGCTCGCCGCCGTCCGGCTTCCCGAGGACCTGTCCAAGCACTCAGCACGCGGCCAGTACACCGGCGGCTGGCAGGGCGGCGAAAAGGTCACCGGCTTCCTGGAGGAAGAAGGGTTCAACCCGGATTCCACCACCGAGACCTTTGCCGCCGTCCGGCTGGACATCAACACCCGCCGCTGGGCCGGGGTTCCGTTCTACCTGCGGGCCGGCAAACGGCTGGGCCGGCGCGTCACTGAAATCGCCGTGGTGTTCAAGCGTGCGCCCAATCTGCTCTTCCGCGACCACAACGACCACGACTTTGGCCAGAATGCCATTGTGATCCGGGTCCAGCCGGATGAAGGCGCCACCATCCGCTTCGGATCCAAGGTGCCGGGCACGCAGATGGAGGTCCGGGACGTCTCCATGGACTTCGGATACGGCCACTCCTTCACGGAGTCCAGCCCGGAAGCGTACGAACGCCTCATCCTCGATGTGCTCCTGGGCGAGCCGCCGCTGTTCCCGCGGCACCAGGAAGTTGAACTGTCCTGGAAGATCGTCGACCCGTTCGAAGAGTACTGGGAGTCCCTGGGCACCCAGCCGGAACCGTACGCTCCCGGCAGCTGGGGTCCGGACTCCGCCGATGAACTGCTCGCCCAAGACGGAAGAACCTGGAGAAGGCCGTGATTGTTGAACTGCCGGACACAACAACGTCCAAGGTATCCAAGGAAATTGTCGCCATGCGCGAAAAAGGCGGCGTGGTGACCCTGGGACGCGTGCTGACCCTGGTCGTCGACACCCAGCCCGACTTCGTCGAGGAGGCCATTGCCGCCGCCAACGAAGCCAGCCGGGAACATCCCTGCCGGATCATCGTGCTCGCCGAGGGCTCCCCGACGGATGAAACGAGGCTCGACGCCGAGATCCGCGTCGGCGGCGACGCCGGCGCCTCCGAGGTCATCGTCCTCTCCGGGCACGGCGAGCTCTCCGGGGAAAGCGTTTCGCTGGTCTCGGCGCTGCTGCTGCCGGATGCTCCCATCGTCGTTTGGTGGCCCCACGGCGTCCCGGAAAACCCCTCCCGGACGCCACTGGGCAGCATCGCCCACCGCCGGATTACCGACGCCGCGACCGAGGCCGATCCCAAGAAGGCGCTGCTGGCGCTGGGCGACGACTATGCCGACGGGGACACCGACCTGAGCTGGACCCGGCTGACCAACTGGCGGATCCAGCTGGCGGCGGTGCTGGACGGTGCAGGGCCGGATCCGGTGTCCTCGGTGACGGTGGCCGGCGCGTCGGATTCCGCCAGCACCTTCCTGCTCGCGGCCTGGCTGAAACACGCGCTGCGGGTTCCGGTGAAGATCGTCGAGGGCGAGCCTGGCACCGGCATCCACCAGGTGGTCTTCACCCGGGCCGGCGGCAACGTTGAGCTGCTCCGCCCGGACCAGATTACGGCGCACCTGACCCAGCCGGGCCAGCCGGAACAGCAGATCTCGCTGCCGCGCCGCAACCTCCGCGACTGCCTGGCCGAGGAGCTGCGGCGGCTGGACCCCGACGAGGTTTACGGTGAAGTACTGACGCAGGGGCTGGCAGCCTGCCTGTCCCAGGAAGGGGCTAACGCATGAAGCACTCACCCAACGGAGTGAGCATCCACCCGAATGTCGAGGCCCTGACCGCGGCGACCGCTGGCCGGCTGATCACCAAGCTGGTGGACGTGCAGAGCCGGCGCGGGGAAGCCACGGTGGTGCTGACCGGCGGCACCGTGGGAATCGCCGTGCTCGACGCCGTCTCCACGGCCCCGGCCCGGGTTGCCGTGGACTGGTCCAAGGTGAACTTCTGGTGGGGCGACGAACGCTTCCTGCCGGCGGACTCCCCCGACCGCAATGCCGTGCAGGCCCGCGGTGCCCTGCTGTCACGGCTTCCCGTGGACCCCGCCCGGGTGCATCCGGTTCCCGCGTCCGACGACGCCGCCTCCGTTGAGGACGCGGCGGCCGGCTACGCCCGCGCATTGGCCGCAGCTGCCGCGCAGGAGGACCTGCCGTGGGGCGTGAAGTCCCGGGATCCCCGGCTGCCCCGGTTCGACGTGCTTCTGCTGGGGGTTGGCCCCGACGCACACATCGCCTCGCTGTTCCCCGAGATGGCCGGCGTTCGCACCACCGGAGAAACCGTGGTGGCCGTGCGCAACGCGCCCAAGCCGCCGCCGGAGCGGGTGTCGCTGACCCTGGAGGCGATCAACACCGCCGAAGAGGTGTGGCTGACCGTCGCCGGCGAGGACAAGGCCGGTGCGGTGGGCCTGGCCCTGGCCGGCGCCGGACCGGTCCAGGTACCCGCCGCCGGAGCACGCGGACTGATCAAGACCCGCTGGCTCATCGACCAGGCGGCCTCCTCCCAGCTTCCCGACCGGCTTCTGGACCCCGAGGGCTCCGGGTCCGGCACCGGGAACTAGCCGGCAGACGAAAGCCCCGGGGATCCTTGCGGATCCCCGGGGCTTTTGACGTTCTGTCCGCAGGTGCCTCTGGCAGTGGCTATGCTTCGCCTAAGCTTCGCCGGAGAAGCGCTGGATCAGGCCCAGGGCGACAATCACGGCTCCCCACGAGAGTCCCAGGATGACGGTGAAGCGGTTAAGGTTCTTTTCGGCAACCCCGGAGGAACCCATGCTGCTGGTCATGCCGCCGCCGAACATGTCCGACATGCCGCCGCCCCGCCCCTTGTGGAGCAGGATGAGCAACGTCAGCAACAGGCTGGTGATGGCAAGAAGAACCAACAGGATAATCTTCAGAATTTCCACTTACGGCCTTTCGGGGGTGACTCATGGATTGGAGACACTGCTGCCGTGCAGGTCAGCTGCAAATCAGTCGGTCACCAGGTGTTGTTCGAACCTGACAATATTAGCAAACTCGGTGACATCCAAACTGGCGCCGCCCACCAGCACGCCGTCGACGTCGCGCTGCTTCAGAATGCTTGCCGCATTTGCTGCCTTCACGGACCCCCCGTAGAGCAGGCGGGTCTTGGCGGCAACGGCGTCGTCGTACAGGTCAGCGATTTCGCTGCGGATGGCTGCGCACATTTCCTGTGCGTCTTCGGGGCCGGCCACTTCGCCCGTGCCGATGGCCCAGATCGGTTCGTAGGCGATCACCAGGCTGGAAACCTGCTCGGCGTCAAGGCCGGCCAGGTCGTTGCGGACCTGCTCAAGGGTGTGCTCCACGTGCTGGCCCGACTGCCGGATTTCCAGCCCTTCGCCCACGCAGAGCACCGGCACCAGGCCATTGCGGTAGGCGGCCTTGAGCTTTGCGTTCAGCAGTTCGTCGGTTTCGCCGTGGACGGTGCGGCGTTCGCTGTGGCCTACCAGGACATACTTGCAGCCCAGCTTGGACAGGAAGGCACCGGAGATGTCGCCGGTGTAGGCGCCGGAATCCTGCGGCGAGAGATCCTGTGCACCGTATTCCAGGTCAAGCTTGTCGCCCCGGATCAGGGTCTGGACGCTGCGCAGGTCGGTGAACGGCGGGAAGATCGCCGCCTCCACACGGTTGTAGTCGTGCTGCGCGTCCTTGAGCGTCCACGCCAGCTTCTGCAGGAGGGTGATGCCCTGGACATGGTCCATGTTCATCTTCCAGTTGCCCGCGATCAGCGGTGTCCGATCAAATTTGCCGTTGGTCGAGGTAGTCATCATCGCTCCGGTTTCTTAGGTGGTATGGGATTGGTGGGATCTGTCCGGGCGGGGAAGGGCGGACATGACAGTGCGGGCCCGCAGCCGTGAGGCAGCAGGGCCCGCACCGGATGTTACTGGTTGAGGACGGTCAGCCCCGGCAGTTTCTTGCCTTCGAGGTACTCCAGCGAAGCACCGCCGCCGGTGGAAATGTGCCCGAAGTCGCTGTCGCTGAAACCGAGTTTGCGGACAGCGGCAGCGGAATCGCCGCCGCCCACCACCGAGAAGCCGTCGGAGTCCTTCAGCCCCTGCGCGATGGCGCGGGTGCCGTTGGCGAACGCGTCAAACTCGAAGACGCCCATGGGACCGTTCCAGAAAATGGTGCGGGCGGAGCGGATCTTTTCGGCGAAGGCGGCAGCGGAATCCGGGCCAATGTCCAGTCCGGTGCCGGAGGCAGCAAACCGGCTGTTCTCGATGGCGTCGGCCGGGACCACTTCGGAGTCCGCATCGGCCGCGAACCTGTCAGCAACCACGATGTCGGCGGGCAGCACGAATTCGCAGCCCATCTCCTTGGCGCGGCTGAGGTAGCCCTTGACGTTCTCGATCTGGTCCGCCTCCAGCAGCGAAGCGCCGACCTTGAAGCCCTGCGCGGCGAGGAAGGTGTACACCATGCCGCCGCCGACGAGCAGGTAGTCTGCGCGCTCCATGAGGTTCTCGATCACGGCCAGCTTGTCCGAGACCTTCGAGCCGCCGAGAACGACGACGTAGGGCTGCTCGGGGCTCTCGGTGAGCTTCTTCAGGACCTCAACCTCGGTGGTGACCAGGTCGCCCTGGTAGGCGGGCAGCACCTCGGCGATGTCGTAGACGCTGGCGTGCCTGCGGTGCACCGCACCGAAAGCATCGTCCACGTACGATCCGCTGTTGTCCGTCAGTCCGGCAAGTTCGCGGGCCAACGCCAGGCGATCGTCGTCGTTCTTCGACGTTTCGCGCGGATCGAACCGGATGTTCTCCAGTACCAGGACGGAGCCCGGTGCCAGCGAAGCCGCCAGCGCGTGGGCGCTTTCACCCACCACGTCGGCGGCGAACTCGACTGCAAACGGTGCGAGTTCGTCCAGCCGGTCAGCGGCGGGCTTCAGCGAGTACTTCTCCTCCGGCGCGCCCTTCGGCCGCCCCAGGTGCGCCATGACGATCACCTTGGCTCCGTGCTCCACCAGTTTCCCGATGGTCGGGATGGACGCACGGATGCGTCCGTCGTCGGCCACCCGGCCGTTGTCCAGCGGCACATTCAGGTCCGAGCGGACCAGCACATACCGATCATTGACGCCGTCGCTGATCAGTTCCTCGAGAGTCTTGACTGTCATGTCTACCTTTACGTCCCTTGCGGGCATTGGGGGTGGGGCTGTGGATCGGTTGTGGACGGGACGTGGCTAGAGGCTGGACGCCACCAGTTTGGTCAGGTCCACCAGGCGGCAGGAGTAGCCCCACTCGTTGTCGTACCAGCCGACCACCTTCACCTCGTTGCCCATCACGCGGGTCAGTCCCGAGTCGAAAATGCACGACGCCGGATCGGTGACAATGTCCGAGGACACGATCGGTTCATCCGTGTAGCGCAGGATGCCGTTCAGCGGACCGTCGGATGCCGCCTTGTACACGGCGTTGATTTCCTCGACGGAGGCTTCCCGGCTGAGCGTGACGGTGAGGTCGGTGACCGAACCGGTGGGCACCGGCACGCGGAGGGCGAAACCGTCCAGCTTGCCGTCCAGTTCCGGCAGGACCAGGCCGATGGCCTTGGCGGCGCCGGTGGACGTGGGCACGATGTTCAGCGCCGCCGCGCGGGCTCGGCGCAGGTCGCGGTGGGGGCCGTCCTGGAGGTTCTGGTCAGCGGTGTAAGCGTGAACGGTGGTCATGAGGCCGCGCTCGATTCCGAACGCCTCGTGAATGACCTTCGCCAGCGGGCCCAGGCAGTTGGTGGTGCAGGAGGCGTTGGAGACGATGTTGTCGGTCTCCGCGTTGTAGTCGCCGTCGTTGACGCCCATGACGATGGTGCGGTCAGCACCCTTGCCCGGAGCGGAGATCAGGACCTTCTTGGCCCCGGCGTCGAGGTGCTTCTTGGCGTCCTCTGCCTTGGTGAAGAACCCGGTGGACTCAATGACGACGTCAACGCCAAGGTCCTTCCAGGGGAGGTTGGCAGGGTCCCGCTCGGCGAGGACCTTGATGGTCTTCCCGCCGACAACCAGGTCCCCGTTGCGTACTTCCACGTCAGCGCCGATGCGGCCGGTCACGGAGTCGTACTTCAGGAGGTGGGCCAGGGTTTCGGGGCTGGTCAGGTCGTTGACGGCCACAATGTCGAGGTCGGCGTTCTGCTCCAGTGCTGCGCGGAAGTAGTTTCGTCCAATGCGTCCGAAGCCGTTGATTCCAACACGAGTAGTCACTTTTCTGTCTCCTTGATTGCGGGTGTACCGAAGAAACGTGACCTTGTGTCTGCGCAGGCCACTGGTCTGACGGGATTGGAGGAACCGGAAAACTGATCCCGGGCCTGCCGGCAAACACTCTGCCGGCCGGGCCGGGAGGCCCCGCCGGGCTTCTCAGCCCGGGCGGGAACCCTCGAACTCATCTTACGCGCCGGCCCTGTCCCGTGTACCGGTGGAGGGCCGGATTTGTACGCCGCAGACGCGATTATGCCGGGAGAATCAGTCCCTGGGCGCCGGTGCGGGCGGCCTCGAAGCGGGTGGCCACATCGGCCCAGTTGACGATGTTCCAGAAGGCCTTGACGTAGTCGGCCTTCACGTTGACGTAGTCCAGGTAGAAGGCGTGCTCCCACATGTCCAGCATCAGCAGCGGAATGGTTCCGACGGGAACGTTGCCCTGCTGGTCGAAGAGCTGCTCGATCACGAGGTTCTTGCCCAGCGGCTCGTAGGCCAGCAGTGCCCAGCCGGATCCCTGCAGCGACATCGCGGCAGCGGTGAACTGGCCGCGGAAGGCGTCGAAGGAACCGAAGAAGTCATCGATGGCGGCAGCGAGCTCGCCAACCGGCTTGTCGCCGCCTTCCGGTGAGAGGTTGTTCCAGAAGATGCTGTGGTTGACGTGGCCGCCGACGTGGAAGGCCAGATCCTTGGACAGCTTCGGGATGGTTGCGAAGTCACCCTTCTCGCGGGCTTCGGCCATCTGTGCCAGTGCCGTGTTGGCGCCGGCCACGTAGGTGGCGTGGTGCTTGTCGTGATGCAGTTCCATGATGCGGGCGGAGATGTTCGGCTCCAGTGCCGCGTAATCGTACGGCAGTTCCGGCAGAGTGTATTCGTTCACAAAATCCTCCTGATGAGTCGGAAATAGATCGGCTCGGTTATCCGGACGGCGTTTCCACCCGGAAACTTTCGGTGCCGCCAAAAGGCAGCATGCTTATGCCATCTTATGCTTTAACGCTACTCGTCAAGCATCTCAGGAGTCACATTGGCCTCGGTTCCGGGGATGCCCAGCTCGGCGGCCCGCTTGTCGGCCATGGCCAGGAGCCGGCGGATGCGTCCGGCGATGGCGTCCTTGGTCATGGGCGGTTCGGCCAGGTGTCCCAGCTCGTCGAGGCTGGCCTGCTTGTGGGCCACGCGCAGCTCCCCCGCGTACCGCAGGTGCTCGGGCACGTCGTCGCCGAGGATGTCCAGCGCACGGTCCACCCGGGCTCCGGCGGCAACCGCGGCCTGCGCCGAGCGGCGGAGGTTGGCGTCGTCGAAGTTGGCGAGCCGGTTGGCGGTGGCCCGGACTTCCTTGCGCATGCGGCGCTCTTCCCAGACCATCAGGGCATCGTGGGCGCCCATGCGGGTGAGCAGGGCGGCGATGGTGTCGCCGTCGCGGATGACCACGCGGTCGATTCCGCGCACCTCGCGGGCCTTGGCGGCAATGCCGATCCGGCGGGCCGAGCCCACCAGGGCCAGGGCGGCTTCGGGGCCCGGGCAAGTCACCTCCAGCGAGGAGGAGCGGCCCGGCTCCGTCAGCGATCCATGGGCGAGGAAGGCACCGCGCCACACGGCTTCGGCGTCGGCGGCGGAGCCGTTGACCACCACTGAGGGCAGCCCGCGGACCGGACGGCCTCGGGCATCCAGGAGTCCGGTCTGGCGG
This sequence comes from Arthrobacter sp. zg-Y1219, assembly GCF_030125545.1. NCBI lineage: Bacteria > Bacillati > Actinomycetota > Actinomycetes > Micrococcales > Micrococcaceae > Arthrobacter > Arthrobacter sp. zg-Y1219. The sequence continues at coordinate 22,015 of NZ_JASKLY010000003.1, forward strand.
GCGAGTGATTCGCCGTCCTTGACGACGCGCACCACGTAGCGGCTGCCCCTTCGCAGGCCTCCTCCGGACACCACAATGATGTCGGAGGCGTGGCCGTACACCTCGGCTATCGCGGCACGCAGCCGCCTCGCCGTGGAAGCGAGATCCACTTCGGCTTCAATAACAATGCGCCCGGAAATGATGTGCAGTCCTCCGGCAAATCGCAGCAAGGCCGATACTTCCGCTTTGCGGACGGAGGACTTTTTCACATCAAGGCGTGAAAGTTCCTCTTTTACTGCTGCGGTCAATGCCACAAATACACTCCTAGTTCTCCCCAAACATATCGTGGTACGCGGTGGCCAGGCGCAACGGATCATGGATCGGCCGGCCGGTCGCTGCCCCCACCTTACCGAAAACGGGCCGCCCACCCATCTTGGCCACCGCCTCGCCGAAGGCCTCCGGATCCTCAATGACGGCCGGATCCACCAGCACGGCGTCCACCCGGAACCCGGGCGCATAGCGCTGCACCTCGGCCAGATGGTCAAGTGCCGACATGCCGGCGGTTTCCTTCGTTTCGTTGCTCAGGTTCATGGTCAGGCAGCGTTTGGCCTTCGTCCGGCAGAGTGCGCTCCGCAGTTCCGGCAGCATCAGGTGCGGCAGCACCGACGTGTACCAGGACCCCGGGCCAAGGATGACCCAGTCCGCCCGTTCGATGGCCGTGACCGCTTCGGGGCAGGCCACCGCATCAGCAGGAGTCAGCCGGACGCCGGTGACCTTGCCCCGGGCTCCGGCCGTCGCCAGCCGGGCCTGTCCGGTCACCAGTTCCAGATACTCGCCGGAGGCCGTGCGCCGCAGCACGTCGCCCTCGATGGTCAGCGGCTGCGTGGACATGGGCAGGACCTGGCCGCGGGCGCCGAGCAGCGCGCCGGCCCACTGCAGGCCGGCGACGGGATCGCCCAGCAACTCCCACAACGTCACGATGAGCAGGTTCCCGAGGGCATGGTTGTCCAGGGAGCCCTTGACCCCCGGCCGGGACTGGAACCGGTGCTGCATGACGTCGCGCCAGGTCCGCCCCCAGTCGGTGTCGTCGCAGAGGGCAGCCAGGGCCATCCGGAGGTCGCCGGGCGGCAGCACGTCAAGCTCGTGGCGCAACCGGCCGGAGGACCCGCCGTCGTCGGCCACCGTGACCACCGCCGTCAGGTCGGTGGTCAGCAGCCGCAGCGCCGACAGTGACGCGGACAGTCCGTGGCCGCCGCCCAGGGCCACCACTGCCGGGGAACCGTCCTTGCCGCCGGCGTCCCGGGCCGCGCCGGCCTGCGGAATCATCGGCAGCGGCCCGGTCAGGAACGTCATCTACTCGCGCCCGAGGTCGCGGTGGTGGGCGCTGACCGTCACGTGCGGCAGCTGCGCCAGGCGCTTGGCCAGTTCCTCCGTCACCGCCACTGAGCGGTGCTTGCCGCCGGTGCAGCCGACGGCGATGGTGGCGTAGTGCTTGTTCTCCCGCCGATAGCCGTCGATGACCGGGACCAGGGCTTCAACGTACCGGTCCAGGAAGTCCGCGGTGCCCTGGGCCTGCAGGACGTAGTCGCGGACGTCTTCGTCCAGGCCGGTGTGCGGGCGCAGCTGGGGAACCCAGTGCGGGTTGGGGATGAAACGGACGTCCGCCACATAGTTGGAATCCACCGGCAGCCCGTACTTGAACCCGAAGCTCATCACGTTCAGCCGCAGCACGATCGGCCCGGATTCGGTGAAGAGCTCGGTGATGGTGGTGGCCAGGGCGTGGACGTTCAGCTTGGAGGTGTCCACGACGACGTCGGATGATTCGCGCAGTTCCTTGACCACATCCCGCTCGGCGGCGATGCCGTCCAGGATGCTGCCGTCCTCCTGCAGCGGGTGGGGGCGCCTGCCCTGCTCAAAGCGGCGCACGAGGGTTTCATCCTCGGCGTCCAGGAACAGCAGCCGGTAGGAGACGCCGGCTGCACGGAGGCCGCTGAGGGCCTCCCTGATGTCCTTGAACAGTTCCTTGCTGCGGACGTCGATGACCACAGCCAGCTTGGGGATGGAATGCGGCATCCGGGACACCAGCTCGGTCAGGGTGCCCAGCATCAGCGGCGGCAGGTTCTCCACCACGTACCAGCCATGGTCCTCGAGGGCGTTGGCGGCCGTGCTGCGTCCGGCGCCGGACATGCCGGTAACCACCAGCAGCTCCGACTCGGCGGGCTTGACCGGGGTCAGCGCGTCCTGTTCGTTCATGTCCGTCGTCCCATCCTTAGGGTTCTTTTTTTGGCACAGGTCTCTCCCCGTGCCGGTTTGTGCTGTATTAGAGCCCGAAGCGCACCCGCTCCAGGGAAGGAAGCCGATTATCCAGCCTAGCTAAGTTTCCATGATTTCGCCGGTGGCCATGTTCACCGCGGGGGCGCCGGCCGAGCCGCCCTTCTCCGCGAGCTGGGCGTGGACCGACGCCGCCAGCGCCGGCCCGATGCCCGGCACCCGCTGCAGCTCCTCCGCCGAGGCACTGCGCAGCTTTTTGACCGACCCGAACTCCTTGAGCAGCGCTGCACGCTTGGCCGGTCCGAGGCCGGAAATCTCGTCCAGCAGGGACGCGGTCATGGATTTGGCCCGCTTCTGGCGGTGGAAGGTGATGGCGAAGCGGTGTGCTTCGTCGCGGATACGCTGGAGCAGGAACAGGGCTTCGGAGGCACGCGGCAGGATCACCGGGAAGTCGCTGTCCGGGACCCACACCTCCTCCAGCCGCTTGGCCAGGCCCACCACGTAGATGTCGGTGATGCCCAGGTCCGCCAGGGCCCGGGAGGCCGCCGCCACCTGCGGCTGGCCGCCGTCGACCACCACCAGGTTGGGCGGATAGGCGAACTTGGCCCGGGGAGCGGCGGTGAGCGTGTCCGTCAGCGGCTGGACATCGGTGCCGGTGCGTTCCGCGGGCAGCTTGGCCAGCGCCTCGGCCGCTGCGGGGTCGGCGGCCGGATCCGCGTTTTCGGCGAGGTAGTTGCGGAAACGGCGGGAGATGACGTCGTACATGGCCGAGGTGTCATCCCGGGCCGCGTCGCCGGTGATGGAGAACTTGCGGTAGTCGGACTTCTTCGGCAGCCCGTCCTCGGCCACCACCATGGAGGCCACCACGTTGGTGCCGGAGACGTGGGAGATGTCGTAGCACTCGATGCGCAGCAGGGCCACCGGCAGGTCCAGGGCTTCCTGCAGTTCCTGCAGCGCGGCGGAGCGGGTGGTGATGTCCCCGGCGCGGCGGCTTTTGTGCAGACGCAGGGCGTCGGCGGCGTTGCGGGCCACCGTCTCCATCAGGGCCTTCTTGTCGCCGCGCTGCGGAACACGGATGTCCACCCGGGACCCGCGCAGGCCGGAGAGCCACAGCGCCAGCTCGTCGGCGTTGGCCGGCAGCTCCGGAACCAGCACCTGGCGGGGAATGCGGTCGGTGGAGGCTGACTCCCCGTAGACCTGCTGGATCAGGTGCTCCACGAGGTCCGAGGTGTCGGTATCCTCGACCTTCTCCACGACCCAGCCGCGCTGGCCGCGGATCCTGCCGGCCCGAACGTGGAACACCTGGGCCGAGGCTTCAAGCTCGTCTTCCTCGAGTGCGAAGATGTCGGCGTCGGTGTCCTCGCTCAGCACCACGTTGTTGCGCTCGAAGACCTTGCGCAGGGCCGAGATGTCGTCGCGGAGCCGGGCGGCGGACTCATAGTCCAGTTCGGCCACGGCGGCCTGCATCTCCTTCTCCAGCGTTCCGATGAAGCGTTTGCCTTCGCCGGACATGAAGTCGCAGAGTTCGGCGGCCAGCTGGCGGTGGTCCTCCGGGCTGATCCGCCCGACGCACGGTGCCGCGCATTTGTCGATGTAGCCCAGCAGGCAGGGCCGGCCGGTGCGCTCGGCACGCTTGAAGACACCGGAGCTGCAGGTGCGGACGGGAAAGACGCGCAGCAGGGTGTCGAGGGTCTCGCGGATGGCCTTGGCGGGGTAGAACGGACCGAAGTAGCGGGTGTCCTTGCGCCGGTCTCCGCGCATCACCTGCGCCCGGGGATACTTCTCCCCCATGGTGACGGCCAGGTACGGATAGGACTTGTCGTCCCGGAACATGATGTTGAACCGGGGGTTGAATTCCTTGATCCAGGTGTACTCCAGCTGCAGCGCTTCCAGCTCGGTGCCCACCACAGTCCATTCGACGCTGGAGGCGGTGTGCACCATGGCCCGCGTCTTGGGCAGCAGGCCCCGCGGATTCGCGAAGTAGGAGTTCAGGCGGGAGCGGAGGTTCTTGGCCTTGCCGACGTAGATGACCCGTCGGTGCTCGTCACGGAAACGGTAAACGCCTGGAGCGGTGGGGATCTCCCCCGTTTTCGGCCGGTATGTTGCTGGATCTGCCACGTTTCCATCCTACGGTTGCTGCCGGGCGCCTTTGCGCAGTCCCGGGCGGCTTTTCGCGGGGCGCTGAACCGGCTGCCGGCTTACCCTTCGGGCTTGCTCTGGTTGTAGCTGCCGGAGCGTTCCTGCCCGGAGAGCTCGGCAATGGCGTCCATGACGCGGTCGGTGGCCTGGCGCCGGGCGGGCAGGGCGTGGTTGGGTCCGGTTTTTTGGAAGTACAGCGGCCGGCCCACCTTCATGGTGAAATGCTGCGGTTTGATCCATTTCTTGCCCGCCGGCTGCAGGTTTTCGGTGCCGATCAGCCCCACTGGCACCACCGGCGCCCCGGAGGTCAGCGCCAGCCAGCCCACACCGGTCCGCCCGCGGTACAGCAGGCCGTCCCGGGACCGGGTGCCCTCCGGGTAGATGCCGATCCCGCTGCCCTGCTCAAGCCGGTCCAGCAGGGTTTGCAGCGCCGCCACTGACGCGGCCTGCTGGTCCCGTTCCACGGGAATGGATCCCACGCCCTCAAAAAAGGTCCGCATCGCGGCGCCCTTGACGCCGGTGCCGGTGAAGTACTCGGCCTTCGCGAAGAAGGCCACGGGGCGCGGCATCAGTGCCTGCGTGAGCACGCTGTCCAGAAACGACAGGTGGTTCGCCGCCACGATGAACGCGCCGCTGGCCGGAACATTCTCCAGGCCGATGACGGTGGGCCGGCACAGGGAAGCGATCAGGCCGCGGGTGGAGGCCCGGGTCAGGTCATAAACGCTCATGTGCGCAGGCCCTTTCCTGCACACGGAAGCTGTGCTCCGTCAGCAGCGCCGCCAGCAATTCCTCCGCCGAATCGACGACGGCGGCCGCACCGGCCGCTGCCAGCTCGCCGTCGCCGGCAAAGCCCCAGCTGACGCCGATGCAGTCCAGGCCGTTGGCTGCTGCTCCCTCCACGTCGTGCCGGCGGTCCCCCACCATGACGGCGCGGTCATACGTGCCGGCGTGCCGGTCCAGCGCAGCCCGGATGATGGTGGTCTTGCCGTCGAGGGCCGCTGCGGCCTGCTCGTCGGCGGGTGAGCCGTGCACGGAGTCGAAGAGTTCCGAAAGTCCCTGCACGCGGAGCAGTTCCTGCGCCAGCGGTTCGGGCTTCTGGGTGGCGACGGCCACGACGCTGCCGTCGGCGCGCAGCCGCGAGACGGCTGCCTCGATGCCCGGGTAGGGGCGGCTCTGCGCCATTCCGGTGTCCCGGTAGCCGGCGCGGTAGTGTGCGATGACCTCATTAACGCGGGCTTCCGGAACGCCGGCGATTTCCCGCAGCGATGTCACAAGCGCAGGTCCGACCATTCGCTGGAGTTCCGCCGCCGGAGGGACGGGCAGGCCGCTGGCGGCGAGGGCGGTGCTGATGCCGCCGGTGATGCTGCCCGCCGGATCCACCAGGGTTCCGTCAAGGTCGAAGAGCACTAAGAGCCGGGATTCTTTCACCGGGACAGTTTCCCACACCTGCGGCCCGGTACGGAAAAAGGCATTCCCGGCGGGGAATACCTTTTTCCGTACGGGCGACGCAGAGATCTACGCCGCGCCCTTTTGCTTGTCGAACATTTCGGCAAGGAACCTGCCGGTGTGGCTGACCTCGGAGGACGCCACCTTTTCCGGTGTTCCGGTGGCAATCACCTGTCCGCCGCCGTTTCCGCCTTCCGGACCCATGTCGATGATCCAGTCGGCGCTCTTGATCACGTCAAGGTTGTGCTCGATGGTGATCACCGTGTTGCCCTTGTCCACCAGTCCCTGCAGGACCAGCAGCAGCTTGCGGACATCCTCGAAATGCAGGCCGGTGGTCGGCTCGTCGAGCACGTACACGCTGCGCCCGTTGGAGCGCTTCTGCAGTTCCGCCGCCAGCTTCACGCGCTGCGCCTCGCCGCCGGACAGGGTGGTGGCCGGCTGGCCGAGCCGGACATAGCCCAGCCCGACGTCAACGAGCGTGTTCAGGTGCCGGGCAATCGGCGAGAACGCGGCGAAGAACTCCGCAGCCTCCTCGATGGACATGCCCAGGACCTCGGAAATGTTCTTGCCCTTGTAGTGCACCTCGAGGGTTTCGCGGTTGAACCGTCCGCCGTGGCAGACCTCGCAGGGCACGTAGACGTCCGGCAGGAAGTTCATTTCAATCTTCAGCGTGCCGTCGCCGTGGCAGGCTTCGCAGCGGCCACCCTTGACGTTGAAGGAGAAGCGGCCGGGCAGGTAGCCGCGGACCTTGGACTCGTTGGTCTCCGCGAAGAGCTTGCGGATGTGGTCCCAGACGCCGGTGTAGGTGGCCGGGTTGGAGCGCGGGGTGCGGCCGATCGGGCTCTGGTCCACGTGGATGACCTTGTCCAGGTTCTCCAGCCCGTCAATGCGCAGGTGCCGCCCGGACACGTGCTTGGCGCCGTTGAGCTTGGCGGCCAGCGTCTTGTACAGGATGTCGTTGATCAGCGTGGACTTGCCGGATCCGCTGACGCCCGTCACCGCGGTGAAGACACCGAGCGGAATGGACACGTCGATGTTGCGCAGGTTGTTTTCCCGCGCCCCGACGATCTTCAGCTGGCGGGACTTGTCCACCTTGCGGCGTTTGGCCGGGATCTCGATCTTCCGGCGGCCGGACAGGTACGCGCCGGTCAGGGACCGCTCGTTGGTGAGCAGGTCCGCCAGGGAGCCGGAGTGCACCACTTCGCCGCCGCGCTCACCCGCACCCGGTCCGATGTCCACCACCCAGTCGGCTTCGTGGATGGTGTCTTCGTCGTGCTCCACGACGATCAGGGTGTTGCCGAGGTTGCGCAGCCGGGCCAGGGTCTCGATGAGGCGCCGGTTGTCCTTCTGGTGCAGTCCGATGGAGGGCTCGTCGAGGACGTAGAGGACGCCCACCAGGCCGGAGCCGATCTGGGTGGCCAGGCGGATGCGCTGCGCCTCGCCGCCGGAGAGGGTGGCCGCTGCCCGCTCCAGGCTCAGGTACTCGAGCCCGACGTCGAGCAGGAAGGTCAGGCGGGCCAGGATTTCCTTCAGGACCTGGTCGCCGATCTTCGCTTCGCGGGTCGTGAGTTCCAGCCCGCCGAGGAACTCGGCCGCCTCGCGCAGGGGCAGGGCGGCCACCTGGGCAATGTTCTTTCCGTTGATCAGCACCGACAGCGACGCCGGGTTCAGCCGGGCTCCGCCGCACTCGGGGCAGGGGATTTCCCGCATGTACTCCTCGTACCGGTCACGGGCGCTGTCCGATTCGGTCTCGAGGTGCTTGCGGTGGATGTAGGAGATGACGCCTTCGAAGCCGGTGCTGTACTTGCGTTCGCGGCCGAAGCGGTTCTTGTACTGAACCACCACCTTGTGGTCCTTGCCGTTGAGGATGGCCTCGCGGGCCTTGGCCGGCAACTTCTTCCACGGCACGTCCATGGAGAAACCCATGTCCTTGGCCAGGCCGGCCAGCAGCCGGTTCCAGTACTCCAGGGTGGCGTTGCCCAGCGCCCAGGGCGCCACGGCTCCCGCGGCCAGGCTCAGGTTGGGGTTGGGGATCACCAGCTCCTCGTCAACCTCCAGCCGGCTGCCGATGCCGGTGCAAACCGGGCAGGCGCCGAAGGGGTTGTTGAAGGAGAAGGACCGGGGTTCAATCTCATCGATCGCCAGCGGATGCTCGTTCGGGCACGCCAGGTGCTCGGAGAAGGGCCGGATCCGGTCCTCGCTCTTCTCGTCGACGTCCACGAAGTCCGCCAGGATCCGGCCCTCGGCCAGGCCCAGCGCGGTCTCCACCGAGTCGGTCAGGCGCTGCCGGATGCCGTCCTTGGCCACCAGCCGGTCCACCACCACCTCGATAGTGTGTTTGTACTGCTTGCCCAGCTTGGGCGGATCGGAGAGCTGGATCTGCTCGCCGTCGACCTTTGCGCGCGAGTAGCCCTTGGCGGCGAGCTCCTTGAACAGGTCCACGAACTCGCCCTTGCGTCCGCGCACCACCGGAGCCAGGATCTGGAACCGGGTGCCTTCGGGCAGCTCGAGCAGCTGGTCGACAATCTGCTGCGGTGTCTGCCGTGACACGGGCTCGCCGCAGATGGGGCAGTAGGGGGTGCCGACACGGGCCCAGAGCAGGCGCATGTAGTCGTAGATCTCGGTGATGGTTCCGACGGTGGAGCGCGGGTTCTTGGAGGTGGACTTCTGGTCGATCGACACCGCCGGAGACAAGCCCTCGATGAAGTCGACGTCGGGCTTGTCCACCTGCCCGAGGAACATCCGCGCGTAGGAGGAGAGCGACTCGACGTACCGCCGCTGGCCCTCGGCGAAGATCGTGTCAAAGGCCAGGGAGGACTTGCCGGATCCGGAAAGTCCGGTGAAGACAATCATCGCGTCGCGCGGCAGATCCAGATCCACGTTGCGGAGGTTGTGCTCCCGTGCGCCCTTGACGATGAGGCGGGAGAGATCGTTGCCGCTGTGCGGCTCGTTGGCACTATCGGCCATCAAAGAGGTAGCTGTAGACACAAATTCCACTGTAGTTCACCGGTTGGTTCGAAGATGTATTCGACGCCGCAGTGTTCACCGCAGGCGAAGAGCCGTCTCGACGTAGGTCACGGCCTCTTGCGGATCAAGCCCGTTGGCGCGGACGGAATCGGCAAAGACCCGTGCCGCCTCGGCCACCCGCCGCCGTCCGTTGTCTCCGGCGGCTGCGATGACGGTTCCTGCCCGCGAGCGCGTGGTGACCACTTCGGCCTGTTCCAGTTCGCGGTACGCCCGGGCCACGGTGTTGACGGCAAGGCCCAGCCGGGCGGCGAGCGCGCGGACCGGAGGCAGGCGGGTTCCCACGGCAAGGCGTCCCTCATTGGCGGCATCAAGGATCTGAACCCTCAACTGCTCAAACGGGGGAACCGTGCTTGCGGCGTCGATGCGGACCCAGGACAGGACGTCGTCACTCATGGGACCGCCTTCGGGTTGGAGAGCTGGAACCGTCCGAGGGATTCAACGGCCGGGTGCGTTGCTGCGCGCTGGGCACATGCTGCAGTTCCATTTTGCCATGCCGGTGCTGTTTGCGCCGGGAGGCAGGTCACGGCCCGGGGGCCGGCCCGTCGCCGGTTCCTTCCGCTGCCGCCGCCGGCTCGGAGAACTGGGAGCGGTACAGCTCGGAGTAGAACCCCTCGGCGGCCAGCAGCGCCTCATGGGTCCCCTGTTCCACGATCTCCCCGTGCCGCACCACCAGGATGACGTCGGCATCCCGGATGGTCGAGAGCCGGTGGGCGATCACAAAGCTGGTCCGGGCCTCCCGCAGTGCGTTCATGGCCAGGCGGATGGAGATCTCCGTTCGGGTATCCACCGAGCTGGTCGCTTCATCCAGGACCAGGATGGCCGGGTCCGCCAGCCAGGCCCGGGTGATCGTGATCAGCTGCCGCTGCCCCTGGCTCAGCGTTCCGCCGTCGTACCCCAGGACCGTGTCGTAGCCATCCGGCAGCGAGCGCACGAAGTGGTCCACGTGCGTTGCCCGCGCTGCCTCCACGATTTGTTCCTCAGTGGCGTCCGGCGCGCCGTAGGCAAGGTTCTCCCGAACGGTCCCCTCGAACAGCCACGCGTCCTGGAGCACCATGCCGATCAGTTTCCGCACGTCGTCGCGCCGCATCCGGGCGGTGTCCACCCCGTCAATGGTGATCCGTCCGGCGTCCGCGTCGTAAAAGCGCATCAGGAGGTTCACCAGCGTGGTCTTCCCCGCCCCCGTGGGACCGACAATCGCCACCGTCTGCCCCGGTTCCGCGATGAAGGACAGGCCGCGTATGAGCGGTGCGTCCGGGGAGTAGCTGAAGTCCACGTCCTCAAAGGCCACGCGTCCCTTGACCGCTGTCAGCACCTGCGGCTCCGCGGGATCCGGGGGCTGCTCCCGGTCATCAAGCAGTTCGAACACACGTTCGGCTGAGGCGACGCCGGACTGCAGCATGTTGATCAGCGAACCGAGCTGCCCCAGCGGCTGGGAGAACTGGCGGCTGTACTGGATGAAGGCCTGCACTCCCCCGATGGAGAGGCGCCCGTTGGCCACCAGGAGCCCGCCGACCACTGCCACCGCCACATAGTTGAGGTTGGAGATGAACTGCATGGTGGGCATGATGATGCCGGACACGAACTGTGCCTTGAAGGAGGAGCGGTAGAGGGTGTCGTTGGCCGGCCGGAACCCCTCCACCACCCGCTCCTGCTGCCCGAAGGCCTTCACCACGTCCTGGGCGCTGAACATTTCCTCGATGTAGCCGTTCACCTCCCCCGTGGACTTCCACTGCTGCATGAACTGCGCCTGCGAGCGCCGGGCAATGAAGACGGTGACGACGGCGGAGACGGGGACAGTGACCACGGCGATCAGTGCCAGCAGCGGGGACAGCCAGAGCATCATGCCCAGCACCCCCACGATGGTCAGCACCGAGGTGATGATCTGGGTCAGGGTCTGGGAGAGCGTCTGCGCCAGGTTGTCGATGTCATTGGTGACCCGGCTCAGCACGTCCCCCCGGGATTCCCGCTGGAAGTGGGACATCGGCAGCCGGAAGAGCTTGCCGTCCACGTCCCGGCGCAGCCGGTACATGGCGTTCTGCACCACCCGCGCCGTGACCCGCGCCTGCAGCCAGCCGAAGGCGAACGAGGCAAGGTAGATCCCCAGCACCCCCAGCACCAGCACTCCGAGCCGGCCGAAGTCCAGCCCGGCACCGGGCACCACGTCCATCGCGGCCAGCATGGTCGCGAGCTGGTCCTGTCCGGCACTGCGCAGGGCCTGCACCTGGTCCTCCTTGCTGATCCCCGGCTGCAGCCCCGCTCCGATCACGCCGTCGAAAATGACGTTGGTCGCTTCCCCCAGGATCCGCGGTGCACTGACCGCGAGCGCCACCGAGACGACGGCGGCCACCAGCACCAGTGCCACCCGCAGCCGGTCCGGGGCAGTCAGCGCCACGATCCGCCGGACACTGGCCCGGAAGTTCAGCGGCTTCGCGGCGGGAGCGGCAGCTCCCGCGGCACGGGGTCCGCCGTGTGCAAGCCTTCCGGGGCCGCTCACTGCACTTCCTCCGCCGTGAGCTGGGATTCAACAATTTCGCGGTAGGTGGGCGAGGCCGCCATCAGCTCCGCATGTGTGCCCTGCCCGGCGACCCGTCCTTCCTCCAGCACCACGATCCGCGCGGCATCGGTGATGGTGTTGACCCGCTGGGCGACGATGAGCACCGTGGAGCTGCGGGTGCGCTGCTTCAGTGCGGCGCGCAGCCGGGCGTCGGTGGCAAAGTCCAGGGCGGAAAAGCTGTCGTCGAAGAGGTAGATCGAGGGCTGGACGACCAGGGCGCGGGCAATCGCCAGGCGCTGCCGCTGTCCACCGGAGAAGTTGCCCCCTCCCTGCTCCACCCGGTGCTCCAGCGCCCCCTCGGCGGCGCGGACAAAGTCGTCGGCCTGCGCAATCTCCAGGGCCTCCCACAACTCGGCGTCGGTGGCCTCCGGCTTGCCGAAGCGCAGATTGGAGCCGATGGTGCCGGCAAACAGGTACGCGCGCTGCGGCACCAGGCCGATGCCGCTGCGCAGCGAATGCAGCGTCACTTCCTCGATGTCCTGGCCGTCGATGCTGATTCCCCCCGAGGTGGCGTCCAGCAGCCTGGGGACCAGGTTCAGCAGTGTGGATTTGCCGGCGCCGGTGGATCCGATGATGGCCGTGGTCTGCCCCGACTCCGCGGTGAAGCTGATTCCGGAAAGCACCGGCGCCTCCGCCCCGGGATAGGTGTAGCCGACGTCGTCGAACGCCAGGGTGCCGCCGTCGTACACCAGCGGCGGCGCCCCCTCGGCGTCGTGCACGGTGCTCTCGGTGTCGAGGACCTCGCAGATGCGTTCGGCGCAGACCGCGGCGCGGGGCAGCATCATGATCATGAACATGGACATCATCACGGCCATCAGGATCTGCATGATGTAGGCGAGGAACGCGGTGAGCGCGCCGATCTGCATCTGCCCGGCATCAATCCGGTAGGCACCGAACCACACCACGGCCACGGAGGCCAGGTTGGCCACCAGCATGGCGGCCGGAAACAGCAGCGCCATGTACTGTGCGGTCCGCAGCTGGGTTCCGGTCAGGTCGCGGTTGGCGGCGTCGAACCGGGCCTCCTCCGTGCGCTCCCGGACAAAGGCGCGGATCACGGCGACCCCCATGATCTGTTCGCGCAGCACCGAGTTCACCCGGTCGATCTGCTTCTGCGCCCGCCGGAACAGCGGGATCAGCCGGCGCAGCACCAGCCCGATCACGGCGAACAGGACCGGCAGGATCAGCAGCAGGACCCCCGACAGCGGCACATCCTGGTTCAACGCCAGCACCACCCCGCCCACACCCATGATCGGCGCCGAGACCATGACGGTGAACGTCATCAGCAGGGCCATCTGCACCTGCTGCACGTCGTTGGTGGTGCGGGTGATCAGCGAGGGGGCGCCGAAGACTCCGACTTCCCGCGAGGAGAAGGACTCCACCGTCGTGAAGAGGTCATCGCGGATGTTCCGGCCCACGCTCATCGCCACCCGGGCGGCGAAGTAGGTGGCCGTAACCGCGCAAAGGACCTGGCCGGCAGTAATGGCGAGCATCCAGCCGCCAATGTCCAGGATCACGCCGGTGTCGGCCCGGACCACGCCGCGGTCGATGATGCCGGCGTTCAGGGTGGGCAGGTACAGCGTGGCGGCGGTGGACAAGAACTGCAGGATGACGACGGCGGCAACGGCTCCCTTGTAGGGTGCCAGGTTCTGCCGGACGAGCCGTAGGAGCACGTTTCCTCCTGGAACTGCCGGGAGGATGCCCGGCACCATCCGAACCTACGCCGCGGCCTCCGGGCAGGCAATACCCATGGGCTGCCGGGCGGGCCTGCCAGCCGGCGAGCGCGGAACCGGCAGGCAGGGCCAGACCGCGGGAGGCATTGCGGCCGTGATTCCCGCACTGGTTCCCAGTCGTTGTTACCTGATGGGGCCGGTGGAACCCCAGGTGTCTCAGCAGCCCCAAACAGTGGGAACCAGTGCAGGGCAGGAGGGCCTGGGGCGAACAGTGTCGACCGGGCCGGCAAGCCGCGAGCGCAGGTGGATGGACCGAGCCCCGGCGAGCGGGGAGCGCAGGACGAGGAGCAGGCAGCGCAGGCAGCCCGGCCTCTCCGCACAGTTGCCGGCGAGCGGGCCGGAACTAGACTGGCGCCATGATTGATTTGGAGAACGTCACCATCCGCAGCCGGTCCGTGGGCGACATGGACAACAATGTCTACGTCATCACCGCCAAGGACACCGGGGCGCAGGTGCTCATTGATGCCGCCGATGACTTGCCCGCGATCAGGGAGCTGCTGGATGAAGCAGCCGCCGATGCCGCTGTTCCCGCGAAGGTGGAGCTGATCATCACCACGCACAGCCACTGGGACCATGTCCGGGCGCTTGCCGCCGCTGTGCAGGCCACCGGAGCGCGGACCGCCGCCGGCAGCGAGGACATTCCGGACATCATGGTGCGCACCGACGTGCCGCTGGAACACGGAGACATCGGCCGCTTCGACGGTTTCGAACTGGAAGCCATCAAGCTGCGCGGGCACACCCCGGGATCCGTGGCCCTGCTGTACCGCGATCCGAGCGGTCCGGCGCACCTGTTTACCGGGGATTCGCTCTTTCCCGGCGGGCTGGGCAACACCCAGAAGGATCCGGAGCGCTTCGCTTCCCTCTATGCCGACGTATTAGAACGTGTGTTCGAATACCTTCCTGATGACACGGTGGTGCACCCGGGACACGGTGCCGGCACCACCCTCGGCGCCGAGCGCCCGCACCTGCCGGAGTGGAAGCAACGCGGCTGGTAGCGGTCCCGATTGCCCTGTTCCGTTGACCGGCTCCTCGCAGCGCCTCTAGGCTCCTAGGAACCGCCGAACCGGATGAGAGCGTGCAGCCGTGGCAAAATCACCGTCCTCGTCGTCGTCCACCCCGGCATCCCCGCACAAACCGCAGATCGGCCTTGTGGCCTGCGTGGCCTTCGGCGTGGGAACGACGGTGGGCGGCGGCGTTTTCACCCTCTCCGGCACCGCCGTAAACCTGGCCGGCCCCGGGGCCGTGCTGAGCTACATCATTGCGGGCCTGGTCATGTCCCTGTGCGCCCTGTCATTCATTGTGGTGTGCACGCGGGCGGAAGACGGCGAATCGGGCTACGGGCCCATCGGCACCATCCTGAGTCCGCTCTGGCGGTTCGTCGTGATGTGGGCGTTCTATCTCAACGGTGCCACGATCATCGCGTACCTGGTGACCTCCTTCGGCGAGTATCTGAGAGGTTATTTCCTGCCGGCCGCCGGCACACTGGTGCTGGCCCTGGCAGCCACCGCGCTGGTCACGCTGCTGAATCTGGGCCCGACTGCGGTGGTGGCGAGGGCGGAAACCTGGGTGGTGGGGATCAAACTGGCCCTGCTGCTGCTTTTTGCCGTGTGGGGCCTCACCGAGCTGCGCCCGGACGACCTGGCCCGGCCGCTGCCCCGGGGAACCGGCGGAGTGTTCTCTGCCGCCGCCCTGCTGTTCACTGCCTACACCGGGTTCAACGTCATTACCAACATGGCCGGCTCGGTCAAAAACCCGCGCAAAACGGTTCCCCGTGCCATCCTGCTCACCATCCTGGTCTCGGGAGCCATTTACCTGGGCACGGTCCTGGCCATGATCGCCAGCGGAATCACCACGTTCACGGCAACCGGCGTCTCCCAGGCCGCCGAGATTGTCATGGGCCCATGGGGTGGCGTGCTGGTGGCCCTGGCAGCCTGCCTCTCCACCCTGTCCGGAGCCAACGCCAATGTGCTCGGCGCCTCCGAAGTGATCCTGCGCATGGTGGCGCGCGGCGATGTGCCGCCGGCGCTGGGCCGGCACACCCGCAAAGGGCACCCGTATGTGAGCGTGCTGTTGCTGGGAATAATCACCGTGCTGCTGGTGCTGCTCAACGACACCACCTTCGTCGTGTCCGTCGCCAACGTGGCGGCCATCATTGCCATGATCGTGGTGAGCATTGCCGCGGCCGTCCTCGGTTTCCGGAAATGGCCGGGAGACGGTGCGAGGCTGCCGTGGGGTCCTGCAATTCCCGTCCTTGCGGTCCTGGCGGCCGCCAGCCAGCTGCCCTCACTGGACCCTGCCGCCCTGCTTACCGGAGTCCTGCTGACCGTCGTCGGCGGGGTGCTGTACCTGGCCCGGCATTACGACCGCGGCGGCCGGGGAACCCGGGCCTCCGCCAACCGGCAGATCGACAACCTGAGCACGCCGCTGATGCGGGCGGCCCGCCGGCATCCGTCCGGGCGGCCTTAGGCCGTTTTCTGCCCGACCATGAAGATGCGGCGGAACGGAAAAACAGTACCCCAGGAGCGCTCCGGGTATGCCGCGCGCAGCAGGGCCGCATATTCAGCTTCAAACCGGGCGAAGGCCTCCGGATCCAGGGCGTCCATGATCGGGCGCAGTGCAGTCCCGCGCACCCACTCCAACACCGGATCCCTGCCGTGCAGGACCTGCGAGTAGGTGGTCTCCCAGACGTCGGCCTCGAAGCCGGCCTCGGTCAGCAGGCTCAGATAGTTGTCCGGCT
The DNA here is from genome assembly GCF_030125545.1 of Arthrobacter sp. zg-Y1219. Classification (NCBI taxonomy): domain Bacteria; kingdom Bacillati; phylum Actinomycetota; class Actinomycetes; order Micrococcales; family Micrococcaceae; genus Arthrobacter; species Arthrobacter sp. zg-Y1219. Next base: position 37,898 of record NZ_JASKLY010000003.1, read on the forward strand.
CGTCCACGGCATCGGCATGCCGCAGCACTCCGTCCAGCCGGGCCGACCACGGGGCGCTCGCCGCCAGGTCACGCATCAGGGCATGCGAGGGTGCTCCGAAGTTGCCCGGAACCTGCACCGCCAGCCAGGCGCCGCCGTCGAGCCGCTTGGCCCAGCGGCGCATCAGCTCCTGATGGCCGGGCACCCACTGCAGGGCTGCATTGGAGACCACCACGTCGGTACCGGGCTGCGGCTCCCATTCCTCGATGCCGGCCTGCACGAAGTCCAGGTTTCCCGGCGCGCGCTCAATTGCCCTGGCCTGCTCCACCATCGCCTGGGAGGAATCGACGCCGGTGACGTGCGCTTCGGGCCAGCGGGCGGCGAGCGCCGCCGTCAGGGTTCCCGGCCCGCAGCCCAGGTCGACCACCCGTCGGGGGTTGTCGGCGGCGATGCGGGCAGTGAGATCAAAAAAGGGGCGGTCGCGGTGCGAGGAGAACTGTGTGTATTTCCGGGGATCCCATTTCATGCCGCCGAGCCTAGCAGCGTCAGCGGCGCGTGCAGCTGGCCGCGTTCATCCGGGGTCATGCCCGCATGCCCGGGCCGGGCAGTGCCGGTGCGGCGCGGGCCGTGGTTGAATCCTGTCCATGGTGGTGCAGACATGGTGAGGCAGACGTGGTTCATCACGGGAGCGGGCCGCGGCCTGGGCCGGGCGCTGGCCGAGCAGGCTCTTGCGGCCGGCCACACAGTCGTCGCTGCCGTGCGGGGCGACCATTCCCTCCAACCCCACGACCGGCTGCTGGTACAGCAACTCGATGTGCGGGACCGGACCAAGGCCAACCTCGCCGTTGAGCACGCCGTCCAGCGGACGGGGCGGCTGGATGTTCTCATCAACAACGCCGGCTACGGTCTGGTTGGAGCCGTCGAAGAGGTCGGCGAAGAGGACGCCCGGGCCATACTGGACACCAACCTGCTCGGGGCGCTGTGGCTCTCCCAAGCCGCGGTGCGCACAATGCGCAGACAGGGGGCCGGGCACATTGTGCAGATCTCCACCGTCGGAGCCCTGGGCGCCATGCCCACCCTCGGCCTCTACAACGCCAGCAAATGGGGCCTCGAGGGTTTCAGCGAGGCTCTCGCCGCTGAGGTCGCGCCGTTCGGAATCCGCGTCACCATCGTTGAGCCCGGCGGCCTCGACACCGGCTGGGCCACGAGCAGCATGCGGTTCAGCAAACCGGTCGCTGCCTATGACGACCTCCGGCGCTCGCTGTTCGGCACCTCCGCGGTTCCCTGGCCCGTGGAGCCCGGAGCCACCGGCGGCGGCACCAGCCCGTCCGAGGCGGCTGCCGCCGTGATCCGCTATGTGCACCATCCCGACGACGGACGCCTCCGGCTCCTCATCGGCGAGGACGCCGCTGAGCAGGTTGCAACCGTGCTCCGGCGCAGGCAGCAGGACTACGGACAGCTGCCGCCCCCGGACACGCCCGGCAACCCGCGCTGAGGACCGGTGAAGGATCCGGAACAGACAGGGCGGAAACGTGCCGTCCCGAGCGCCCGGCGCGGCCCGATAGTCTGGTAGGGACATGAAACTTCTTGAACAGCTTCCTTCCGGCCCCGCCAACACCCGCACCATCGACCCCGATGAGACGTACACGTCCTTCCTGGAATGGGTCGAGAGCCGGGGCATGTCGCTGTACCCGGCACAGGATGAAGCGGTGATGGAGCTGGTGACCGGCAACAACGTCATCCTCGCCACCCCCACCGGCTCGGGCAAGTCCATGGTGGCCATCGCCGCGCACTTCTACGCCATGGCGCACGACGAGCGCAGCTACTACACGGCGCCCATCAAGGCCCTGGTCTCGGAAAAGTTCTTCGCGCTCTGCGAGATCTTCGGCGCCGAGAACGTCGGCATGGTCACCGGCGACTCCTCCGTGAACAAGGACGCCCCGATCATCTGCTGCACCGCGGAGATCCTGGCCAACATCGCCCTGCGCGAAGGCGCCGACGCGGACCTGGGCACCGTCATCATGGACGAGTTCCACTTCTACTCCGATCCGCAGCGCGGCTGGGCCTGGCAGGTTCCGCTGCTGGAGCTGCCGCAGGCCCAGTTCCTGCTGATGTCCGCAACCCTCGGCGACATGACCCGGATCGCCAACGAGCTCAGCGAACTCACCAACCGGGACACCGTCACCGTCTCCTCGGTGTCACGGCCCATCCCCCTGCACTACTACTACGTGGAGACCCCGGTCCAGGAATCCCTCGAGGAGCTGCTGGCCACCAAGCAGGTGCCGGTCTACGTGGTGCACTTTTCCCAGATCGAGGCCATCGACCGGGCCCAGGCGCTGATGAGCATCAACGTCTGCACCCGCGAGGAGAAGGATAAAATCGGCGAGCTGATCGCCGGCTTCCGCTTTGCCCCCGGCTTCGGCAAGACCCTGAACCGGCTGGTCCGGCACGGCATCGGCGTGCACCACGCCGGCATGCTGCCCAAGTACCGCCGCCTCGTGGAGCAGCTGGCCCAGGCCGGCCTGCTGAAGGTCATCTGCGGCACCGACACCCTGGGCGTGGGCATCAACGTGCCGATCCGCACCGTGCTGATCACCGCCCTGTCCAAGTACGACGGCACCCGCACCCGCCCGCTGAAGGTCCGCGAGTTCCACCAGATCGCCGGACGCGCCGGACGCGCCGGCTACGACACGGCGGGCACCGTCGTCGTGCAGGCACCGGAACACGTGATCGAAAACGTCAAGGCCATGGCCAAGGCCCACGCGAAGTTCGGCGACGACCAGAAGAAGCTGCGCCAGGTGGTGAAGAAGAAGCCGCAGGCCGGCTTTGTGTCCTGGGGCAAGCCCACCTTCGAGAAGCTGGTGGACGGCACCCCGGAGCCGCTGACCTCCAGCTTCAACATCACCCATTCCATGCTGCTGAACCTGCTGGAGCGTCCCGGCGATCCGTTCGCCGCAACCAAGAAGCTGCTCACCCACAACCATGAGAGCCGGTCCTCGCAGCTGGCGCTGATGAAGAAGGCGCTGGGCATCTACCGGGAGCTCAAGACCGCGGGCATCGTGGAAGTCCTGCCCGAGCCCGACGTCGACGGCCGGACCGTCCGCCTCAAGGTGCACCTGCAGCCGAACTTCGCCCTGAACCAGCCGCTGTCTCCGTTCGCGATGGCGTCCCTGGAGATCCTGGACCCGGAGAGCCCCTCCTACGCCCTGGACGTGGTGTCGGTGATCGAGGCGATCATGGAAAAGCCGCGGCAGGTCCTCTCCGCGCAGGAGAAGAAGGCGCGCGGCGAGGCCATCGCGGCCATGAAATCCCAGGGCATCGAGTACGACGAGCGGATGGCCCTGCTCGAAGAAGTCACCTATCCGCAGCCGCTGGCTGAGCTGCTGCACCAGTCCTTCGAGGTGTACCGCTCCGGCGCCCCTTGGCTGGGCGAGTTTGAGCTCAGCCCCAAGTCGATTGTCCGTGACATGTACGAGCGGGCCATGAGCTTCGGCGAATACGTCCAGTTCTACTCGCTTGCCCGGTCCGAGGGCGTGCTGCTGCGCTACCTCTCTGACACCTACAAGGCCCTGCTGCACACGGTTCCCCCGGAGCGGCTGCGGGAAGACCTCGAGGACATCATCGAATGGCTCGGTGAACTGGTCCGCCAGACCGACTCCTCGCTGCTGGACGAATGGGAAGAACTGACCAACGGCATCAATCCCGACGCCACCGACGAACCGGTGCTGCCGCCGGTGCCGGATAAGCTCACCGCCAATGTCCGCGCCTTCCGGGTCATGGTCCGCAACGAAATGTTCTCCCGGGTGAAGCTCTTTGCCGATGAGGACGACCGCGCCCTGGGCGAGCTCGACGGCGCCGCCGGCTGGGATGCCGACCGCTGGGCCGACGTGCTGGATGCCTACTTCGCCGAGCACGAAGACATCGACGACGGCCCCGACGGCCGCGGGCCGAACCTGCTGATCATCAAGGAGCTGCCCGGAAAGTGGGAGGTCCGGCAGATCTTCAAGGACCCGGCCAACCACCTGGACTGGGGCATCAACGCAGAGGTCGACCTGGCGGCCTCGGACGAGGCCGGCTACCCCGTCATCAAGGTGATCCACGCCGGCCGCCTCGATTAGGCTGGGCAGCATGGAAATACGCCCCGCCCGCAGAGAAGACGTCCCCGTAATCCTCGAGCTCATTCACGACCTCGCGATTTACGAGAAAGAGCCGCACGCGGTAAAAAACACCGCCGAGGCCCTGGAACGGAACCTGTTCGGGGACAACCCGGCCATCTTCGCCCACGTCGCCGTGGAGCAGGGGGCAGTTCAGGGGTTCGCGCTCTGGTTCCTGAACTACTCCACCTGGGAGGGCACGCACGGGATCTATCTGGAGGATCTCTACGTCAGGCCGGAGACCCGGGGCAAGGGCTGCGGCAAGGCGCTGCTGCGCACGCTGGCCGAGATCGCCGTGGAGCGCGGTTATGCCCGGGTGGAATGGTGCGTCCTCAACTGGAATGAGCCGTCCATCCGCTTCTACAAGTCCCTGGGCGCCGTCCCGCAGGACGACTGGACCACCTTCCGGCTGACTGGCGGTCCCCTGGAGACCTTCGGCGCCTCCGGAACAGCGGCCGCGGACACCTCCGCATGAGCGCTCCGCACACGGCCTCGGCGCCCTACGCGGTCCGCGGCATGCGGGTCACCGACCACCGCTTCACGGTGCCGCTGGACCACGCGGACCCGGACGGTGAAACCATCACCGTCTTCGCCCGGGAATACACCGACGCCGAGCTGCCGCAGGCCGAGGCGGAGCGGCTGCCCTGGCTGCTGTACCTGCAGGGCGGTCCCGGCGGCAAGGGGCCGCGGCTGCTGCAGTTCGGCGGCTGGACCAAGGCCGCTTCCTCCCGCTTCCGCCTCCTGATGCTGGACCAGCGCGGCACCGGGCTCTCCACGCCGCTCACCCGGCAGACCCTGGCTGTGCGGGGGAATGCCGCCGCCCAGGCCGAGTTCCTGGCGCATTTCCGGGCCGACTCCATCGTGGCCGATGCCGAACTGATCCGGGAGGCCCTCGGCTCCGCCCCGTGGACCACCTACGGACAGAGCTACGGCGGCTTCTGCACCCTGACCTACCTGTCCTTCGCTCCGCACGGGCTGCGCGAATCCCTCATCACCGGCGGCCTGGCCCCGCTGACCGGCCCGGCGGACCGGGTGTACCGCGCGACCTTCCGGCGGGTTGCCGCCCGCAACGCCGAATACTTCGCCAAGTATCCGCAGGACCGGACCATTACCACCCGGATCGCCCGGCATCTGGAGTCCGTCCCGGAGTTCCTGCCCTCCGGGGAACGGCTGAGCGTGCAGCGCTTCCAGATGGCAGGCTCCTATCTGGGCGGGAACACCCGCATGGACGGCCTGCACCATTTGCTGGAGGAAGCGTTCGTTTCAACGCCCGACGGCGACCGCCTCTCCGACACCTTCCTGGAAACGGTCCACGGGCTGGTCAGCCGCGCCGCGAACCCGCTGTATGCGCTGCTCCATGAGTCCATCTACGGCCAGGGGAAGGCCACGGACTGGGCGGCGGAACGGGTTCTCGAAGAATTTCCGGAGTTCCGGCCCGACGCGGAGGAACCGCTCTACACCGGGGAGATGGTCTACCCCTGGTACTTCGACGAGGATCCGGCACTGGTGCCGCTGAAGGACACCGCCGAATTGCTCGCCGCCAGGAAGGACTGGCCCGCGCTGTACGATCCGGCGCAGCTGGCCCGGAACACGGTCCCGGTGGCAGCCGCCGTTTACAGCGACGACATTTACGTTGACCGGGACCTGTCCCTGGAGACGGCAGCTGCCGTGCGCGGGCTGCGGGTCTGGGAAAGCCCGGACTTCCACCACGACGGCATCGCCGACGACGGCGAGGGCATCTTTAACCGGCTCCTGGCCATGGTGCGGGGCGAGCCGGAGCACCAGGAGGCAGCGGAGGCAGCGGCCGCCTCAGGCGCCTAACCGCACCACGTCCACTGCTGCGGCCAGGTAAGGTGCCGGGTCCGGTTCCTCCGAGTTGGCCCACTGGATCCACGCCGTGACCATGGCAGCGCCCATGGCCGCTGCGGTCAGTGCCGCACGCGGAGCCGGCAAACCCGCGGCCTCCAGATATGCCGTCAGGGCAGATCCCTTCTGTCCCAGATAGCGGTAGGCCTCGGCGGCCAGCTCAGGGTGGCTGCGGATCAGCCGCAGGCGGCCGCGCGTCACTGCCAGGTCCGGCAGCACCTTCGCTCCCTGGGCGACAGCCATGATCAATGCCGCGCGTATCCCGGGTTCCGAGATGCTCCCGCCGGCGGCTTCCGCCGGCACCGCCGCAGTCCGCAGCCCGGCCGCGATGGCCTGCTGCACCGGTTCGGTGCCGCCCCAGACCAGGGCGGACTTTGAGGAGAAGTACCGGTAAAGGCTCTTGCGTCCGATCCCCGCCGCCCGGGCGATGTCCTCCATGGACGCTCCTTCGTAGCCGTGCTCGGCAAACAATTCCAGCGCGACGGCGGCGATCCTGTCCGGGTCAATACTCACCGGGCGGCCTGCAGCGCGCACGCCTCTTCCGGCGGTGCCGCCCTGCCCGCCCCGTATTTTCGACTTTTCGGATTCCGTGTTTAGGGTTTCCGAAGTTTTGCCGTCATCCATTGGTGCCTCCCAGCTTCAATTAAGACACAAAGTGTCATAATATCGGAAGATCAGTTATTCACTTCTTTGGAGGACCCTTTGAACGCTGCAGCATCCTGGCAGGAATCCATCACCGAAGGCCGTTTCTCGGGCCAGACCGTTATTGTGACCGGTGCCGGTTCGGGCATCGGCCTCGCCACCGCACTGCGCGTGGCCAAGGAAGGCGGCCGCGTCATCGCCGCCGACATGAGCTCCGAACGCCTGGACGCCCTCGTGTCCGAGAACCCGTCACTGGACATCGTTCCGGTTGTCGGTGACATCACCAAGGAAGAGTCGGTCGCCAAGATCGTTGAGGCCGCCGGTGACCGCGTTGACGGTTTGGCCAACGTTGCCGGCATCATGGACAACTTCGCACCGGTGCATGAGGTCCAGGACAAGCTCTGGGACCTGGTGTTCGCCGTCAACGTCACGGCCACGATGCGCCTGAGCCGCGCCGTCCTGCCGCTGATGCTGGCGCAGGGCTCCGGCTCCGTCGTCAACATCACCTCCGAGGCCGGCCTGCGCGGCTCCGCCGCCGGTGCCGCCTACACGGCGTCCAAGCACGCCGTCGTCGGGCTTACCAAGAGCTCAGCCGTGATGTACGGCCAGAAGGGTATCCGCGTGAACGCCGTGGCCCCCGGTGCCACCATCACCAACATCGAGGCCAAGTGGGAATCCGAGATGGGTGCCGCACGCATCCAGCCGCTGATGTCGATGGTGCCCGGCCAGGCCACCGCCGAGCAGCTCGCCGCCTCGATCACGTTCCTGCTCAGCAAGGACGGCACCAATGTCAACGGTGTGATCCTGGCGTCCGACGCCGGATGGAGCGCCATCTAAGGCTTCCGCCTCCACCGAGGTATTAACGAGAGCAGGTCCCCGGCATTTGCCGGGGACCTGTTCTCGTTTACGGGTGTTGCTGCTTGGTGTTGCTGTTGCTCGGTATTACTGCCCGCGCTGTGACCTTGGGTCGTTGGCCAGGAAGTGTGCCCGGGCCTCATCAGTGACTTCCGGAAGCTTCACGTCGTCGCGGTCCTTGGCAACGGTGGTGGCTGCCTGGTAGGACTTGGTGACCTTGTCGTAGGCTTCCACCCGTTCCTCGTGCGGGGCGTCTTCCCCGAGGTTCCGGTACACCTTCAGTGCGTTTTCCAGTGACGCCACGGCCTGGACGGCCTTGGCCTTCGGGCTGAGCAGCGAGGCAACGGTGGCGATCACGATGGTGCCGAGGATGACGGCGAGGGAGACGAAGGTCGGGATCTCCGGAGCCCAGGCCACATGTTCGCCGCCGTTGATGAACGGCAGCTCGTTGACGTGCAGGGCGTGCAGGATCAGCTTCACGCCGATGAACGCCAGGATGACCGACAGGCCGTGCTTGAGGTAGATCAGGCGATCCATCAGGCCGCCCAGCAGGAAGTAGAGCTGGCGCAGGCCCATCAGGGCGAAGATGTTGGCGGTGAAGACGATGAAGGCGCTCTGGGTCAGGCCGAAGATGGCCGGAATGGAGTCCACAGCGAACATCAGGTCGGTAACGCCGATGGTGATGAAGACGATCAGCATCGGGGTGAAGACCTTCTTGCCGTCCACCACCGTGCGGATTTTGCCCTGGTCGAACTTGTCGGTCATGGGCAGGACACGGCGCAGCTTGCCGATCAGCTTGTTGTCGCTGCCCTCTTCTTCGTCTTCACCGTTGTCAGTGGCCTGCTTGTAGGCAGTCCACAGCAGGAAGGCGCCGAAGATGAAGAACACCCAGCTGAAGTTCTCGATCACGGCGGCGCCGATGATGATGAAGATGCCGCGCAGGATCAGCGCGATGATGATGCCGAACATCAGCACTTCCTGCTGGTACTTACGGGGTACCGAGAAGCGGGCCATGATGATGATGAAGACAAACAGGTTGTCGATGCTCAGGCTGTATTCGGTGACCCAGCCGGCCACAAACTGGCTGCCGTACTCCGGTCCGGTGAACACGAACATGGCACCGGCGAAGGCCAGGGCAAGCCCGACATAGAAGCCGACCCACAGGCCGGCTTCCTTCATTGACGGCTCGTGCGGACGCTTAACGACAAGGAGCAGGTCGAAAAGCAGGACGAGTCCGAGGACGACAAATGTGCCGACCTCAAAGACCACGGGTAATTCGGGCATGTAGGGGGACCTTTCGGGCGCGGGAGTGAACGCAAGTCTCTCCGGCATCCGCGAACGCGACGTTCGAACGGCTGCCCGCTGCACCCGGCGGGACGACGATGCCCCACGTGCTGACGGATACAGCGCGGGCGGATACTCCCCTGCGCTGCCAAGAAGTCTATCGCAGCGCGCGCTCGCGGAGAGAAAGCCCTTCCGGACAGAAAGCCCTTCTAGCGGAGGAAAAGCCCTTACGCATGCCCGGCGTTCTGCATCTGCCGCAGTTCCTTCTTCAGGTCACCGACTTCATCACGCAGCCGGGCGGCCAGTTCGAACTGCAGTTCGGCGGCGGCAGCGTGCATCTGCTCCGTCATCGACGCAATGAGTCCCGCCAGGTCCTCCGCCGGAGCAGCGGCGAGGCCGTCCTTGCGGATGCCGCCCTTGCCCTTGCCCGCGGTCTTGCGGTTCTTCTTCTCCGCCGCCTCGGCCAGCAGCGCCTTGGTGTCGGCGTCTTCCCGGGCGAGGGAATCGGTGATGTCGGCAATCTTCTTGCGCAGCGGCTGCGGATCCACGCCGTGGTCCTTGTTGTACGCCACCTGGATGGCGCGGCGCCGGTTGGTCTCGTCGATGGCCTTTGCCATCGAGTCGGTGATCCGGTCCGCGTACATGTGCACCTCGCCGGAGACGTTGCGGGCGGCACGGCCGATGGTCTGGATCAGCGAGGTGGAGGAGCGCAGGAAGCCTTCCTTGTCGGCGTCGAGGATGGACACCAGCGACACCTCGGGCAGGTCCAGGCCCTCGCGGAGCAGGTTGATGCCCACCAGCACGTCGAAGGTGCCCATCCGCAGCTCGCGCAGCAGCTCCACCCGGCGCAGCGTATCGACGTCGGAGTGCAGGTATTCCACCTTGACGCCGTGCTCCAGCAGGTAGCCGGTCAGGTCCTCGGCCATCCGCTTGGTCAGCGTGGTCACCAGCACGCGTTCGTTGCGCTCGGTCCGGGTCCGGATCTCCCCCAGCAGATCGTCGATCTGGCCCTTGCTGGGCTTGACGATCACCTGCGGATCCACGAGACCGGTGGGGCGGATGATCTGCTCCACGTAGCCGTCCGATTTGGACAGCTCGTACTTGCCCGGCGTGGCGGACATGTACACGGTCTGGCCGATTCGTTCCAGGAACTCGTCCCATTTCAGCGGCCGGTTGTCCATCGCCGAGGGCAGCCGGAAGCCGTGGTCCACCAGGGTGCGCTTGCGCGACATGTCCCCCTCGTACATGGCGCCGATCTGCGGAATGGTGACGTGGGATTCGTCAACCACCAGCAGGAAGTCGTCGGGGAAGTAGTCCAGCAGGCAGTGCGGAGCGGTGCCCGGGCCGCGGCCGTCGATGTGCCGGGAGTAGTTCTCGATGCCGTTGCAGAAGCCCATCTGCTGCATCATTTCCAGGTCGTAGGTGGTGCGCATCCGCAGCCGCTGCGCCTCGACCAGCTTGTTCTGGGATTCCAGCTCTGCCAGCCGGACCTGCAGTTCATCCTCGATCTGGCGGATGGCCCGGTGCATCCGGTCCTCGCCGGCCACGTAGTGCGAGGCCGGAAAGACGTACATCTCCTCTTCCTCGCGGATCACGTCGCCGGTGAGCGGATGCAGGGTGTAAATGTTCTCGACCTCGTCGCCGAAGAACTCGATCCGCAGCGCGTTTTCCTCGTACATCGGGATGATCTCCACGGTGTCGCCGCGGACCCGGAAGGTGCCGCGGTGGAAGTCCATGTCGTTGCGGGCGTACTGCATGGACACGAACTTGCGCAACAGGTCGTCACGGTTCATCTGCTGGCCCCGGCGCAGGGTCACCATGCCCTCGATGTATTCTTCCGGGGTACCCAGACCGTAGATGCAGGACACGGTGGCGACCACGATCACGTCGCGGCGCGTCAGCAGCGCGTTGGTGGCTGAGTGGCGCAGCCGCTCCACCTCTTCGTTGACCGAGGAGTCCTTTTCGATGAAGGTGTCGGTCTGCGGAACGTAGGCCTCGGGCTGGTAGTAGTCGTAGTACGAAACGAAGTACTCCACCGCGTTGTTGGGCAGCAGCTCGCGGAACTCGTTGGCCAGCTGTGCGGCGAGGGTTTTGTTCTGCACCATCACCAGCGTGGGCCGCTGGACCTGCTCCACCAGCCAGGCCGCCGTCGCACTCTTACCGGTACCGGTGGCACCGAGAAGGACCACGTCCTTTTCGCCGGCGTTGATGCGTTCGGCGAGTTCCTTGATGGCTGTGGGCTGGTCGCCCGCGGGTGAGTAATCGCTGATTACTTCGAAGGGGGCGACGACTCTCTTGATGTCCTGCGCAAGACTCATGCTTAAACGCTACTCCGCGCTGCGGTCAGGACGTGTCCGCAGTGCGCCCGGTTAGCTGAGGGCTGAACACCGGCGCCGGCCGTCATTTTCCGGTCCGCAGCAGGGCCTCGTTCAGCGGAACCAGGCGGCTGCGCCACAGTTCCCGCACCGCGTCCACCAGCTCCCCGGCCGTGCCCGCATTCACGAGCACGACGTCGGCCGCAGCGGCGCGTTCGGCAGCGCCCGCCTGCGCGGCGATCCGCGCCCGGGCCGCCTCTTCGCTCATGCCGCGGTCCGCAGCCATCCGGCGGATCCGCTCCTGCTCGGGCGCGTCGATGACGAGCACGAAGTCGAAGCTGCGGTGCTGGCCGGTTTCCACCAGCAGCGGGATGTCATGCACCACGATCGTCTCCGGCGCGGCCTGCCGCTCCAGTTCCGCCGCGCGCGCCCGGACCCGCGGATGAACGATTCCGTTGAGGATTTTCCGCTTGTCCGCGTCGGAAAACACCACGGCGGCCAGCGCCGGGCGATCCAGCCGGCCCTCGCCGTCGAGCATTCCGGGCCCGAAGGCGTCGACGACGGCGGTGAGCCCCTCGGTGCCCGGCTCCACCACTTCCCGGGCCAGGGCATCGGAATCGATCACCAGCGCTCCCAGGTCCTGCAGGGTGCGGGCGGCCAGCGATTTTCCGGCGGCGATCCCGCCGGTCAGTCCTACTCTCAGCATGCGCCCAAGGCTACCGTGTGCCGGCGCCCGGAGCGGACAGTCCCGGGGCAGCGCCTAAACTGGACAGGTGAATGAACAGGTCGGAACAACGGGGCGCTACACCACCGTTGCCGGCGAACACCGGCACGAGCTGGAGATCAAGCGTTCACGCTTCATTACCGTCCTGCGGCGGGTTGAAACCGAAGAACAGGCCCGGGCACTGGTCGCCGGGCTGCGCCGCGAATTCCACGACGCCCGCCATCACTGCAGTGCCTTTGTGCTGGGCCCGGACCGGAGCGTGCAGCGCTCCAGCGACGACGGCGAACCCTCCGGCACCGCCGGCATTCCCATGCTGGAAGCGCTGACCAAACGGGAGACGTTCGACGGCGCCGCGGACCTGAGCGACGTCGCTGCGGTCACCGTGCGCTACTTCGGCGGCATCCTGCTCGGCGCCGGCGGCCTGGTGCGCGCCTATTCGGAATCGGTGTCCTCAGCGGTGGCCGGCGCTGCGCTGGTCCGGCGCCGTCGGATGCAGCTGTACGGCATTCCGGCCGGGCATTCCGCGGCCGGCCGGTTGGAAAATGACCTTCGTTCGGCCGGAGTGAGCGTCCTGGGCACCGAGTACTCGGCCGCGGGCGCGCAGCTTAGCGTCGCGCTGCCGGACACCCCGGACGCCCTGGCGGCCTTCCACTCCCGGCTCGCTGCCCTGACCGCCGGAGCCTCCGACCCGGTCCCCCTCGGAACGAAATGGATTGACCTTGACTGACTTCCCCACCGGCAGCGATGCCGGCACCGGCGGCGCCGGCTTCGACGCTGCCGGCTTCGACTTCGCCCGGCTGAGCCGCAGGCCCGATGTGGAGGCCGACAACCTCCAGGCCTGGGATGCCGCCGACCGGCTGCTGCTCGACACTGCAGCGGATGACCTGTCCGCCGCGGCATCGGGCGCCGTCGTCGTCATCGGGGATTCCTACGGTGCCCTGACCCTGGCAGCGGCAGCCCGGCACGGCCTGTCGGGTCTGAGGGTGCACCAGGACCCGCTGAGCGGCGAGCTGGCGCTGGAGCGGAATGCGCGGAAGCTGGGCCTGGAGGGCGCCTTTGCGCACCATGGCCTGGAGCCGGGACTCGTGACGGGCGCCCGCGTGGTGCTGCTGCGCCTGCCCCGGTCGCTGGACGCGCTGGAGGAGATTACCGAGCTGATCGCCGCGCACGCGTCCCCCGAGGTGGTGGTGTACGCCGGCGGCCGGCTCAAGCACATGTCCACCGCCATGAACGACGTGCTGGGACGCTATTTCGCCTCCGTGACGGCCGGGCTGGCCCGGCAGAAGTCGCGGATCCTGACCGTCCGCGCTCCCCTGCCGCCGGAGCAGCGCCCGGCGGCCCGCTTTCCGGTGTCCTCTCGGCACGACGTCGGCCTGGCGGCGCCCCTGGAACTCTGGGCCCACGGTGCTGCCTTTGCCGGTCCGGCCCTGGATATCGGCACCCGGTTCCTCCTGCCGCACCTGGCCGGAGTCCGGCCGGCGGAACGCGCCGTTGATCTGGGCTGCGGCACCGGCGCCATTGCCGCGTACCTGGCGCTGAGCGACCCGAACCTGCACGTGGTGGCGACGGACCAGTCGGCTGCCGCGGTGGCTTCGGCAGCGCGCACTGCCGAAGCCAACGGCGTGGCCGACCGGGTGGAGGTGCGCCGCGACGATGCCCTCGCCGGGCTGCCGGACAGCTCGGAGGACCTGGTGGTCCTGAACCCGCCGTTCCACATCGGCGCCAGCGTGCACGCCGGAATTGCCCTGAAGCTCTTTGCCGACGCCGGCCGCGTGCTGCGGCCCGGAGGTGAGCTGTGGACCGTGTGGAACAGCCACCTCACCTACAAGGCGGCGCTGAACCGGCTGGTGGGCCCCACCCGGGAAGTGGCCCGGAACCCGAAGTTCACGGTGACTGTCAGCACGCGCCGCTAAGGTTTATTGGGACCGGACGAATCCGGAGGAGCCGGCACATCCTGTTCCGCCATCCGCACTCACCGGCCTTAACCTGCGCTGACGTTCCTGGCCTCCGCATGAGTTTCCAAGTGCCTCTCCATAGCGTCGACGGCGCGGGCAGGGCCATCGATCCCGCGCATTCGCACTCCGAGATCTTGGGCTCGGTGTAGTGGGGTCCCCCCGTAACGCGGGAAACAGTGAGGCGATCAGGTTCACGTCTGCGGAGAGTGCATCGACCGTCCGGCGCGGAAGTTCCAGTCCGAACTCGCGGGCTATCCGGGAGAATGCTCGTGGTTTCCAGGTGCTGACCCGGGCGAGCATTCGAAGGGCCCACGGGGCCCTCCCCGTACCAGTGGCAGTACCCAGATCGCGGGTGAAGGGATGCCGGATCCCCCGCCCCTGGTCGAGCGCCATGATCTGATCAGCTTCGCGGTCCGACATGATCGGCCGGGTGAGGCGGACCGGTTGTCCACCATCTTCAATCGTCGAGAGGTAACGCCGCGAGTAGATGTGGAATCTTGTTTCATGGCCACGCAAGTTCGCCTCGGCAGCTACCTCGATCCCGCGCGTTGTCTCACCAAGGTTGTAGCTCTCGGGGGGAAACAGCAGGCGCAGGCTCGGCACGCCACCGGGGCGGCCCAGGTGTTGCGGGTGTCATCCGATACTCACGATGAGACGTCCCGAGTGTTTTGTCCGTCAGATCGTGGATTTATTATCCTGTTTCTCATCCGTATCCCGCCCTTTCATTGACCTGATTCTATTCAGGACAACTGGCTGCATTACCGGCCGGGCCGGTTGTGGCTGATTTACCGGATTGACATCCATACGCGCTGGCCAAGAATTCCCAGGTCGGTAGTGTGGGCCCATGACTTCCAGGTTTCCGTCGTGACTGTGCCACAAAAAACGGGTGCAACGATCTCCAGCGCCCGCCCTCGTCTTTCATGGACGATGCTCGTTCTGGCAACTGCACTATGGCTCGGCCTTTGGTATCTCACGCCAGGACTTCTTGCCAATGGTGCCGGCAAATTTTTCACCAGTGATGCTGACGTGTCGATACTTATCGAGACGAATATGGCGCTCATCATTGTCATCGTCCTTCTGCTCGCGCATCCTCGGTACAACCGGGTCCTCTTTGCACACTCGCGGTCGGGGTGGCTGTACGCGCTGCCGCTCGCGCTGGCCTTGACGGTGCCGTTTCGCTACGAGCTGGAGGCTCCCGTGGCGTTGTACATGTTCTGGATGACTGTCTCCGTGTTCTGGCAGAACTACCTCACCTTCGGGCTGTTGCAGAGCTACATGCGAGAACGGATGCCATTATGGGGTGTGCTCGTCGCCAGTGCGGTCATGTTCTGGATCGGCCACGCAGTGTTCCTTCCGCAAAGCTTCGCACCCGTTCACGTCCTACCGAGCCTGTCGATCCTCGCTCTCGGATTCGTCCTCGCATCGCTACGCCTGGCGTTGAAAACTCTTCATTTGAATCTCGCCCTCCATCTTTCCTTTTACTTCTTCCTGGTCGCGTAAGAGATGAGGCCGCGAGCCCGGTGGCATGACAATCAATTCTGCGTTTGCGGAACGGCACCGGCGTCCATAGAGCTCACCCCGGACCGCAACAGGAGGTGGACGGGAATGAGACCAAGGACGGCGACAGCTGCGGCGGCCCCTATCACCCACTGGACACCCACGATGTCGGCCAGAGCACCACTGCCCAGCATTGTGGTTAACAAAACACCCGAGTAGATAGCTCCACTCGTACCAATAACGCGACCTCTCATAGCTAACGGCGCCGTCAACAACAGCCAGGTCTGGCTCCCCACCCAGGACACCGTGAAAGGCAGTCCGGATAGAAAAAATACAATGAGGGCCATCGGGAAGGAGGGCCAGATCACCAGAACGACGATCAGGCTTTGAGCCACGGCCGCTCCGGCGATAACCGGCAGGTGATAGCCAGCCCGCTTGATGACTGTTCCCATCAGCGGACCTGCCAAGACGGCCGACACGGCGAACGCACTGCTGGCCAGTCCCATTTCACTAGCCGTGGCGCCCACTACCCCCAACATTAAGACGGGAAACAGAGCGGTGAGCGGCCCCTCTTTGACGGCGTCGAGGATTTGGAGAAGAACTAAACCCCTCACCCGGGGATTCCGCCGCAACAATTTTAGGTAGGTGCCGACAGGCTGCATACCACTGGGCGCTGTGCCGTCGGACCCTTCGTTATCATCCCGCGGCGGCTTCGGACGGTACCAGCGACCCAGTGTAAGGCTCAAGATAGCCGAACATGTCATGAAGACAGTCAAGCCGAGCGCGGTCCCGCTAAACCCGACGAGAACCATAATGAAGCCACCAAGCGCCGGAGCAACAAGCCGAGTGGCATTCGATGCAAACGAATTGAGGCCGTTGGCTTGAGGAAGGTTATCAGCCGACACAAGATCAGCGATCAGTACCTGTTCTGCCGGTCGATAAATCTGTTGGATGACGGCTTGCAGGAAGACCAGAAGTGCCAATTTGAACGGCGCTTCAGCAACCACGAACAACCCCAACAAAACGACGACCCGCGACGCCAGGGTGAGTTGCACCACCCGAAGCGGATTCCAGCGATCCGCCACCGTTCCGGCTACATGGCCAAATACAAGTCCTGCTAGCGCAGGGGTGGCGGCGAACACGGCGGTCCACAGGGCTGACCCGGTCAGCCGATAGATATGGACGCTGAGGACAATTCCCATCGACCAACCCACCATGGAGGAAGCGAAGTTAATCGCCCACAGCACTGAAAAACCGGGGTTTTCCCGCACAAATCTCATATGAGGCCACCCGATTCAAAGCTTCAACATTTCCGTCAACACTTCGTAATCCATACCTTCCCCGATGGTGCTACTTTGCATCCATGACAACAACGGAAATCAACTCCTTTCATGAAGGCGGCGCCAAGATCGGCGCACTAATCCGCCATGTGTCAGAAGACCGGATTCAGACAACGCTTGCCTTCAGGACCCAAGGCGGACCTGTCGTCCACTTGTTTCAGGAAACCCGCTTCACCACCAATGTGTTCAACTGGACCGCCTACAGGTACGTCGATCATCTCCAGAACACCAACGTCGAAGTCCGGGCTGCGGAACCGGTGCCACAACGAGACACCCGCACCCCGATCCCCAGCTATGCCGCGCATCTGGTGCTGACGGACTTTCTGTCCACCACCGCTCCCACACGAGAGTTCCACCAGTTCCACGAAGACAATCCTTCGACGGCGGCCTCGGCCTCTTTCGTCCGCCATGGACACGAAACCATTCAGACCCCCCCGTGGCCCGCGGGACGCCGTAAAGATTGTCCTGGAGGTCGACGGACACGAAGGAAATACGTTCTGGTGCATCGACGGAGCACCGGTGAAGTCAGACTGGCAAGGTGCCGCGTCCTACGCCACCACTGACACTGATTTCGCGCTCCGGGGCCTGGACGCCGAAGTCCTGTCCCTCGTGAAGGAAGCCCTGACGGGACTCTAGGTCGAGGGGAACCCCAGACGCCGCCACGCGCAGCGAACCGGGGACGGCATCCCTGGGTCCAGCACACCGCTGATAGTTCGCGGAAGGACCTTTTACGGCGCCCCCTGGAATCAGCCGCAGCGTTGACCTGGCCACTCTCCGCAACCCCGCCGGAGAAACTCAGAGAGCGCTCTCTTGACAGTGACCCGTATCACTTCTAGTGTGATTGGAACGTCAAGAGAGCGCTCTCTCACAGGCACCCGATATCCGTCAGGTTCTACGGAGCGTACGACTCTGTACCAGCTTTCCCCTCCCCTTCGCTTCCCGCTTCCGTCGATCAGGCCTCACGAGAACCACACGGCACGGTCCACTGCCCCGGGATATTTACTGCTCTATCCACACACAAAGGAGTGACCGTGAAGAATTTCCGACATCCCGCAGCGGCTGTGGCAGGTGCCGCCGTAGTGGCCCTGCTCGCCGTAGGCTGCGGCGGCGGCGACCAGGAAGCCGCCAGCGAAGACAATCCCGTCAAGCTGACGGTGACCACCTTCGGAACCTTCGGCTACGACGATCTGTACGCCGAGTATGAAGAAGCCAATCCCGGCATCGACATCGAGCCCACCAACATCGACACCGGCGGCAACGCCCGCACCGATCTCTTCACCAAGCTGGGTGCAGGCTCGGGCGTCAGTGACGTGGTGGCCATTGAGGAAGGCTGGCTGGGCGCCATCATGGAGGTCTCCGACAAGTTCGTTGACCTCAACGAGTACGGTGCGGCAGACGTCAAGGACAACTGGGTGGAGTGGAAGTACAAGCAGGGCACCGACGCCGACGGCCGGGTCATCGGCTACGGAACCGACATCGGACCGCAGGGCCTGTGCTACAACGGCAAGCTTTTTGAAGCCGCCGGGCTGCCCAGCGACCGGGAAGCCGTGGCCGAGTACTTCGGCGGCGACGACGCCACGTGGGACACCTACTTCGAAGCCGGCCGCGCCTACCACGAGAAGACCGGCAAGGCCTGGTACGACCAGTCAGGCTTCGTCTGGAACTCCATGGTGAACCAGATGGACGAGGGCTACTACACCAAGGACGGCGAACTGAACGTCGAAGGCAACGCTGCCATGAAGGAAAAGTTCGAGCAGCTCGCTTCCGCCACCTCCGACGGACTCTCCGGCAACCAGACCGAATGGGACTGGGGCAAGGGCCAGGCCTTCCTTGACGGCTCCTTCGCCACCTTCGTCTGCCCCGGCTGGATGCTCGGCACCATTCAGGGCTCGATCGAATCAGCCGGCGGCGGCACTGACAGCGGCTGGGACTTCGCCGACGTCTTCCCCGGCGGCGCGTCCAACTGGGGCGGAGCCTTCCTGTCCGTTCCCGAAACCTCCGAGCACCCCGAGGAAGCCGCGAAACTGGCAACCTGGCTGACCGCCCCGGAGCAGCAGGTCAAGCAGAGCGCAGCAGCCAACAACTTCCCCAGCACCGTAGAGGCGCAGGAGAAGCTCGCGGCCGACGCCACCCCCAACGAGTACTTCAACGATGCGCCCACCGGCGCCATCCTGGCTTCCCGCGCCGAGGGCGTAGTCGCACAGTTCAAGGGTCCGGACGATTCCGTCATCCAGGAGAATGTCTTCGGCCCCGCCCTGGACCTGCTGGAAACCGGCAGTGCCGATACCGATGAGGCCTGGGCTGAAGCGCTCAAGCTCCTCGACGAGCTGGTTGTCAACAACTAGCATCCACCGCTGCGGGGTCTCCAGCTGCGGCTGGGGACCCCCTTAGGGAGCGCGAGAACCCCATGACCACCACCATTAACCGTCCGCAGGCGACGCCGCCGGCCAAGCCCCAGCCAACGTTCCGGCAGCGCCTGAACGTCTGGGACGTCAAAGCTTCCCCCTACCTCTACATCTCCCCGTTCTTCATCGTGTTCGCCGTCGTGGGGCTGTTCCCGCTGCTCTTCACCTTTTACGTCTCCCTGCATGACTGGCATCTGCTCAAGGGACAGGGTGATTTCATCGGACTGCAGAACTTCACTGCCGTGATGACCGATCGGTACTTCTGGAACTCACTCTTCAACACCTTCAGCATCTTCCTGCTCTCCGCCATTCCCCAGCTCGCCGTCGCCTTGTTCCTGGCCGCCGTCCTGGACCAGAACCTGCGGGCCAAAACCTTCTGGCGCATGAGCGTGCTCCTCCCCTACGTGGTGACCCCGGTGGCGGTGGCCCTGATCTTCACCAGCATGTTCGGTGAGCAGTACGGGCTGATCAACAACATCCTCGGCAACCTGGGAATCGAGCCGATCCTCTGGAAGACCGAAACCCTGCCCAGCCACTTTGCCATCGCGACGATGGTCAACTGGCGCTGGACCGGCTACAACGCCCTGATCCTGCTGGCCGCCATGCAGGCGGTTCCCCGCGACATCTACGAGTCCGCCGCCATCGACGGCGCCGGCCCGTTCCGGCGGTTCTTCAGCATCACCCTGCCCAGCATCCGGCCGACAATGATCTTCGTGGTCATCACCTCCACGATCGGCGGACTGCAGATCTTCGCTGAGCCCCGGCTCTTCGACTCGGTAACCGCGGGCGGCAGCCAGCGCCAGTTCCAGACCACTGTGCTCTACCTCTGGGAGATGGCATTCCAGCGGCAGAACTTCGGAAAAGCATCGGCCATCGCGTGGATCCTGTTCCTGATCATTGTGCTGGTTGGCGTCGTCAACTTCCTGATCTCCAAAAAAATCGCCACGGCGGATGCCAAGCCCCGCCGGGTTAGGAGCACGCGATGAGCGTCCTGCAAAAAGCCCGAGCCGTCCCCGGAACGGGCATCACCTCCGGCTCCGGAAAGCCCGCCGGCGGCCGCCGGACCGGCAGGTTCTTCGGCAACAACCGCCGACCCGGCTTCCTCGCCTACGGCATCCTGCTGGCCTTCCTGGCCGGCTCGGCCTACCCGCTGTGGTGGTCCGCCGTCGTCGGTTCCCGTTCCAACGAAGCCCTCGGCACGAACTGGCCGCCCCTGTTGCCGGGCGGAAACTTCTGGATCAACGTCGGTGAGGTGTTCGACACCGTGCCGTTCTGGAAGGCACTGGGCAACAGCTTCCTCATTTCCGGCACCATCACCGTTTCCGTCGTCGTCTTTTCCACGCTCGCCGGGTACGCCTTCGCCAAACTGCCGTTCAGGGGCCGCGGCGTCCTGATGGTCGCGGTGATCGCCACCATGGCCATCCCCACCCAGCTCGGCATCATTCCGCTGTTCATGGTGATGCAGAAGCTTGGCTGGACCGGTGAAATCGGAGCGGTGATCGTGCCCAGCCTGGTCACGGCCTTCGGCGTCTTCTTCATGCGCCAGTACCTGGTGGACGTGATCCCCGACGAACTGATCGAATCGGCGCGCATGGACGGCGCCAACATGATCAGGACCTTTTGGCATGTGGCGCTCCCGGCCGCCAAGCCGGCGATGGCCATTCTGAGCCTCTTCACGTTCATGATGGCGTGGACCGACTTTATGTGGCCGCTGCTGGTCCTCGGCACGGGCAATCCCACGCTGCAGACGGCGCTGAGCCAGCTGCAGTCGGACCGCTACGTGGACTACTCGGTGGTCCTCACCGGCGCCGTCATGGCGACCATTCCCCTGCTGATTCTCTTTGTAGTGGCAGGCAAACAACTTATTTCCGGAATTATGCAGGGAGCAGTGAAGGGCTAATGACTATCAATTCTTCGGTGGAGACCAACTGGCCGGCCGGCTTTATCTGGGGATCGGCGACCGCAGCCGCCCAGGTCGAAGGTGCGGCGGCGGAGGACGGCAAGGAGGAATCGGTCTGGGATGCCTTTGCGCGCACTCCCGGCAACATCCTCAACGGCGACACCCCCGCAACGGCAGTGGACCACTACCACCGGATGCCGGCGGACGTGGCCCTGATGAAGGAGCTGGGGCTGGACTCCTACCGCTTCTCCACGAGCTGGGCCCGGGTCCGGCCCGGCGGCCGCAGCGCCAACGCCAAGGGGCTGGACTTCTACTCGCGGCTGGTGGATGAGCTCCTTGAAGCCGGCATCCTGCCCTGGCTGACGCTCTACCACTGGGACCTGCCGCAGGCCCTGGAAGAGGCCGGCGGCTGGGCCAACCGCGACACCGCGCACCGGTTCGTTGACTACGCCAACGATGTCTATTCCGCCCTGGGCGACCGGGTGCAGCACTGGACCACGTTCAACGAACCGTTCTGCTCGTCGCTGCTCGGATACGGCTCCGGCGTGCACGCACCCGGCCGGCAGGAACCCCGGGCTGCCATTGCCGCCGTTCACCACCAGCATCTGGCCCACGGCCTGGCTGTCACCGAGCTGCGCAGCCGGGGAGCCCAGCAGCTCGGCATCACCCTGAACCTGAGCAACTCCATTCCGCGGGATCCCGCCGATCCCGCGGACCTGGAAGCTGCCCGCCTCTTCGATTCCCTGCAGAACCGCATCTTCCTCGACCCCATCCTCCGGGGCGCCTATCCGCAGGACACGCTGGCGGACCTGGAACCGTTTGGGCTGGGCGAGGTCATCCGTCCCGGAGACTTGGAAATCATCGCGGCGCCGATCGACTTCCTGGGCGTGAACCACTACCACGACGACCTGATCAGCGGCCATCCTGACACCTCCGGGGCGGACGGCCACTCCGGCGGGTCGGGGCGCCCGTCGGCCTCACCCTGGATCGGCGCCGACCAGATCGCTTTCCCGAGCCGGGGCCTCCCCCGCACCGCCATGGACTGGGAGGTCAATCCCGACGGCCTGCGCAAGCTGCTGGTCCGCCTGGGTGAGGAGTATCCGGCGCTGCCGCCGCTGTACATCACCGAAAACGGCGCCGCGTACAACGACGTCGTCGCCGCCGATGGGAGCGTTCCCGATCCCGAGCGCACGCAGTTCATCCTCGACCACATCGACGCCGTCGGCCGGGCCATCGACGCCGGGGCTGATGTCCGCGGCTACTTCGTCTGGTCACTGCTGGACAACTTCGAATGGTCCTGGGGCTACAGCAAGCGTTTCGGGATTGTCCGCGTCGACTACGACACCCAGAAACGGACCGTCAAGGACAGCGGCCATGCGTACAGCCGGCTGATCGCAGCCAGCCGTGCAGCGGCGCCCGCTGTGTGAGTGACGGTACAGTGGAAAGCCAGCCGCAGTCCCGGTCCAACCACGCAGGAAGAACACAGTGAGCACCGAATCCGGCTCCGCCAGGCCCGCCCCCACGCTTGAGATGGTGGCGGCCCTGGCCGGCGTGTCCCGGGCCACTGTCTCCCGCGTGGTCAACGGCGCGGCGTCAGTGGACCCGCATCTGGCCAGTTCCGTGGAAAAGGCCGTCCGGACCCTGAACTACGTGCCGAACCGGGCGGCCCGGACCCTGGCCAGCCGGCGGACCAACACAGTAACGCTGCTGGTTCCGGAATCCACCTCCAAGGTCTTTGCGGATCCGTTTTTTGCCACCGTGGTGGAAGGCGTCGCCAGGTACCTGAACACCACCGAGTACATGCTGAACATGGTCACCTCGTCGGAAGCGAACCCGGAAAAGACCCGCCGCTACCTGCTGGGCGGCAACGTGGACGGCGTGCTCGTGGTGTCCCACCACAGCGGCGACCACTCCTGGTCGGATCTGAACGCGTCCCTGCCCCTGGTCTTTGCCGGGCGCCCCCTGATGGGCCTGGCGGACAGCTATTTTGTGGAGGTCGACAACGAGGAAGGAGCGTTTGACGCCACAACGCACCTGATCCGGGCCGGCCGGCGAAACATCGCCACCATCGCCGGCCCGCAGGACATGCCGCCGGGCGTGGACCGGCTCGCCGGCTGGCGCACGGCCCTGCAGCAGGCCGGCCTCGATGATGCGCTGGTGGAAACCGGCGACTTCACCGTGACGTCCGGTGCCGCGGCCATGCGCCGGCTGCTGGACCGCGGCAAACCCCTGGACGGTCTCTTTGCCGCCAACGACCAGATGGCCGCCGGTGCCTACTCGGCCATCAAGGAACGCGGGCTGCGCATTCCGGAGGACATCGCCGTCGTCGGCTTTGATGACGACTTCTACGCCACCAGCCTCAGCCCGGCGCTGACCACCATCCATCATCCGATTGCCGCCCTGGGCGAGAAAATGGCCGAGCTGCTGGTTGAGCTGATCGAAGGCCGCCCGGCGGAACGCGTTCACCGGCTGCCCACGTCCCTGGTCGTTCGAGAATCCGCCTAAGGAGCTCCCCGCATGTCTCTTTCCGCCGCGCCCCGGCACTTTGTCCGTCCGCCCGGCGCCGCCGCCGGTGCACCCTCTCCCCTGGCCGCGACCGGCCGCCCCCTGAACTGGGCGGTGGTGGCCACCGGCGGCATTGCCGCCACGGTCACTGCCGATATCGCCCTGCTCGAGGACTCCGTCCTGCACGCGGTCAGCTCACGCAGCGCCGTGAAGGCGGCGGACTTCGCCGAGCGCTTCGGATTCGCCGCCTCGTATTCGGACGGCACGAATTCCGACGGCACGGACGGCGCGAGCGGGTTCGAGGCCATGTTCGCCGACCCGGCGGTCGACGTCGTCTACGTGGCCACGCCGCACGCCCAGCACTACGAGGTCACGAAGAGCGCCCTGGAGCACGGCAAGCACGTGCTGTGCGAGAAGCCGTTCACGGTGAACGCCGCGGAGGCGGCGGAGCTCGTCACGCTCGCCCGGGAACGCAACCTGTTCCTGATGGAAGCGCTGTGGACCCGGTTCCTGCCCAGCGCCAACCGGGCCTGGGACATCCTCGCTTCCGGCGAACTCGGCACTCCGGCCTGGGTGCAGGCGGATCTCGGCTTTCCCGCGCCGGAGGATCCTGCCAGCCGGCTGTGGGATCCGGCCGCCGGCGGCGGAGCCCTGCTGGACCTGTCCGTCTACACCCTGACCTGGGCGATGGGAGCCCTGGGATTCCCCGACGGCGTCACCGCCTCGGGCGTCCTCAACCAGAGCGGCGTGGACATCCAGAACGCCCTGACCCTGCGGTACGACGACGGACGCCACGCCCAGCTGACGTCCTCGCTTGCCGCTTCGGGGCCGGGAAGCGCCACGATCAGCTGCAGTGCCGGCTGGCTCCGCACCGGGGGCGGCGATATTCCCAACCCGCAGGAGCTGCACGTGCACGGCCCGGACGGCGCGCGCGTCGAGACCTTCGACCACGTTGGTGCCGGTTACGCGTATCAGCTGCGGGAGGTGACGCGCTGCATCCAGCAGGGCTTCACGGAGAGCCCGACCATGCCGCTGGCCGACACCCTGCGGACCCTGGAACTACTCGACGGCGTGCGCACCCAGCTGGGCCTGCGCTACGCCAACGATTCCCGCGCCTGAAGGCAGCGTTGGGGACGCAAGGTCCCCTGACGCCTCCTGCCGAAGTATGAAGGATGCGGATGCGGATGCGACAAAGCGGGCCCCCACCGAAGTGGGGGCCCGCTTTGATGAGCTATTTCAACCGGTTAGTTCAACCAGGGGAAATTAGTTGCCCGTGAGCTTCTCGCGCAGAGCGGCAAGTGCTTCGTCGGAAGCCAGCGTGCCGGCACCCGTCTCAGCAACGGCCGGCTCGGAGGAGTAGCTCGTGGAGGCGGACTCGGACGTGTCCGAAGCAGCTGCGATGTCCTCAGAAGCGTGCTGTGCAACCTGCTTCTTGTGGGACTCCCAACGAGCCTGGGCGTCAGCGTACTGCTGCTCCCAAGCGGCGCGCTGGGTCTCGTAGCCTTCGAGCCATTCGTTGGACTCGGGGTCGAAGCCCTCCGGGTACTTGTAGTTGCCGGCTTCGTCGTACTCTGCGGCCATGCCGTACAGAGCCGGGTCGAACTCGGTGCCCTCGGGGTCGACGCCCTCGTTGGCCTGCTTGAGCGACAGGGAGATGCGGCGACGCTCGAGGTCGATGTCGATGACCTTGACGAACAGTTCGTCACCAACGGAGACAACCTGCTCGGCCAGCTCTACGTGGCGGACTGCCAGCTCGGAGATGTGGACCAGGCCTTCGATGCCGTCTTCGACGCGAACGAACGCACCGAACGGAACCAGCTTGGTGACCTTACCCGGCACAACCTGGCCCAGGGCGTGGGTGCGGGCGAAGGTCTGCCACGGATCTTCCTGCGTAGCCTTCAGCGACAGGGAGACACGCTCGCGGTCGAGGTCAACTTCCAGAACCTCAACGGTGACTTCCTGGCCAACTTCAACGACCTCGGAGGGGTGGTCGATGTGCTTCCAGGAGAGCTCGGAAACGTGGACGAGACCGTCTACGCCGCCAAGGTCCACGAATGCACCGAAGTTGACGATGGAGGAAACAACGCCCGGACGAACCTGGCCCTTTTCCAGCTTGTTGAGGAACGTGGAGCGAACCTCGGACTGCGTCTGCTCGAGCCAGGCACGGCGGGACAGAACAACGTTGTTGCGGTTCTTGTCCAGTTCGATGATCTTGGCTTCGATCTGCTGGCCGATGTACGGAGCCAGGTCGCGGACACGACGCATCTCGACGAGGGAGGCCGGCAGGAAGCCGCGCAGGCCGATGTCCAGGATGAGACCACCCTTGACAACCTCGATGACGGTACCGGTAACGACGCCGTCTTCTTCCTTGACCTTCTCGATGTCGCCCCAGGCGCGCTCGTACTGTGCGCGCTTCTTGGAGAGAATCAGGCGGCCTTCTTTGTCTTCCTTGGTGAGAACCAAAGCTTCGACCAGATCGCCGACGGAAACTACGTCTCCGGGATCAACGTCGTGCTTGATGGAAAGCTCACGGGAAGGGATGACACCCTCGGTCTTGTAACCGATGTCGAGCAGGACCTCGTCGCGGTCAACCTTGACGACGGTACCTTCGACGAGATCGCCGTCGTTGAAGTACTTGATCGTTGCGTCAATGGCGGCGAGGAAGTCCTCGGCAGTACCGATGTCGTTGATAGCGACCTGCGGGGTACCGGACTTCTCGGTGGTGGTGATGGTCATGTAGTTGGGACTCCGATGTGGAAGTTGTTTTGTATTCCGGAAGCGCTCCCACCGAACTCAGTGCAGCCGTAGCGGCCTGCCTCAGACAGTGCTTGTGTGTCCGGAGATGGACAAATGGGATAATCAATTGCTTACTCATCGCGCAATTACGCGCCAGATCAGTCTAGCGGCTGGGCGCAACTCAGGTCAAAGCACCCGGGACACTTTGAGGGAAGTAATCCGGAGCCCGGTCAGAAATGGGTACTGCAGTAGGGTGCGGCACCCGCAGAGAACAGGGCATCAAGGATCTCCAACGCGTCCCGGCTGCCGCGTATTCCCCCCGCAGCCGCCAGTGTCCGCGCGCTTACACCGCCCAGATACAGGGATCCCAGGGCGTCGACGTCGATTTCCACGGCCGCAGTGCCCGACGGCGCCGGCCCTCCGTCCAGTGCAGCGGCGGTTCCCGTTCCGCCGTCGGCCTGCAGATGCCAGCTGCCGCCGGCCAGGCCCAGCGAGTCCTTTACGGTGAGGACGATGGCGCCGCTGCCCGAGTAATGGCGCGCTTCCAGGGCAGCCTGGGTGTTTAGGATCCGCAGCCACAGGACGTCATCAACGCCGGCGACCCGGTACCGGCGGCGGTCAGCGAGCATCCAGGGCAGCGGATCGGCCACCGGCGCATGGTTGAAGGTCAGGCGGTCCACCAGATCGAGGGAGCCGAGGTAGCGCCACAGTTCGCGGTATGCCTCGTCCGTCGCGGCAATCAGGTCGGTGACCTTCACCGTGTGCGGTTCGGTCCCCCAGCCCTGGGACTTGTACGCGGCGTAGCCGTCGGGAACGCCGTCGGTGTTGTAACGGATGACCCCGCGCAGGGCCTTGTCCGGTTCGGAGCCTTCCTCGCTCCAGGTGCCGGAGGCCCGCATCCAGTAGCCGTGCTGGCGGCCCAGGGCCCCAAGGGTGCCTGCAAGATGGGCCCGGTAGATTTCCGGTGCCAGGAACTTCAGCTTGGCACTGTCCGCCACTGCGACGCTGCCGCTGGGCGGTGCCGTGAACTCCAAGCCGCCCCGGGTGTCGACCATGGTTTCCGCCGTGGAGGTGGCAGCGCCAAAACCGAAGCGGCCGTAGATGGTCGCCTCCGACGCCGTCAGCGCCGCCAGCGCCAACCCGGCTTTCCGGGCACCCGTGAGGTCGGCGGTGATCATCCGGCGCAGGATGCCGCGGCGCCGGTGCGTGGGGCGCACCGTCACCGCGGTGACCAGGTGGGCCGGAACCAGCCGCCCGCCGCCCACGTTCAGGGTGTTGACCATGGTGGCGTAGGTGGCCACCGGAACGGCCGGATCCCAGGCGGCTTCGGGCGCCAGGTCGTCATAGACAGCCGTGAGCGTGCGGCCGTCCCGCTGATAGGCGTCCACCAGCGCCGGCAGGCGCGCCGGATCGGCGCGCTGCTCGTGGAACCCGAGCTTGACGGCGTCGAGCCAGTTGGCGGTCCGGGCATCGACGGCGGGATCGGCGCCGTCGTATCCCGGCGCAAACGATGCGGACCGCAGGCCGGCTTCCTGCTGCATGTTTCCCCCTGTTTCGCGCGGCTGAATACTCGCTTAGTGGCCGGCCTCGTGCCAGCTGACGCCGATGCCGACCGAGACGTCCAGGGGAACCGACAGGTCAGCGGCGGAGGCCATCTGTTCGCGCACCAGCTTTTCCACCGCGTCCTGTTCCCCGGAGGCGACTTCGAGCACCAGTTCATCATGGACCTGCAGCAGCATGCGGGATTTCAGGCCCTGCGCCTTCAGCTCGGCGTCCACGCCCAGCATCGCCTTTTTGATGATGTCGGCGGCGGAACCCTGGATCGGAGCGTTCAGGGCCGCGCGCTCGGCCATTTCGCGCAGCTGCCGGTTGTCGCTGGAGAGGTCCGGCAGGTAGCGGCGGCGGCCTTCGATGGTGGAGGTGAAACCGTCCTTGCGGGCCTGCTCGACGACGCCGCGCAGGTAGTCGCGCACCGCACCGAACCGGTCGAAGTAGTCGCGCATCAGGGTGCGGGCCTCGTCCACCGGAATGGCCAGCTGCTTGGACAGGCCGAAGGAGCTCAGGCCATAGACCAGGCCGTAGGACATGGCCTTGACCTTGGACCGCATGGCACTGGTGACGTCCTCTGGCGGAACACCGAAGATGTGCGCGCCGACGAACCGGTGCAGGTCCTCGCCCGCCCGGAACGCGGAGATGAGGCCTTCGTCGCCGGAGAGGTGCGCCATGATGCGCATTTCCACCTGGGAGTAGTCGGCCGTCAGCAGGGTTTCGTAGCCCTCGCCCACGGTGAACACTTCCCGGATGCGCCGGCCCTCTTCGGAACGGATCGGGATGTTCTGCAGGTTGGGGTTCGTGGAGGACAACCGGCCGGTGGCCGCGGCCGTCTGGACGTAGGTGGTGTGCACGCGGCCGTCCTCGGACACTGCTTTGCGCAGGCCCTCCACGGTCTGCCGCAGCTTGGTGGCGTCACGGTAGGCCATCAGGTGGGCGAGGAAGGGATGTCCCCCGGTCTTGACGATCAGGTCTGCGAGCGCGTCTGCGTCGGTGGAGTAGCCGGTCTTGATTTTCTTGGTCTTGGGCAGGCTCAGTTCGTCAAAGAGGACCACCTGCAGCTGCTTGGGCGAGCCGAGGTTGATTTCCTTGCCGATGATGCTGAAGGCTTCACTGCTGGCATTGGCGATGGTGGTGCTGAAGTCGTCAAGCAGCCGGTCCAGCTTGTTGGTGTCCACCGCGATGCCGGCCAGTTCCATTTCGGCCAGGACCTCGGACAGCGGCAGCTCGAGGCCACCCAGGAGCTGGTTGGCGCCTCGCTCGACCAGCTGCCCGGCAAAGTGGTCGCTGAGCTGCAGGGCGGCGAAGGCCTCCAGCACCGCGGGCGAGGCAACGTCTTCTTCCTCGAGCTGGAGCTGCAGCTGGTTGCTGGCTGCGGCCGCGGGTGCCAGCGACATCCGCAGGTGGTGCTGGCTCAGGTCCGGGAGGTCGTAGCTGCGCCGGTCCGGCTGGATCAGGTAGCCCGACACAGCGGTGTCGTCGACCTCGCCGGCCAGGTGCAGGCCGCGTGCGGCGAGCGCCTTGTACGCCTCCTTGAAGTCATGCACCACCTTCGGGGCATCCAGGTCCGCCAGCCACCCGGCGAGCACCTGCTCCGTTTCGGCGTCGATCTCGGTCAGCGGCACATACGCGGCAACGGTGTTGGTCACCAGGGCCAGCCCGACGACGTCGCGCCCCGCCGCTGCGCCCTCGGTGACCAGCTGCACGGCGGTCTTGGCCTGGTTGGTGGAGGCGATCCAGTCCTTCAGCGCTGCCGCCTCGGTGATGACGACATGTTCCGGCGGCGTCAGCTCGTTGCCGGTGGAGGCCGTCTCCTCCTCGCCGTAAACATCGAACAGCCGCTTGCGGAGCGCGTTGAACTGCAGGGCGTCGAAGAGTTCCTCGATGGCTTCGCGGTCCGGACGGCGCGCTGACATGGCGTCCAGGTCCACCGGCAGGTCCAGGTCCCGCAGCAGGCGGTTCAGGCGGCGGTTGCGCTTGACGTCCTCGATGTTGGCGCGCAGCGAGTCGCCGACCTTGCCCTTGATGCTGTCCAGGTTCTCCAGGATGCCCTCGAGGCCGCCGTACTGCTTGATCCACTTGGCGGCGGTCTTGGGTCCGACGCCCGGGACGCCGGGAAGGTTGTCGGCGGTTTCACCGACCAGGGCGGCCAGGTCCGAATACTTGTCCGGCGGCACCAGGTACTTCGCTTCGACCGCCACTGCGTCCATGCGCGGCAGGTCGGAGACACCCTTCTTGGGGTAGAAGACGGTGACCCGGTCATCAACAAGCTGGAAGGCGTCCCGGTCTCCGGAGACGATCATGACGTCCCAGTTCCGGGCTGAGGCCTTCTCGGCCAGCGTCGCCAGGATGTCGTCGGCCTCGTAACCGTCCAGGGAGAGCGTGGGGATGCGCATGGCTTCCATCACCTTGATGATGAGGTCGATCTGCCCGTGGAATTCCTCGGGGGTCTTGTTGCGCCCTCCCTTGTACTCCGTGTACTCCTCGGACCGGAAAGTGGGGGTGTCAAGGTCGAAGGCAACCGCTAGATGGGTTGGCTTCTCCTCCTTGATGAGGTTGATCAGCATGGAGGTGAATCCGTACACGGCGTTGGTGTGCTGGCCGGTGTCCGTGGAAAAGTTTTCGGCCGGAAGGGCGTAGAAGGCGCGGAACGCCATTGAATGGCCGTCGATGACCAGCAGCCGGTTGTGTCCTCCCGCCGTAGCGGTTCCGAGACCTTCGGGCGCCGGCTCCACGGCCCCCTCGAGTACGGTTTCGGCAGGGATTTCTGCTTGATTATCGGCCAGTTTGGTAGATTCACTCACAGATGTAAGCCTAGTTGGCATGAGCGACAATTTCACGCCGGGCAACGGCGCCCAGTCCGAGACCACTGCGGACTACACCGACGAATTGAATGCTGCGGGGATCCCGCCGGAGATGCACAGCTGGCTGAGCTCCCACGGCGTCGGCCGCTTGGTGGTGAAGCTGGGCATCCGTTTCACCGAAATGTCCGCGGAACGCATTGTGGCGACGATGCCGGTGGAGGGCAACGAGCAGGTAGCCGGCATCCTTCACGGCGGAGCCCATCTGGTGCTGGCCGAAACGCTGGGCTCCTTTGGTGCCGCCATCCATGCCGGACCGTCCCGGCAGGCCCTCGGAATTGAAATCGGCGCGACCCACCATCGTTCCATTGCCTCCGGCACAGTGACGGGAACTGCCACGGCCATCCACCGCGGGCAGACCCTGGTGACGCATGAGATTGTCATGACCGATGAGCAGGGACGCCGGCTGAGCACGGCCCGGATGACCAACATGATCCGCGACGTCCGCTGACTTCCTGCCGGGGCGGCTGACTGCAGCTGAGGCTCCAGCGTTCTACAGCTGAGGGTGAAGTCACCGCCAGCCCAAGTCCCCCGGCATCTCCAGTCACCGCCGGCCGAAGTCATAGTGCAGCTGCATCAGGCCCTGCCCCAGGGCATGGGATGCCACAAGAGCCGCCGGTTCCGTGGCTTTCGTTACCGGCATCAGCGGCCGCCCGCTGCCCAGGGCGACAGGAATCACGGTGAGGACCATTTCGTCCACCAGCCCCTGATCCATGAGTTGGCCGGCAAGATTCCCTCCGCCGACCACCCAGATGTCCCTGTCACCGGCGTCGTCAACAATATCCGGGTGGAATTCCGCGACGTCGCCGCGCACAAAGGTAATGTCGGCACCGGCAATACCGGGAAATTCGTGGTGGGTGAAGACCCATGTCGGAGTGCGGCCGAACGCCCACGATTCAGGACCGGCTGCTTGGAAGGAACCATAGGTGCCAGCACCCATCACCAGCGCCCCAACACGGTCGAGGAATTCCCGAAAGTGCGTGTCCTGGCCTTCGGCACCGGAGAAGTCACGGTGCCATTCCTGCGAGTTGTCCGCGTCGGCAATATAACCGTCCATCGACGCTGCAACATAGTAGACAGTCCTGACCATGCCGCTCATGCTAGCCCGGCAGTGCGGGAAAAACACCGGCAGTCCCACCCGGCACCCGGTAATGCCCAAGATCCGCCCCGGCGCCCCCGCCCTCCCAGCGCCTGCGGAATACTCAGGACGTTCACCCGGTTAGGCCAAGTGGATGCATGAACGCCTGCGTCCGGTGCCGGCAGGAACGCACCGGACGCGCTCTACAGAAAGAACTTCCTCCTTGAACCTCTTTTCCCCGCTCACTGTTGGCTGCCTAGAACTGCCCAACCGCCTGATCATGGCACCGCTGACCCGGACACGGAGCGGCCGCCACGGCGTCCCGACCGCGCTGATGGCGGAACACTACAGCCAGCGCGCCTCGATGGGCCTGATCGTCAGCGAGGGCACCTACACGTCCTACGAAGGACAGGGATTCACTTGGCAGCCCGGGCTGGTCACTGAAGAGCAGATCGCCGGCTGGAAGAACGTCACCGACGCGGTCCACGCTGCCGGCGGCCGAATCGTCGCCCAGGTGATGCATGCCGGCCGGGTGACCCATCAGGGCCTCAACGGCGGCCGCAGGGTCGTGGCCCCCAGCGCCATTGCGATCGACGGCCTGACCCACACCTACGAGGG
Source organism: Arthrobacter sp. zg-Y1219 (assembly GCF_030125545.1). Taxonomy (NCBI): domain Bacteria; kingdom Bacillati; phylum Actinomycetota; class Actinomycetes; order Micrococcales; family Micrococcaceae; genus Arthrobacter; species Arthrobacter sp. zg-Y1219. The sequence goes on from NZ_JASKLY010000003.1 coordinate 70,163, forward strand.
CAAGCAGGCCTACCCGGTCCCGCACGCGCTCACCACGGCTGAACTGCCGGACATCATCGACGAATTCGTCGCCGCGTCCCGTGCGGCGATCACGGCAGGGTTCGACGGCGTTGAACTGCACAGTGCCAACGGTTACCTGCTGCACGAGTTCCTCTCCCCGGATTCCAACCAGCGCACCGATGGTTACGGCGGCTCACCCGAGAACCGGGCGCGCTTCGTGATCGAGGCGTACCGCGCAGTGGCCGACGCCATCGGCGCTGACCGGACCGGCATCCGCATCTCCCCGGAGAACAACATCCAGGGCGTGCTGGAAACCAATCCGGCCGACGTTCTGGCGACATACACCGCTCTCCTGGCCGGAATCGCACCGCTGAAGCCGGCGTTCCTCAGCATCCTGCACCGGGACCCGTCAGACATCCTTGTGCAGGAGCTGCGCAGCCAGTTCGGCGGCCCGGTGCTGCTGAACTCGGGCTTCGGTGTCATCACCACGCGTGAGGAAGCCCTATCGATCATGGAAGACAACCTGGGCGACGGCGTCGTCGTCGGCCGCCCCGTAATTGCCAATCCGGACCTGGTGCGCCGCTGGGAGGAAGACCTGCCGCTGAACACCCCGGATCCTTCCACCTTCTACTCGCACGGTGCCGCCGGCTACACGGACTACGCGGAGTACGCAGAAGCTTCGTAGCACGCGCCGCTTGCCGCCGGCATTCCGGGCCGGCGGCAGGCACGCAAAAGCCCGACGACGGCGGCCGTTACTGGCCGCTTGTCGCCGGGCTTTTGGATGTCCTACGGGATGTGCAGGGCTGGAGTCAGCTCTGCAGATTCAACTGTGGAGCGAGATTCAACCGTGGAGCGCGGGCACAATCAGGTAGATGCCGAACAGCACCGCTGCTGCGCACACCGTGAAGCAGGCGTAGGCGCCGACTTTGACCAGCATCAGCCGGTTGGTGGCTTCCGGACCCGGGTTGCGGTCGGAGGCAACCGCGTAGAGCCGGACGCCGGTGGAATACAGCCCGACGACGACGAGCGTGGCCAGCAGCGTAATGCCGGCGACGATGAGGTAAGCAACCCAGTTGATGCTCATTTTGACGTTTCCTTGACCTTGGTGCGGGCAGATGCAATGCCCTGGGACCGGGCCTTGCGCTTGTTGATGCGGACGGCGCCGCCGGCATTGTCGATGTCGCTCACGGCGTTGTCGTGACCGACCCGGTTCTGGCGGGACCGGTAGTAGATGAAGAGCATGACCGCCAGGCCGAGGACTCCGTCAATGGCCACGCCGACCGGCCCGGTGCTGGCGAGCAGGGCCGCCGCGGCGCCCATGATGCCCGCAGCGGGAAGGGTCAGGAACCAGCCGCCGGCGATCCGGCGTGCCGTGCTCCAGCGGACCTCAGCGCCCTTGCGGCCCAAACCGGAACCGATTACCGAACCCGAGGCAACCTGCGTTGTCGACAGGGCCATGCCGAGGTGCGTCGAGGTCAGGATGGCTGCGGCCGTACTGGTCTCGGCCGCGAATCCCTGGGCCGGCTTGACGTCCGTCAGGCCGGTGCCCATGGTCCGGATGATGCGCCAGCCGCCGGCGTACGTGCCGGCAGCGATCGCGACGGCGCAGGCTGCAACAACCCAGAACACCGGCCCGGAGCCCACGGTCTGGAAGCCGCCGGAGATCAGCACCAGGGTGATGACGCCCATGGTCTTCTGCGCATCGTTGGTGCCGTGAGCCAGCGCCACCAGGGAGGATGAGAAGATCTGCGCGTAACGGAACCCGCCGCGCTTGCGGGGCAGCTTGTCGCCGGAGTCCGCATCGTGCCGCCGGGTGATGGCATACGCCAGCTTGGTCGCCAGCAATGCCACGGTCAGCGCGATGGCCGGCGCAATGAAGGCCGGCAGGATGACCTTGGACATCAGCACCGAGTAGTCCACCGAACCGAAACCGGCGCCGACAATGGCGGCTCCGATCAGGCCGCCGAACAGGGCGTGCGAGGAGCTGCTGGGCAGCCCGAGAAGCCAGGTAATCAGGTTCCAGATAACGGCACCGAGCAGGCCGGCGAAGATCATCACCGGCGTGATCTGGATGCCGCCTTCGCCCTCCCGGATGATTCCGCCGGAAATGGTCTTTGCGACTTCGGTGGACAGGAAAGCGCCCACCAGGTTCAGGACTGCTGCCAGAGCAACAGCCGTCTTCGGCTTGATCGCACCTGTGGCAATGGGGGTTGCCATTGCGTTGGCTGTGTCGTGAAAGCCGTTGGTGAAGTCGAAGAATAATGCGAGCGCGATCACCAGCGCCACCATGAGGGTGAGATCCACCACGTACCCTAACTAAAAGACAAAAGGAAAAAGGAGTTCCGTCCGCACAGGGCAGCTGCCTCCGCGGCTTCAAGCCGGCAGACGGCAGCGCAGCAAGTGTGCTTCCGGTTCATCGGAAATGTTGAACAGTTGTACAAAGGGAGCGCCAAACCAGCGGGATGAGGGATCCGGGGATCAACCGCCGGAAAGCGCACCCATTTCGCGCCAGATTGATCCTATGTGCTGAACCATTCAGGCACCAAAGGCAGGAGTGTGCGCTTGGTCTCGGTCGATCCGCTGATGCGTTGATCCCCGGAGGGGCAGATCCTCAGATGCGCAGGCCCGTGGGGGGCGGCTTGCCGCCGAGTTCCACGTCTATCACGGTGTTGGGGGCGGGCAGGATGACGCGGCGGGTGTGGGTGGTGACGCCGTCGGGCTCCACGACCGTGAGGATGTAGGTCCCGGGGCGGGGCAGCGGAAGCTCATATCTGCCCTGGCGATCCGACCGCGCCGCACCGTGGTTTTCCCCGGCGGGCTGGACCAGGATCACCAGGGCGCCGGCAACCGCTCGCCGGCCGTGCCGCACCTGTCCCGTCAGCATAAGCCGCCCGGGAAAGCGGATGTCATGGCTGCCGGGTGCACCGGAAAACGTGACGGCCTCCGAAACCGGGCGCCATTGCTGCTGCGTTGCCACCAGCACGTAGCGGCCGTCTCCGGGGAGTACGACGGCGTAGCGTCCGCCGTCGTCGCCCCGGTCCCAGTCCACCGGCACTCCGCCCCTGTCCAGAACCGTGACCAGGCCCCCCGGGACGGGCGTGCGGCCGTCGTCGGCGAGCATGGTTCCGGTGATCATGATCTCGCCCTTCCTGTCCGCAGGGGCGGGCCGGGGCTCGCCTGGCGCCGCATGCAGCCGCGGATGCGTTGCTTCCCTGCGCCTGGAGCGGGGAATGAGGCAGGAAACGCCGGTGGCTGCCAGGGCCGCAAAGCCGGCCAGGACAAAGATGGTGCGGAAGGCATCCATGCCGGGGAAGACCGCTCCCCCCACCTGGATGGTGAGGGACGCCAGGATGGAGGCAACGGCGGCGCTGCAGGTCGAGGTGCCGACGGAGCGGAGCAGGGTGTTTACCCCGTTCGCCGCGGCAGTGTCGGTGAGCGGCACATTGCTCATGATGATGGTCGGCATGGCCGCCATCGCCATTGCCGTTCCCACTGAAACTATGACCGCGCCAAGAATGATGCCCGTGACCGAGTGCACCAGCAGCACCCGGGACAGGTACCCGGCGGCCATCACGGCGCAGCCGGCCACCAGGGTTACTTTCGCGCCGAAGGTATTGGTGAGGCGGGCGGACACCGGCGCTGCCGCCACCATGGCCAGGCCCGCGGGGATCATCGTCAGCCCGGCGACCAGTACGCTCAGCCCGAAACCGAACCCGGTCTCCCGGGACAGCTGGAGCTGCTGGGTGGTGACGAGCATGTTGGCATACATCGAGAAGCCGACCAGGACGGCGGCGACGTTGGTCAGCAGCACGGGTGGCAGGGCCGAGGTGCGCAGGTCCACCAGCGGGTCCCCCTTGCGCAGTTCCAGGGGAAACCAGACTGCCAGGAGCACGGCGGCAGCAGCGAACAGTCCCAGGATGGGATAACTCCCCCAACCCCAGACCCCGCCCTTGCTGATTGCCAGCAGCAGCGCCGTCATTGCTCCGGAGAGCACCAGGGCACCCTCATAGTCGAAGCGGCCGGGCGCGCGCACCCGGGATTCCGGGACGACCACAACGATGGCGGCGATCAGCGCGGCACCGATAACGCCGACGACCCAGAAGGTGGCCCGCCAGCCCAGGCGTTCGTAGATCAGTCCGGCCATGGGCAGCCCCAGTGCGCTGCCTATGCCGAAGCTGGCGCTCATCAGCGAGACTGCCCCGGCAATTTTTCGCTGCGGCAGCGCGTCGCGCAGGATGCTGATGCCCACCGGGATCACCGCTCCGGCAAAGCCCTGCAGTCCGCGGCCCACCAGGGCCCAGAAGAAGGTTCCGCCAATCGACGCGGCAAACGAACCCGCCACCATCATCACCATGGCGATCAGCAGCATCCGCCGCTTCCCGAACATGTCCGCCAGCCGCGAGACGATCGGGGTGGCCACAGCAGCGCTCAGCAGGGTGATCGTCACCATCCAGGACACATCGTCGCTGCTGGCGCCGAAGATCCGCGGATACTCCGGCAGCAGCGGAACCACGGCGGTTTTCTCCAGGGAAACGACGACGCCGCCGCTCGCCAGGGTGGCTATGACCACCCAGTCCGGATATTGGCGGCGGCGCACAGCGCCGGAGCCGGTGCCCTCAGTCATGGGGCCGGCCTCAGTCATCCGGTGCCCTCAATCCTCGGCCGTCGGTCTTCGGCCGTCAGCGCCGGGAGATCGGCACCTTCGTGGAGGAGGACCCCACCTCGGGCACCGGGACCCGGACTTCAAGGACGCCGTCGTTGTAGGAAGCGGTGACGTTGTCCTGGCTGGATCCCGCCGGCAGCGGAATGTCGCGGGTAAAGGAGCCGTAGCGGAACTCGCTGCGGTAGCCGTTCTTGTCCTTGTGTTCGGTGCCCTCGCGCCGCTCACCCTTGATGTGGAGGATGCCGTCGCTCACTGACACATCCAGGTCCTTATCAGGGTCAATGTTGGGCAGCTCGGCCTTCACCACCATGAACCCTGCGTCCCGGTACTCCTCCACCGGGAACGCCGGCACATCCCAATCACCTTCAAAGAATTTGCGGACGGGTTCGGGCAGTTCGAACCGGTCACGCCGCGCAAGTCCAGCCATGGGTATCTCCTCGCGGATTGGCCCGGCTCAGGTGCTCAGCGGCACTGCGGTGCCGGGCTTTGGGGCTCACATTTGTGGGTCACGCTGTGTTTCTCGGTCACGCTCAGTTGATCGTTCACACAGTACGCGGGGACCGTCCCGGCCTCAACGGTTGGGAGCGCTCCGGCGGCCCGCGCTGCCGGAACCGGCATGGTTTTTGTCCCTGAGCCCGGTATGGCGCCCGGAGCCTAGTAACGCCGTTTTGCCGCCCGTATAGTTTTGGGTGCGCGCAGCCACATGAGGGACTCCCTGACCCCCGTTTCCAACGGCCCGGTGTCGGTTTTTGACACCGCCGATGAAAGGTCAAAATCATGCCGCAGCATCCAGACAGTAACTTCTCCAACATCGATTCCCTGAGTGTGAATCCGCTTTTCGCCCGACCGGGCGAGGAAACCAACGCACCCAAGACCAAGCTTGCCGCCGGATCGATGATCCCGGAAACGGCGTATCAAATTGTCCACGACGAAACAATGCTGGATGGAAATGCCCGCCTGAACCTGGCAACCTTCGTCACCACCTGGATGGACGACCACGCCAACAGGCTGTACGCCGAGACGTACGACAAGAACATGATCGACAAGGACGAGTACCCGCAGACCGCCCAGATCGAGCAAAACTGCTGGAAGATCCTCGCGGACCTGTGGCACGCTCCGGATCCCGAGGGAACGATCGGCACGTCGACGGTCGGCTCGTCGGAGGCCTGCATGCTCGGCGGCCTGGCGCTGAAACGGCTCTGGCAGAACGCCCGCAAGGCTGACGGCAAACCGACGGACAAACCCAATCTGGTCATGAGCTCGGCGGTCCAGGTCTGCTGGGAGAAGTTCTGCAACTATTTCGACGTCGAAGTGCGGCTCGTTCCCATCAGTGAAGAGCACAAGTGCTTGGACGGGTTCGAGTTGGAGAACTATGTGGACGAAAACACGATCGGCGTGGTGGCCATCATGGGCGTCACCTACACCGGCATGTACGAGCCGGTGAAACAGATCGCCGCGAAGCTCGACGAGATCCAGGCCTCCACCGGATTGGACATCAACATCCATGTTGACGCCGCCTCGGGCGGGATGATCGCTCCGTTCATCCAGCCGGAGCTGGAGTGGGACTTTTCGATAGACCGGGTGCACTCGATCAGCACGTCCGGGCACAAATACGGGCTGGTGTATCCCGGACTGGGGTGGGTGGTGTGGCGCGAGCGCCAATGGCTGCCGGAGGACCTGATTTTCTACGTGAGCTACCTTGGCGGCGACATGCCCACCTTCGCGTTGAACTTTTCGCGTCCCGGTGCGCAGGTTGTCCTGCAGTTTTACCTGTTCCTCCGGCTTGGCCGGGAAGGCTACGCGCAGGTCCAGCAGGCAAGCCAGAACGTGGCACTGTACCTGTCCTCGGGCATTAACGACATCGGAGCCTTCAATCTTTGGAATGACGGCTCCGACATTCCGGTCTTCGCGTGGCAGCTCAAGGAGGGCCACACCGACAAATGGACCCTGTACGACTTGGCCGACCGGCTGCGTGCCAAGGGCTGGCTGGTGCCCGCCTACCCCATGCCCGCCAATCTGGAACACCTGACGGTGGAACGGATCGTGGTCCGCAATGGCCTCAGCATGGATCTTGCCCACAGCCTTCTGGAGGACATCAGGACGGAAACCGAATACCTCGACCGGCTTGAGGCGCCAATGCCGCAGGAAGCCTCACATCCCGGCTTCCACCACTAATCCGAGGAGGTGAGTGGGATGAGTGATTCCACAGCATCAAACGGTTCTTCCGCAGCATCTGGTTCTTCCGCAGCAAACAGTTCAGCAACTCCACCAGGTCGATCCTCGAACGCCAAAGCGAAGCAGACCGCCAAGATCACCATCGGGGCCCTGGCCGTCATGAACATCGTGGCCGTGGTGAGCCTCCGCGGCCTGCCGGCCGAGGCCGAGTACGGACTCAGTTCCATTTTCTATTACGTGCTGGCCGCCGTGGTTTTCTTGATTCCCGTGTCCCTCGTTGCCGCGGAGCTGGCCACCGGCTGGCCGGAGCAGGGCGGCGTGTTCCGTTGGGTGGGTGAAGCGTTCGGCCCGCGCTGGGCCTTCGTTGCCATGTTCATGCTCTTCATCGAGGTCAGCATCTGGTTCCCGACGGTCCTTACCTTCGGGGCGGTGTCTCTGGCGTACACCGGGACCGACCAAAACCTGGACGCCCAGCTCTCGGGCAACAAGGCCTTTGTCCTGGCAGTGGTGCTGGTGGTCTACTGGCTGGCCACCTTCATTGCCTTCCGGGGCGCCGCCGCATTTTCCAAGGTTGCCCAGTGGGGCGGCATCATCGGCACCATCATTCCGGCCGCCGTCCTGATCGTGCTGGGGTTCTCCTACTACTTCGCCGGCAACACCCCGCAGATCCAGATGGGCTGGGGCGAACTCGTTCCGGACTTCTCCAACTTCTCCAACGTGGTGCTGGCCGCGAGCATCTTCCTGTTTTACGCCGGCATGGAAATGAACGCCATCCACGTCAAGGAAGTAAAGAATCCGACCCGCGATTATCCCATCGCAGTGCTGATCGCTGCCCTGGGAACGGTGGTGATCTTTGTCCTGGGCACCCTGGCCATTGCCTTTGTGGTGCCGCAGGCGGACATCAACCTCACCCAGTCCCTGCTGACGTCCTACAACGACATGTTCGAGTGGGCGGGCATCGGCTGGGCTGGCCCGATTATTGCGGCCATGCTGCTGATCGGGGTCCTCGCCGGCGTGGTGACCTGGGTGGCCGGTCCGTCCAGCGGTCTGCTGGCCGTGGCCAAGGCAGGCTATCTGCCCCGGTTCTGGCAGCGCACCAACAAGCACGGCATGGGAACGCACATCATGCTCTTCCAGGCCTTTGTGGTCACGGCTCTGGGACTGGTCTACGTGGTGCTGCCGTCAGTGCAGGCCGCCTACCAGATCCTGAGCCAGCTCACCGTCATCCTGTACCTGATCATGTACATGCTGATGTTCGGCGCCGCCATGTACCTGCGGTACACCCAGCCCAACCGGCCCCGGCCCTACCGGGTACCCGGCGGTGAAGCGGGCATGTGGGTGGTGGGCGGCCTTGGTTTCCTCGGTTCGCTGATGGCGTTTGTCTTCAGCTTCATTCCCCCGGACCAGATTTCCGTCGGGTCGCCCGTCCTGTACGTGGGCATCCTGGCGGGCGGAGCGGCCCTGTTCTTCATTCTGCCGCTGGTGATCTACGCCGTGCGCAAGCCGCATTGGCGGGATCCGAACAGCACCTTTGTGCCGTTTACCTGGCAGCTGGAGCACAGTCACCCCGGCGTCCAAACCCAGTCCTCGGTGGCGACTTCGGTCCTGACGGAGCAGGCGCTGGCCTCCGGCGCCATTCCGGAGACCGGTGCCCCCGCGGGAGAGACCGAGCCGCGGCCGGGAGCCGCCGCCGGAGACAAACCAAACCTTCGGCCCCGGCCGGGACCCGCCCTTGGAGGGAGCGGAGCACCATGATGCCGGAAAAGTCAGCCATCGCGTCCGCCGTCCGGACGGCCCATGCGGACCACGCCGGCGACACCGGCGGTGCCAACGCCAGTTACATTCCGTACCTGGCCTCGGTGGATCCCTCGCTGTTCGGCGTGTGCGTGGCAACGGCGGACGGCGACGTGTTCGAGGCGGGGGACGCCGGATTCGAGTTTGCCCTGGAATCGATTTCCAAGGTGTGCTCCATGGCTCTGGCCATGGAGCACACCGGGCTGCCCGAGTTCCATGACAAGGTGGGGGCGGATCCCACCGGTGAACCGTTCAACTCCGTTATTGCGTTAGCCCTGCATGGAGGCAAACCGCTCTCGCCGCTGGTTAACGCCGGTGCCATGTCCACAGTGTCGCTCATCCCGGCGGCCTCCGCAGATGAGCGGTGGCAGAAGATCCTGGCCATGCAAAGTGCCTTTGCCGGCCGGGACATCCGGCTCAGCGACGCCGTCAACGACTCCGAGCAGTCCACCAATTTCCACAACCGGGCGATCGCGTGGCTGCTCTACTCGAGCGGTTCCATGTACTCGGATCCAATGGAAGCGTGTGAGGTCTACACCCGGCAGTGCTCCACCTTGGTGACCACCAGGGACCTGGCCGTCATGGGCGCGACGGTAGCCGCCCGCGGACGCAACCCGGTCACGGGGAAGCAGGTGTTCGACCCGTCCCTGGTTCCGCCGATCCTGGCGGAAATGACCATGGAGGGCTTGTACACCTCTTCGGGAGACTGGGCCTATCGGGTAGGACTGCCGGGCAAGAGCGGCGTGGGCGGCGGCGTCCTGGCGATCATGCCCGGCACCCTCGCCATCGCGGCCTTCTCTCCGCCGCTGGACCCGGCGGGCAACAGCGTCCGGGCGCAGAAAGCGGTGGCCTCAGTGGCGGCGGCGCTGAAGCTGAACATTTACAACGCGACGGATTTTGCGCAATAGCGTGTTTCGCACAGCAGCGTCCTAGCGGATGCTGAGGTCGGCGGTGATCCGTTCCGCCGCCGCCTTCAGCCGGGGCACCACGCTCTCCTCCACCGAGAGGTGCGGATCCCGGTGCATCTGCAGGGACACGTTGGCGGCTGCCACGACGGTCCCGGCACGCGAGACGGGCACGGCGACGCCGCGCAGTCCGCCCTCGAGTTCGTCGGCGACCCGGGCCCAGCCGCGCCGGCCGGCCAGCTCCACTTCGGCCCGGAGTTCGTCCAGGGTCGACAGTGAGTCCGGAGTGAAGGCCTGGAATTCCACGGCGTTCAGATGGGCTTCGCGTGCCTCGGGTTCCAGGGCGGCGATCAGCACCCGGCCCATGGACGTGGCCCAGGCAGGAAAGCGCGTCCCGACATGCACCGAAACATGCACCAGGCGCGGCGGCGCCACCCGGGCCACGTACACCACGTGCATGCCGTCCAAAATGCACAGGGAGGTGGTTTCGCCCAGCTCGGCCGCCAGCGTCTTGAGGTGGGGTTCAGCCAGCGAGGGCAGCGAGAGAGTGGCCAGGAAAGCCGATCCAATGTCCAGGGACCGCGGAGCCAGCGCAAAGAGCGGCCCCTCGCAGCTGAGATACCCGAGATCGCACAGGGTCATCAGGAACCGGCGGGCCGAGGCCCGGCTCAGATCGGCAGCCGCAGCCACCGCGCTCACGCTCAGCTGCGGATGTTCCGGGGTGAACGACTGCAGCACGGCAAGGGTTTTCTCCACCGACTTTACGTAGTATCCGTCTTCCGCCCCCATGCCGCCCATCTTATACGCTCCTATGCGCCGCCCCTGCGGGCTCGCTGGTACTGGGCGGCCAGGCGCACGGGGGCGTTGGGCGCGCCGTACCCGTCGTAGGAACGGCGGCGTTCCACCACCTCGAAGAACACGTTCCCAACAGTCGCCGTGTAGAAGTGCAGGAACTCGCCGTCGCCGTCGCGGTCGTACAGCAGGTTCAGGGACTGCAGGGTCCGCAGCAGGTCCGGGTCCAGCCGGAACCGGGCCCGCAGGTCCTCGTAGTAGTTGGCCGGAATGGGCAGGAACTTCAGCCCCCGCTGCCGGGCCATCCGGGCCAGGGACACCACATCGCTGCAGGCGAAGGCGACGTGCTGCGGATAGTCGGCGCCGCCGTCGGGCCCGCCGCCCTCCAGCGCCAGCGGGGCGATGTTCAGGGCCAGGCGAACCCTGCCGTCACTGCTGCACATCACCTGGCTGCGCACCAGTCCCATCGGACTGGGCACCTCCTGCGACGCGCGGGGCACCAGGGAGAGCGTGGACTCGTAGAAGAGCACCGCTTCGTCGAAGTGCTGCCAGGGCTGGGAGAGGTTGATGTGGTCAACATGGGTGATCAGTCCGTCGGCAGCGGGTCCTGCGCCCCAGGCAGCCGACTCCCGCGCATCCTGCGGAACACCGAATTCCTCCGCCCAGGCGACGGTTCCGTCCGGGGTGCTCTCGCAGAGGAAAATCTCGGTGGAATCCGGCGCTGAAACTGCCTGGAGCACCGCTTCGTCGGCCTGGCTGCGCCGGCTGACCGGCACGGCCTTCAGCTGCACCGCCCGCGAGGCCGCCGCCAGCGGATCCTGCACATCAAGCCCCAGGGCGGAGATCCCCGGCGCCATGCCCTTGGCCTGCTGCTGGTTGATGATCACGCGTGCCGCTCCGGCACTCCACAGCTGGACCGGCTTGGTGCGGTGCCGCCCTTCGCAGCGGAACCCCAGCTGGTGCAGCAGCTCTTCCACGGCGCCGGTGTTCTCCGCTTTGACCTCGGCGAAGTTGAAGCCTGTCGGCTCGGCAACGGCGGGCAGCGTGGCGAGGTCCATGGGATAGCTGCGGGAGGCCGGGTTGTGCTCCGCCGCATCATGCTCCGCCAGATGGACTGACGTTCGTTCGCCCAGCCAAATGAGGGACCGCATGGCATCGACGGCGGTGCGCTGCTCGGCCGTCTGCCGGAACACGTCGTTGAAAATCTCCAGGGACACCGGACCGTCATAGCCGCTGCGGACCAGGTGCGCCATGAAGCCGGTGAGGTCGAAGGCGCCCTCGCCGGGGAACACCCGGTAGTGGCGGCTCCAGGAGAGCACGTCCATGGACAGCTCCGGGGCGTCCGCCAGCTGAACGAAAAAGATCTTCTCCGCCGGGATCTTCTCGATGCCGGCGGGATCCCAGCGGCGGGAGAGAATGTGGAAGCTGTCCAGGCAGGTGCCGACATTGGGATGGTCGGCCAGGTCCACGATCCGCTGGGCGTGCTCGAAGTCGTTCACGAACCGGCCCCAGGCGAGCGCTTCGTAGGCGAGCCGGACGCCGTAGCGGGCCGCCAGCTCCCCCATGCGGCGCAGCTGGGAGGCAGCGACGTCGTCGTCGTCCACAGTGGCCGTGGCGACATTGCTGCAGACCAGCATGGTGTCGATGCCCAGGCGGTTCATCAGCTCAAACTTGGCCTCGGCCCGGTACAGGTTGTCTTCGAGGAGGTCCTCGCTGACGCCTTCAAAGTCGCGGAACGGCTGGAACAGGTCCAGGCTCAGGCCCAGCCTGGCGGCCAGGTCGCGGATCTCCTCGGGACTGGCCGGCGAGACAATCAGGTCCTGTTCAAAAATCTCGATGCCGTCGAACCCCGCCTCCGCGCAGGCCCGCATCTTTTCTTCGAGCGTGCCGCTCAGGCACACCGTGGCAATGGATGTCCGCATGTTTGCCTCTCCCCTACAGTCCGCGCTCGATGAGATCCAGGAAATGGGTCCGCATCCGGTCCGCATCGGGGCGGATGCCGGTGATCAGCTCGAAGGCATCCACGGCCTGGCCCACCGCCATGTAACCGCCGTCGAGCACCGCGCAGCCCTTGGCCCGGGCGCCGAGAACCAGTTCAGTTTCGAGCGGCCGGTACACGACGTCGGCCACCCACTGCCGCGGCGCCAGCAGGTCCAGATCCAGCGGCAGCCCGGGGTGGGAGTGCATGCCCACCGGCGTGGCATGGACCAGCCCGTCAGCTTCGGCCAGGACCTCCGGGAGGTTGGAGCCCTCCGCGGCGGTTACGGTTTGGTCGGGGAAAAGCCGGCCCAGCGCGGCGGCGCGTTCACTTGCCCGCCCGTAGTCCAGGTCGATCAGGGTCAGGTGAGTTGTCCCGGCCTTCAGCAGCGCATAGGCGACGGCGGCGCCGGCACCGCCGACTCCCAGCTGCACCACGCGGTCCAGGACCGCATCGGGCAGTCCCGAGGCCAGTGCCGTTGCGAAGCCGGAAAAGTCGGTGTTGTGGCCCACGAATTTGCCGTCCCGGATCAGGACGGTGTTCACGGCCCCCAGGCTCCGGGCGTCGTCGGACACCTCGTCGAGGTACTGCAGGACCAGCTGCTTGCAGGGGTGGGTGATATTAAAGGCATTGAAGCCCAGGTCCCGGCCGCGGAACAGCAGCTCCTGCAGTTGGACGCCCGGGTCGATCTCCGGGTTCGCCGGGTCCGGCGCCAGCGCGGAGAGGTCAACGGGCCGGTAAAGATAGCGCAGGCCCAGGTGGTCAGCCTCCTGCTCATGCATGGGCGGTGAGAGGGACGGAGTAACCCCTTCGCCGATGAGGCCGACCAAATAGGATTCCGAGGGGCTGCTCACAGGTTGCATCCTTCCGCGCTGCGGGACGGGCACCTGCCCGCGCTGTTCGTCGTGTGACTGTTCGTCATGTTGCTGTTCGTCATGTTGCAGAGTAACCACGTTGCCGCGCCCTGCCGTTGTGAGCTACATTACTGGAGATGTTCGAATTCTGCACACCTGTGCGCCTAGCGCACATCAGCAACTGAACGAACCTGCGCACAGCACCGTCACCCGACAGCGCATCCCATCTACAGGAGACCCCATGACCGAGACCGTCCCGGCCGGCAAGACGCAGGCCAAGACACCCAAAAAGGCAGCGGCCGCCAGTTTCATGGGCAGCGCCGTCGAATACTACGACTTTTTTATTTTCGGAACAGCGGCCGCGCTGATCTTTCCGCAGGTCTTCTTTCCGGACTCCAGCGCGCAGGCCTCCGTCATGTCGCTGGCAACCTTCGGCTTTGCCTACATTGCCCGCCCGGTGGGCGCCGTGGTGCTGGGCCACTTCGGGGACCGGGTGGGGCGCCAGAAGGTGCTGATGTTCACGCTGGTCCTGATGGGCGCCTCCACCTTCCTGATCGGCTGCCTCCCCAGCTTCGACGTCATCGGCTGGTGGGCCCCCGTCCTGCTGGTGCTGTGCCGGCTGATGCAGGGCCTGTCCGCAGCGGGCGAGCAGGCCGGAGCCAGCTCCCTCACGCTTGAGCACGCACCGGACAACCGCCGCTCCTTCTTCACCTCCTGGACCCTCACCGGCACGCAGGGCGGACAGATCCTTGCCGCCCTGGTCTTCATCCCCGTGCTGACGCTGCCGGACGAGATCAAGTACGGCATCGGCTGGCGCATTCCGTTCTGGCTCAGCGCCGTCGTTGTCGTCGTCACGTACTTCATCCGCCGTTCGCTGCACGAGACCCCCACCTTCGCCGCAGCCAAGGCCAACAACGAGATCTCCAAGCTCCCCGTCAAGGACCTGCTGGCACACCACTGGCGCGACGTGCTCCGCGTGATCTGCTGCGCGTTCATCGCTGCGGTGTCCACGGTCTACGGAACGCTGGCGATCAAATACGGCACGGAAGTGGGCAACGTCGACGCCAGCATCACGCTCTGGCTCGTGGTGGCCGGCAACGTCGTCGCCCTGGGCACGCAGCCGCTCTTCGGCAACCTGTCGGACCGGATCGGCCGCAAACCGGTGTTCATCTACGGCGCGCTGTCCTCCGCGGCGATCATGCCGTTCTACCTGCTGTCGATGGAGTCAGGCAACACCCTCCTGCAGTTCGCGCTCTCCGTGGCTGTCTTCTCCGGCGGTTACGCTGCGGCCAACGCCGTCTGGCCGTCCTTCTACGCTGAGATGTTCAGCGCCAAGGTCCGCTTCTCGGGCCTGGCCATCGGCACCCAGCTCGGCTTCCTGATGGCGGGCTTCGCCCCGTCCATCGTGGCTGCGCTGGGCGGACTGGAACCCGGCGGCTGGGTTGTCATCAGCATGTTCACCGCCGCGATCAGCCTGATCGCCTCGATCTCCGCCCTCACGGCCAAGGAGACCTACAAGACGCCGACGGCGGAGCTGGGCAAGCGCTAAAGCTGGATGCCCCGGGACAGTCCGCCGTCCACCAGGATGTTAGCCCCCGTGACCCGTGAGGCGCGGGGGCTGGCGACGAAGGCGACGACGTCGGCCACCTCCGCGGGGGTGCCCATCCGCCCGCTGGGGTTCCGGGCAAGCGCGGCCTCGAAGGTGGCGGGGTCCCGTTCCTCCATGGCAGCCCAGTAGCTGCCCGGATAGTACGTGTTGCCGGCGCTCACGGTGTTGGCCCGGATGCCCAGTCCCGCGAGCCTGACGGCGAGGCCCGCAATGTACCCGGCCACCGCCGTCTTGGCAGTGGCATACGGGCCGGCCGCAAAATCGACCTCCCGCCCCGAGACGTTGGAAAGGGCAACGATCGACGGCGCGGTGCTGAGTTCCAGGTGCGGCAGTGCCGCCTTGACCAGCCGAACCGTGCCCATCAGGTCAACGGTCAGGGACAGCCCCCAGTTTTCATCCGTGTCATCCAGGGCCGTGGCGCTCACGGCGGAGACCACTATGTCGATGCCGCCGAAAATCACCGCCGATTCGCTGACCCACTTGGCCACGGCCCCGGGATGAATCACGTCCACGACGGACCCTTCAACACCCCCGGCCGATTCCGACAGCTGTTCTTCAAGCACCCCCACTTGATAGCCCGTGCGGGCGCAAAACGCGACGTTGGCGCCTTCCCTCGCGAATTCCTCCACCACGGCACGGCCGATTCCCCTGGTGCCGCCCGCCACCAGGACCGTCAGGCCGGCCAGCGACAGATCCATCAGTAGCCCCTGATCCGCTGCTTACGCGCGGTCCAGGCCAGATATCCGCCCAGGGCGCCGGTGGAGGCAAGTCCTGCGGTCATCAGCGGGGCCTGCCAGGATTTCCAGCGTTCGGTGTCGCCCAGCGTCAGCTCGCCCACGCCCCGGATGAAGGCCGCCGCAAAAACGGCAGCCACCATCCGGTTGCCGACCCGCTCCAGCCGGCCCACCAGCGGAGAGAGTTCCTCCGCCCGCAGGTGCACCTCCAGTCCTTCAAAATCGAGGGTGTTCATCAGCCGGCGCAGCTGGTCCGGCAACTCGGCGCCCAGCTCCAGGGTTTCGGCGCCGGCCTGGCCCAGGCGCCGGGCGAAGGCCACCGGATTCAGCTGCTGCAGCGTCATCCGCCGGGCATAGGGGCCGAGGGTTTGGCCCATGCTGAAGTCCGGATCCAGCACCTCCCCCATGCCCTCGGTCATGATCAGCATGCGCAGCAGCAGCGCCATCTCCCGCGGCAGCTGCAGGTGATGGCTCCGGACGACGCCCAGGGCCCCGTTGATGATGCGGCCCACGGGTGCGTTTCCCAGCGTCCGCCCCTCATACAGGCGGATCAGCTGCTGCAGGTCAAGGCGCAGCCGCAGGCGGTCCACGCGGCGGGTCCTGGCGCACATCCGGATCAGCGCTGAGGCCATCCGGTCCGGATCCTTCCGGATAACGGCGATGAAGAGGGCGGAGAGCTGCGCGCGAAACTTGTCATCGACCTCCCCCACCATGCCGAAGTCGATGAGCCCGATCCGGCCGCCGTCCTGCACGAAAATGTTTCCCGGATGCGGATCGGCATGGAAGAAACCGTCGTCGAAAACCATTTTCATTTCCGCGTCGGCTGCCGTTACGGCGAGCGCTTTGCGGTCGATCCCGGCCGCATCCAGGGCCGCGGTGTCGGTGACCTTCAGCCCGTGGAGCCGCTGCTGCGTGAGGACGGTCGAGGTGCTGAACTCCTCATAAACAGCCGGAATTGTCACGGCGGGGTTGTCTTCGAAGTTCAGGGCGAACCGCCTGGCGTTGCGGCCCTCCTGGGCGTAGTCCAGTTCCGAGCGCAGCGTATCGGCAAACTCATCCATCAGGCCCTGGACGTCATAGTCGCGGGCCGCTTCCCAGTGCTTTCCCGCATACCCGGCCAGGCTCTGCAAAATATCCAGGTCCTCGTTCACCTCTTCATCGACGCCGGGCCGGCGGATTTTCACCACGACGCCGATGTTTCCGGGCAGCCGGGCAGCGTAGACCTGGCCGATGGAGGCGCTGGCCAGCGGGATGGTGTCGAAGGACGCGAACCGTGCCAGCACGTCCTCGCCCAGCGCTCCCTGCAGCACCGGGTGAATCTGCTCCCAGGGCACGGGCTCGGCACTGTCCTGCAGTTTGGCCAGCTCCTTCTGGTAGCGCGGGGGCAGCAGATCCTGACGGGTGGAAAGCAGTTGGCCCAGCTTGATGAAGGTGGGCCCCAGCTCCTCCAACGCCCGGCGCAGGTACTCGGGGCTGCTGGCCGGCTGCTCGGGCCGGTCCCCCGGCTGAGCCTTGCGCCGGAACGGAAGACGGGTTTCCAAACCGGAAGCGGAGACCAGGTATCCCAGGCCGTTGCGGTACAGGATTTCGGCAATCTGCTTGTAGCGGTCGAGGTGGGTCTTCACACGTTGGCTCCCTCCCGGCGGCGTGCCGTGAGCACTGCGGCCGTACTGAAACCCTACGGCTGCCCGGGTGGATGGAACAGGGTTTGCCGACCCTTTCGCCGGTCCGGGCGGCGGCTTAGACTCGAAGCCCGCCGATGAGGGAGGCACAGTGGAAATTCCAGCCATGCCGGACCTGACGCTGAAGGAAAAGATCGGACTGCTGTCCGGGGCCGGGTTTTGGGAAACCGCTGCGCTTCCCGGGCACGGCATCCGGTCCCTGGTTCTGTCCGACGGCCCGCACGGCATTCGGCGGCCGGCCGGCACCGCCGACGGCCTGGAACCGGGCGACTCCCATCCCGCCACCTGCTTTCCGGCGGAATGCGCGACGGCGTGCTCCTGGGACCGCAGCCTGCTCGCGGAACTGGGCACCGCCGTCGCACGCGAGGCCCGCGCCCAGGGCGTGGATGTCCTGCTCGGACCGGGCCTGAACATCAAGCGAACCCCGCTGTGCGGACGCAACTTCGAGTACTACTCAGAAGACCCGCTGCTCGCCGGTGAACTCGGTGCAGCCTGGACGGCTGCCGTTCAGGCGGCCGGGGTGGGCGCCAGCCCCAAGCACTTCGCTGCGAACAACCAGGAAGCGGATCGGATGCGGGTGGACGCCGTGGTTGACCAGCGGACCCTGCACGAAATCTATTTGCGCGCCTTCGAGATCGTGGTCCGCACGGCCGGACCGTGGACTGTCATGGCGGCGTACAACAAGGTCAACGGGCTGCATGCCGCCGAGAATCCGTGGCTGCTCGGAACCGTGCTGCGCGACACCTGGGGCTACGAGGGGGCAGTGATATCGGACTGGGGTGCGGTGACCGACCGTGCGGCCGCGCTCGCCGCCGGACTGGATCTGGAGATGCCGGCCAGCGGTGGCCTGGGCGCTCAGGAACTATCCGCCGGCCTCGATGCCGGCACCGTCACTGAGCAGCAGGTTGATACGGCGGTGGAGCGGATCCTGGCGCTGGTGCGCCGCGCGTCGGTCCAACCCGGTCCGGCGCAGCACGATTCAGGGCAGCCAGGCAGCGCAGCTGCTGACTATGCCGCCCACCACGAGCTGGCCCGCCGGGCAGCTGCCGCTTCCATGGTCCTGCTGCAGAACGACGGCGGGATCCTTCCGCTCTCCCCCGGGGGCAGCCTGGCGGTGATCGGCGAGCTGGCCCGCACACCGCGGTACCAGGGCAGCGGGTCCTCGCGGGTCCATCCGGTGCATCTGGTGACGCCCCTGGCCGCGCTGGCGGACCAGGTGCCGGATCTGCTCTTCGAGCCCGGCTATGTCCTCTCCGCGGACTCGCCCTGCGCCGAGGAGGATTTGGCGGACATGGCCGCGGCGGCCGCCGCGGCGGCTGACACCGCCGTCGTCTTCCTGGGCCTGCCCGAAACCGCCGAGTCCGAGGGGTTTGACCGCACGACGCTGGAGCTGCCCGGTCCCCAGCTGGAGCTGCTGGACGCTGTTGTCACAGCGAATCCGCGGACCATTGTGGTGCTTTCGAACGGCGGCGCGGTGACCACGGAATGGGCGGCTGCCGTGCCGGCCGTCCTCGAGGCCTGGCTGCCGGGCGAGGCCGGCGGAAGCGCCGTGGCCGATGTGCTGCTGGGACGGGCGGAGCCGGGCGGGCGGCTGGCCGAAACGATTCCGCACCGGCTGGCTGACACCGCGGCTTACGGCAACTACCCCGGCGAGGACGGGGCGGTCCGGTACGGCGAGGGCCTGCTGGTGGGCTACCGCTGGTACGACACCCGCGGTTTCGCAGTGGCCTTTCCCTTCGGCCACGGGCTCTCCTACACCACCTTCGAGTACTCGGAGCTGGAGGTCAGCACTGTCGGCGCCGGCGCCAGCCAGCTGGTCCATGCCGATCTGACCCTCACCAATGCCGGCAGCCGCAGCGGCAGCGAAGTGGTGCAGCTGTATGCCGGAGCGCCCGACGACGACGGCCGGCAACGTCCGCTGCGGGAACTGCGCGGTTTCGAGAAGGTGCAGCTGGAGCCCGGCGAATCGCGCCGCGTGTCATTTCGCCTTGACGTCCGGACGCTCTCCCGGTGGGATCCCGGCACCGGGACCTGGGTGGCGGATGCCGGTGAATACCGGCTTGAAGTGGGTGCTTCCTCCAGGGACATCCGATTGTCCGGAGCCGCCGCCCTGGACGGCACGGTGCCGGTGTCCGAACTGACCACCGGCTCCCCGATCGCCGAGTGGCTGGCCGATCCGGATGCGGCGGCAGTTCTGGTGGACGCGCTCAGCGCTCCGGCGTCGGCGTCTGTGTCGGATTCCGCGCCGGCGTCTGTGTCGGATTCGGCGTCGGCGTCTGTGTCGGATTCCGCACCGGAGTCCGGCGCCGCAGGACTCCCCGCGTCCCTGGCCCTGGTGGGAAGCATGCCGCTGAACCGGCTGGCCCGGTTCCCCGGCAGCCCGATCACGCCGGCCCTGCTCCAACGGCTCGAAGCTGAACGCCGGGCGCGCCGCGGCGGGTGACGTCAGGCGACGCCCCAGCCTTCGTCAGCCGGCAGGATGGCGCCGGTGACGTTGGCGGCGTCGTCGCTGAGCAGGTAGGTCATGGGTGAGGCGATCTGCGCTGCCTCCACCTCGGGTGAGGTGAGCGAAGCGGTCGGCAGCGGCCCGGCGCCGCCGAGTGAGCCATAGTTGGACTCCAATGCGGTCTTGGTTGGCCGCGGAATCACTGCGTTCACGCGGATGCCGCGCGGACTGTAGATGAAGGCCGCGCTGCGGGTCATGCCGATGACAGCGTGCTTGGACGCCGTGTAGGCCGCACCGGCGATGGAGCCGCGCAACCCCGCCTGGGAGGAAACGTTCACAATCGAGCCGGCGCCGCGGGAGAGCATCAGCGGGATGATCGCCCGGGACAAACGAAACGGGCCGTCAACGTTGATGCGGAAGACGCTCTCCCAGAGTTCGTCCTCCACCTCGTGCAGGGCCACCATGTTGTCGGCGATCCCGGCCACCACGGCGAGGCAGTCCACCCGCCCCCTTGCCTGAACCGCTATCTTGTTGACATCTGACTGGCTGGAGATGTCAGCGACGATGCCGGTGATGCCCAGCTCCGGGTTCTCCTCCAGGAGGGCCTCCATCCGCAGCGTGCTGAGATCAATCGCCAGTACATGTCCCCCCTCACGGGCCACCCGCAGGGCAGTCGCACGGCCGATCCCGGAGGAAGCACCGGTCACCACCACGGTTTTGCCGTCGAACCGGCCCTCGATGATGGGCTCCTCCCAATCGTTGGGTGCCTGCGGCGCCGCGGATGGAAACAGGTGCGAGGTAGCCGGCGGCACGGCTGGTTCATCCCTGAGCCGGTTGGCCGCATGCACCATCAGGTCCAGGTACTCAGGCGTCACCGCGCCGTGGCTCAGCGACATCAGGGAGGAAAGCGGAAGCTTCCGGATCGCGTAGAGGGCACGGGCGTCAGGGCTGCGGCGGGCGAGCAGGTCGATAAGGACGGTGCGGCCGGCCGGATCGTCCAGCCACTCGCCGATCAGGGATTCGGTACCGAGGTGACGGGGGTTCGGCATGCAGGCTCCGTTCCGTACCGGCCGCGGAGCGGGCTGCAGTGGTGCGGTGCCAGCTTGCCCGGCGCGAGCCTTGCCCGGCGCTGCCGGACTTGCTTTGAGTGGCGTTGCTGCTCCGTCGAGTATTTCACAGGGGGCCTTTCCCTGCCTGCCCTGCGGGTCCGTTCAGGGGTCCACAGGGCCAAAAAGGCAGGGGGAAACGACGCCGCAACCCGGCGTTTCTTAGGTCTCCTCCTCAGGCGTTCCCCGGGTCTTACCTGGCGCTTTCTAGGCGTCCGCCTTCAAGCGGGGGAAGGTTGCCGCTGGGCAGCCGGTCCCGGTCGTAAGTGATCTCGGTGAAGCCGTGCGGGGCGGGTGCGCCTTCCGCGTCAAGGCTCACGAACACGATGCGGTCAATCGTCAGGATGCTTCGACGCGTGACCATGTTGCGCACTTCGGCCCGCATCGTCAGTGACGTCCGGCCGAACTTCGTGGCACGCAGGCCCATCTCAATCATGTCGCCCTGCTGGGCGGAGCTGACGAAGTTGATCTCCGACATGAACTTGGTGACCACGCGGCCGTTGCCCATTTGGAGGATGGCGTAAATTGTTGCTTCTTCATCGATCCATCGCAGAAGGCTGCCGCCGAACAGTGTGCCGTTCGCGTTGAGGTCTTCGGGACGGACCCACTTCCGGGTGTTGAAATTAATGTTTTCGAGGTCCATATTTCAAGACTATCGAGGCGGCCGGGCCGGGTTTGGCCGGGTGTGACGGAGCAGATGGACCGAGGTCACACCGGGTGGGGAAGGCGCCGGCTGCCGCCGGGCGGTGGCGCGCGTCGACACTCCAGCCGGTGAGCGAAAACACCCGTTCAGGACGGAACGGGTTCCTCCCCGGGGGACCGTCTGGGGGACCTTTACCGTCAGGCTGGACGCCTTTAGGTAAGTAGTACGCGGCCGGCCCCCTGCTAACCCCGCGTGGTGACCTTAGAAAGGATCGGCTTACGGACATAAGAACGATACGCATCCTCCTGACACGGCTGGATGCGCGACTAATATCGCGGGCCACAATGCACGGTGCTGCTACGGTGTAGCACTCCGAACGGACAGAATCACCAACCAAGGAGACCAATGACCGACCACATCAACCGTAGGCATGCCCGTTGGATCCTGCTCGCCATTACCATCGTCGGTCTCGCGGTAGCGGCCGTCAGCTACAGCTACTTAATTTCCAGCAATTGCGGATCATCAAGTGCCAATGAGTTCTTCTCCGACGCCCGTGCCTTCCATAGCCAGGCCGGATGCTAAATTTGGCGGCTTTGCTTAGCCAGAACAGACATAGGTTCGTTTCGCTCCCTCAGCCAACAGCTCGGAGCCTGTCTGCCACAGGCGACATTAGCTAGAAACTCAAAACCGTCAGCAACTGCAGAGTGCCCGACGTGCCATCGCGGACATGACCGGGTCTGCATCGATGGTGGTCAATGGCTGGTGGCCAAAGACCATGACCGAAGGGGCATCTAGGCGTCCCGCAAAGGGGTCCTTCACCGGAACAGCGGTATCCAGTGGACCCGTCAGCGGGCAACTCGTCAATCGCCCGCACTCGGCGGCAGATAATCTCGATCGGCTCTCACCGACGCAGTGTCGAGTCGGGGATCGTTTATCAGTTGCCGAAAGATGGGTAGCTCGGCGGCAACGATCAACGAGTCCGGGTATAGCCGACCACCCCATGCGAGACGCCGTTCGGCATCCCACGCAAACTCCGGGACCCTTCGTCCGGCCTTGACATCGTCAGGACTGAGGCGTGCCTCGAAGTATTCCTCCCCGAACACGCGCCTAGGCGAGCTGGTGTGTGGGGCTTCTCCGTAGCCCATCCAACGGAGACATTGAAGCTCGACAACACCAATCGCATCACGAAGGGCGTTCGCGGTTTCTTCATCCAACACACCCATGCAGGAGACGAGACCGCGAACGGAAGGCTGTTCCTCGGCGATGCCTGCGGTCGCTTCAAACCAATCCAGCGAGGCAGAATGATCTTCTACCGAGACGTACCGGGACCATCGCACAATGTCTTTGCCGTCATCGAGAGTGGGGTCTCGAAATGGAAGGTAAAGGCGCAGTATCGATAGTCCACGATGCGTTGCCGGGATGAAATCGCGCGCCTGAGTGACCCATCCTGACTCTTCCAGACCCCAGCTCTCCTCGCCCACCCGGCAATCGTAGCTGGGCGGGTGCGTCAGAAGTCGAGTCCATAGATATCAGGAGTCGCAGTCACTGGCCTGATTTGTCAGCGTGATCACCGCCGACATTGACTTCATCCGGTCCCACAGAGCATCTGGCATGGAGCTCCCTCGGCAGTGTCGAGAACATTGAGGCTGTTCTACTCGCTGGGACTGACCTCGTACTGGCATTCAGGGGAGAGAATCCGAGCTTCCGTGTATTCGACTGCGCACAGGTGCACGCGCTGAAAATCGCCGAACTTGCCCAAACCGTCAGACCGTCTCGTTCATGACGGTGTCAGGGCCGGACGCGAGATAGCCCTCGTTGAAGATCAGGAAGAGTACTGCGAGCACCCCCGACACTCGGCCGGGCAGATCCTCGGCCGCCGGCACGCGGTACGGGATGTGGGCGGCTGCGATCTTGGCCTTGGCGCGAGTGATGCGGGCGCCCATCGTGGTGTCCTGCACCAGGAACGCGCGGGGCGATCTCGGGCACGCTCAGTCCGCCGATCATCCGCAGCCTCAGTGCCACACGTGCCTCCATCGAAAGCGCCGGATGGCAGCAGATGAAGAGCAGCCGAAGCCGGTCGTCGTCGATCACGCCGACTGGGTCGGGCTCTGCGTCGTACAGGAGCTTCGCCTCCGTGTGTCTCGCGTCGCGGCTGCTCTCGCGCCGGATCCGGTCAATCGCCTTGCGGCTCGCTGTCGTGGTGAGCCAGGCGCCAGGGTTGGGCGGTATGCCGTCCACCGGCCAGCGCTCCGTGGCGATCGCGAAGGCTTCCGCGGCCGCGTCCTCGGCAGTGTCGAGATTCCCGAACCGCCTGGCAGTTGTCGCCACGACCCGTGCCCACTCGTCTCGGTGGGCGCGGGTCAAGGCGTCCTGCGTCGATCAGGGATCCGACAGGAGGGGCCGCACTTCGAGCCGACGGTTGCAGGCTTTCGAGCCCTCGCACACCAGCTTGAGGGCGACGTCCAGGTCAGGCGCGTCGATCACGGTCGAGACCGTCGGGTCGGCGAGGCCGGCGGCGAACACCCAGTGGCCGCCGGTGACCAGCTTCTCGTTGAAGGCGTCGATCGCGACAGCCTCTTGGACGGTGCCCGATTCGCTGCGGTAGTCGATGACATTGACCAGGTATTGCATGGCTTGGTCCTCTCAGGCGTAGTTGGGGCGGCCGGTGAGCCGGTAGGTGTGAGCGAGGACACCGGTCGGGAACGCCCGCGTCTCGACCAGTTCGAGACCGAAGTCTTTGCCTTGCTGCGGGAACAGCCGAAGGCCGTCTCCCACGATGACCGGGCACACGATGAGGTTGATCTCGTCGACGAGTTCGTTCTCGAGCAGCCAGCGCGCCAGCACGCCGCTGCCCACGACCACCAGCTCGCCTCCCGGCTGCGCCTTCAGTTCCCTGATGCCCGCGGCGATATCCCCCGAGATCACCGTCGTGTTCTTCCACGCCGGGTCGGTCAGGGTGTTGGACACGACGTACTTCGGCCGAGGATTCATCGCGCCCGAAAACGGGTTCGAGTCGTCGGCCTGACCACCCCAGTAGCTCGCGAACAGTCCGTACGTCTTGCGGCCGAGCAGGAACGCGTCCGCGCGCTGCCACGTCGAAGCGATGTACGCGGCCGACTCCTTGTCGCCGGTCGGGATGGCCCAGCCGCCGCGCGCAAAACCGGGGTCGAGCTCGTCATTGTTGCCGCCATTTGCCTGCATGACGCCGTCGACGCTGACCTGGATCGAGATCGTGAGATTCATGGTATTGCTCCCTTGTTCCGAGTCACCTCTGGGGGCGGCTTCACTACTTCAACGAACGCGATCACCCGATTCGACAATTGTTCCTCAAGACCGTCACAGTGCTTACACCTGCAGCGTTAGCCAGGGGAGTCGAGAACCCGATGCAAGAGCTCAGCATCGGATGGGAGTGGGCGACGACACCCGAGCTATCTCTATGTTCAGGTCTCGCAAGACGTTCGGCTACCTCGACGAAGAGATATCAACGAGATGCCGGCGATCGAGGGTCAGTCGATCGCTGCGGTTTCACCGGGGTCAGAGTGCCCGCGCCCGCCGGTCCCAATCGGCCCTCTTGGCCTCTTCCTCTTCCTCTTCCTCTTCCTCTTCCTCTTCCTCTTCCTCTTCCTCTTCCTCTTCCTCTTGCCAGAAATGGCCGTCATGATGACGAACATACAAAAGGAAACCAAGGAACGCTGCACTCAGGATCAAACCCCGCGAGAGATAGGTAATTCCCCAGCTCCCAAACAGTCCCACGACCAGATTCCCGACTATCATCACCAACTGCAGTTTCGCGTCAGCCGCGACGAGTGGAGTACGAGCAGGTTGGAGCGCAGCGACGAGCAATCGCGGCCATGCCGCAGCGCCGTCAATAGAATTGGTTTGACCGCGGTGCGTCGACCGGTTGAGACCCCCGTCGATTCCTTTCCCTGCCAACCGTTTCCTTCCTCATTCTTCGGCACATTTTGTCATCTGGAAGAAAAAGCTGCAGGAATGGCGCCTTGCCTCTTCCGGAAGGGGCCCGATACCTGTAGACGTTCTGAAGGAGAAATTTCCTAACACCTTCGAGGAGCTGGTTTCATTGCCGTTCACATCTGCCCACGGACGACGGGGAGCGGTCGCCGTGACCGCCGCCGCGGCCCTCTGCCTCGTCTGGGTGACCCCGTCCGCAGCAGCACCGCCGGAGCCTGCCGGCAAGGGCAAGGAAAAAACCACCAGGGTCACGGTTCTGGGTACGTCTGATCTGCACGGGTACATCGAAAACTGGGATTATTTCAAGGACGGTGAATACGACGACGCCGCGCACAACGACGTCGGATTGGCAAAAATCTCCACGCTGGTGGACTCCGTGCGCACCGACCGGGGACCGGCCTCGACCCTGCTCATCGATGCGGGCGACACGATCCAGGGCACGTCGCTGACTGATTATTACGCGAACACTGAACCAATTACGGAGACCGGGGAAATCCATCCCATGGCCGCCGCGATGAACGCGATGGAATACGATGCCGCAGCGCTGGGGAATCACGAATTCAACTACGGTTTGGATCTGCTGCGCACTTTTGAAAGCCAGCTCGACTTCCCGCTGCTCGGCGCGAACGCCGTGGAGCAGGCAACGGGAAATCCGGCCTTCACTCCCTACGTCATCAAGACCGTGAAAACCAAGGGCAACAAACCGGTTCGGATCGGCATCCTGGGCCTCACCAACCCCGGTGTTGCCATCTGGGACAAGAACAATGTCGAGGGAAAGCTGGAGTTCCCCGGCATTGTGGAACAGGCGCAAAAGTTCGTACCGGAGATGAAAGCCCGGGGAGCCGACGTCGTCGTTGTCAGTTCCCATTCAGGAACTTCCGGGACCTCCTCCTACGGGACTGACCTGCCGCTGGAGAACGCCTCCACGCAATTGGCCGAAACCGTGCCCGGGATCGACGCCATTCTGGTGGGCCACGCGCACCAGGAAATACCGGAGCACTTCATCACCAACAAAGTCACCGGAGACCAGGTGCTTCTGACCGAGCCGCTGAACTGGGGCATGCGGCTTTCCGTGATGGACTTTGAACTGACCAAGGTGCGCGGCCAGTGGGACGTGACTTCGGCGTCGTCGACCCTGCTGAACGCCAACACGGCTGAAGCGGACCCGGAAATCTCGGCGCTGGTTGCCGAGCAGCACCAGCGCGTCATCAATTACGTCAACACACCGGTGGGTACCGCCACCGAAACGATGTCGGCCGTGGAATCACGTTACCGTGACACCGCAGTCATGGACTTCGTGAACCATGTGCAGGCACAGGCTGTGGGCGCCGGCCTCAACGGCGGACCCGATGCCGACCTTCCGGTGCTCTCCATTGCCGCGCCCTTCAGCCGCACGGCCGAAATCCCCGCCGGCCCCGTCACCATCCGCGACTTGGCCGGCCTCTATGTCTTTCCCAACACCCTCTTTGCTGTCGAGATGACGGGCGCTGAGGTGAAGGAATACCTCGAGTACTCAGCGAAGTACTTCGCGCAGACTGCGCCGGACTCGCCGGTGGATCCGGAAACGCTCACGAACGCGGGCGGAACACCTGACTACAACTACGACATGATGTCCGGGGTTTCCTACGACATCGATATCAGCAGGCCCGTGGGAGAGCGGATCCTCAACCTGAGCTACAACGGCGCACCGGTCGACCCCGGCCAGCGGTTTGCTGTCGCCACCAACAACTACCGCCAGTCCGGCGGCGGGAACTTCCCGCACATCGCCACCGCGCCGGTACTCCTGAACCAGCAGACGGAGATCCGCCAGCTGCTCATCGACTTCGTGGTTGCCCAGGGAACCGTCGACCCCGCCGCGTTCGCTGAAAACAATTGGCGCCTGGTCCGCAACGGGGTGCCGGTTTTCGAGTAAATTGGCCCACAGCCCAACCACACCCAAGCCAGGAGCCGCGTCATGACCAGTGCATTCTCTTCCCTCGCCCTCGACGCGGTGGACGTCCGCCGGATGGCGGACTTCTGGACCCGCGCCCTCGACTACCGCATCGCCGAGGAGGAGGACGGCGTCATTAGCCTTGCATCCTCAGACGGCGCCGGCCCGCCGATCGACATCCTGCCGGTTCCGGAGGGAAAGACCGTGAAGAACCGGCTGCACCTGGACCTGCGCGCCGTCGGCTGCACCCAGCAGGAGGAAGTTGACCGGCTGCTGGAACTCGGTGCCGTGCTGGCGGACGTCGGGCAGGATCCGGAAGTCTCCTGGACGGTTCTGGCCGATCCGGAAGGCAATGAGTTCTGCATCCTCGCTTCCTCGTCCGAGGCGGCCTCCTAGCCTCAGCCGGGGCCCGGCCGGCCCAGTCCGGCGGCCTCGTCCCGGCGGTCCGCCGGGCCCTGGTCCAGCCGGAACGGAGGATACTCGTCGCGCATGAGGGCTGTGTAGGCGAGAACACGGTAGGTCCAGCGGTTCAGTCCCATCAGCAGATCAAACAGCTGGCGCGGGTAGCGGCCGGTGAACAGCAGAATGACTGCGGCAATCAGGACCAGAAGGCTCAGCAGGGAAAGGCCCTGCCAGCTGACGGTGGTAAAAACGGTGTCGTTCCAGTCTTCATTCCAGCCGCCCTGCCACATTCCCCCGGGGCCCAACCGCGTCCACTCTCCGTTCCAGAATTCCTGGTCGCTGCCTGTTACCCAGAACCGATTCACCACCATCGTGGCTTCGGTGATGGCACTGACAACCAGGGCCTGCGGGATGACGAGCAGCCACCACTTCACCAGGACCAGCCAGCGGGAGAGCTCGCGCGGATAGTCGACACTGAAATCGGCCGGATAGTCAGTGCGCTGCAGGGTGAAGGGCGGATAGCGGTCGGTGCCGAGCACCCGGGTGGCGTAGAAGGTCACCCGCCAACTCCAGCGAACCACGCCCACGTTGAAGTCAAAGAGTCCCCGCGGATAACGACCGGTGAACAGGATCACCAAGCCGGCAATGACCGTGGAGACAAAAAAGGCAATCCACAGGAAAAACAACACGATGTAGTGCGGGATGGCGAGGAACCATTTCACCAGCCACATCCAGCGGGACAGGTTCGGGTCCAGCTCACCGTACAGCCGCACCGGATACCGGGGTCCCATGAGCCCCGGGTCCCGAACGCCGACGGCCATCCCGGCCGCTCCTCCTCCGGCGGCACCCGGTGCTGCCGTCGCGCTTCTTTGAGCACCACCCGATGCGGCTCCGCTCGCTGCCGCCGAGGAACGTGCGCGGGCCATGCCAGCCGCAGTGGCGCCGGCGGCCCCGATTGCGCCGGCGGATTCGCCGGTGCCCGCCCCGGGCGGGGGCAGCTCCTGTTCCCGACCGTAGCGGTCCTGCATCTGCCCATACGTTTGCGGTGGCCCTCCCGGCTGTCCCGGCCCCGGCACGCCTGCCGACGCGTAGCTGTCGTAGGGCCCGCCCGGGCCCCCGGCGCCGCGCTGCCGGTTCAACCCCCTGGCACCGGCCACGGCCAGGCCGATTCCCGCTGCGAGGAACACGATGCTGCTGATCAGCAGGGTCCAGGTCAGCGGACCAAGCAGATCCGAGCGGACACCGATCTGCAGCTCGGCCGACACCGGGCGGCTGCCGTCGGCATTCATCACCACGGCGGTCCAGTTGCCTTCGGCCAGGTTCCAGTCCAGCGTTTGTTCACCGCTGCCGCTGGCCGTGGCGGTCCAGAAATCCTGCTCGCCGGGAGGTGCGGGAGCCGCGGTCCCCTGCCGCTCCTCGTAATAGGGACGGAACGGGCGGAAGGTTACCTCCTCCAATTCGCTGTGCTGCACGTCCGCAAGATACCGGTCGACGTCGGCGCGGGGCCCGACTCCGATGAACAGTTCCTGCCCGGGGGTGGTGGATTCCCCCACCACCTGGAGCGTTCCCAAGTTGTCCTGGGAACTCACGCCCTCGCTCACCTCGATTTCCGGTGCGGTGAGCGCGTAGGAATCCACCTCGTACACCTCTTGCGGAGCGGAGAAGTATTGGTCATCACCCTGCTGGGCGTTCAGCGTTCCAACCACGGCAGCACCGGCCGCCAAGCCCAACCCGATGAGGATCAGCAGGCTCCCGATGACAAGCATGACGATTTTGCCAGTTCTCATGGTGCAGCCTTTCCGGCCGGCCGAGATTTCCCTTATCCCCGTCCTTCACAGGGTTCTCCGGGGCGTTAAGGGGTGTCAAGGGGTGTCAAGGGCACAGTGGGTCAGAAGTTGATCATGTGGCCAGTCAGGCCGTGGAATGCCTCCTGCAGGGCCTCACTGAGTGTCGGGTGCGTATGCACGTTCCGGGCAAGTTCATGGGCGGTCAGATCCCACTTCTGGGCCAGGGTCAACTCGGGCAGCAGTTCGGAGACATCCGGTCCGATCAGATGCCCGCCGAGCAGTTCCAGATGTTCCTTGTCCGCCACCAGCTTCACGAATCCCACCGGCTCGCCCAGGCCGTGGGCCTTTCCGTTTGCTGTGAAGGGGAAGGTACTGACCACCACGTCATGGCCCTCGTCGCGGGCCTGCTGTTCGGTCAGCCCGAAGCTGGCGACCTGCGGCTGGCAGAACGTGGCCCGCGGCATCATGCGGTAGTCACCCAGCGGCAGGGTTTCGGCCTTGCCGATGGTTTCGGCCGCCACCACGCCCATCGCCTCCGCCACATGGGCGAGCTGCAGCTTGGCCGTGATGTCACCGATCGCGTAGATGTGCGGGACGTTGGTCCGCATGTAGTCGTCAATGCCGATGGCACCCCGGTCGGTGAGCGCAACGCCGGTCTTTTCCAGCCCGTAGCCTTCGGTGCGCGGGGCAAACCCGATGGAAAGCATGACACGGTCCGCGTCGATGGACCCGTCCTTGCCGTCCTTGTCCTTATACGTCACGGTCACGGACGATCCGTTGTCGGTGACCGTCTCGACCTTGGTCGATGCCAGGATCGGTATCCCCAGCTTCTTGTAGGCCTTGGTGATTTCCTTGGAAACGTCCGCGTCCTCATTGGGCAGCGCCCGATCCAGGAACTCGATGATGGTCACGTCCACGCCGTAGCTGCGCAGGACGTAGCCGAACTCCATTCCAATGGCGCCTGCTCCGACGATCACCATCTTCTTCGGCAGCTCCCGGTCCAGGATCTGCGCCTCATAGGTCACCACGTTGTCCGAAAGCTCCACCCCGGGCAGCAGCCGCACGTAGGTTCCGGTGGCAATGATGGCGTTGTCGAAGGTAACCGTCTCGGTGCCGCCCTTGGAGAGGCTGACCTCAAGGCTGTGGTCGTCGGTAAACACTCCGTGGCCGTCATACTCGGTGATCTTGTTCTTCTTCATGAGGAAGTGCACACCCTTGACGCGGCCGTCAGCCACCTGGCGGCTGCGGTCGAAAGCAGCACCGAAATCGAAGCTGACGTCTCCGCTGATCCCGAAGGTCTTGGCCTGGTTTGAGAAAATCTGGGCCAGCTCGGCATTGCGCAGCAGGGCCTTGGAAGGAATGCACCCGACGTTCAGGCAGACTCCGCCCCAGTACTTTTCCTCCACCACTGCCACGCTAAGCCCCAGCTGGGCTGCGCGGATGGCAGCTACGTAGCCGCCCGGACCGGCTCCCAGGACCACGACGTCGTAATGTTCACTCATGCTGGCCAACTCTCCTTTTGCGCGCTGCGGTTTGGATTAAGTGAACAGCATCACAGGTATCCGCGATAGCCCGACCAGGCCTCACGCCGCTCGGGAAACGGGTCCAGCTCGATCCGGTCCTCCCGGTCGAAAATCCGGGTGCGGCGCTGCACCGGCTCGTACCGGGGCCAGTCGTCTCCGGGGCTGCCGGTTTTGGCCAGGCTCAGGAGGGTGCCCTGAAATCGGGCGGAAAGTTCCCTCAGCGTTCCGCCCCCGCCCAGCAGGGACAGCGCCCGGGTAATCGGTTCCCGGGTTTCGCCGAACATCACCGGCACGTCCATCGCGTGTGTGGCTCCGAACCCCAGGAGGTTCATCATGGGGGTGGCGAAGTCATACCGGTAGGACCAGGTGGGGGCCACCAGCGAATGGGACTCGGCCACCATCGTTGACGGATACCAGAACACCAGGTCACCGCTGATTTCCACCGACCGCTCCTTCGACGGGTAGCCGGGATAGGCGGCCAGCACACGGGCCTGGGCGTCCGGATCGGTGCCGGCGAACATCTTCTCGATGCGGTCCGGCGTGGAGGGCAGGATGTCCACGATTTTGGCGAACAGCGCTCCTTCCCGGGCCATCGTTCCCAGCACCAGCGGCACCGGCGCAGCCTGGCCCTTCTTGAAGGTGTCAATGGGGTGCTCCGGCAGGAAGTCGCCGTCAACCACCGGAGACACGCTCAGGGATCCGGGCTTGTCGGCCGGACCGATCTTCGACGTCAGCCGGTTGGTGGCCCGGACCAGTGCTTCCGCCGGAAGCACCGACAGGGCCTCCGCGGCATCCGCCAGGGGCACGTTCAGGATCTCCAGCAAATCCCGGGCCCAGGCGGCGTGCAGCTCGAGCGAGTAAGCGCTGGACGGAGCGGCGCTCTGGGCGTAGGCCTGATGGAAGAGCCCCCGCGCGGCGGGGATGCACATCAGCGACGTGACGGAGATGCCCCCGGCGGATTCACCAAAAATGGTCACATTGTCCGGATCCCCGCCGAAGCCCGCAATGTTGTCCCGCACCCATTCCAGGGCTGCCACCTGGTCGCGCAGGCCCAGGTTGGAGTCGAAGGTCCGCCCGGCAGCCGAGAAGGAGCTGAAGTCCATGAACCCCAGCGCCCCGATCCGGTAGTTCAGGGAGACGTAAACGGCCTCACCCGTCCGGACCAGATGGGAGCCGCGGTAGGTCTTGACTGTGGACGAACCGGAGCTGAACGCACCGCCGTAAAAGTACACCAGCACGGGGAGCCGTTCGGCGGCAGGTTCCAGCGGTGCCGAGACGTTCAGTGTCAGGCAGTCCTCATCCATGGGGGCCCGGCGCCGGAATCCGGTCAGCGAGGGATTCCGGGACTGGGGCGGGGCGGCTCCGAAGCTGCTTCCGTTCAGGACTCCGTTCCAGCGCTCCGGCGGGCGCGGCGCCCGCAGCCGAAGATCGCCCACCGGAGGCGCAGCATAGGGAATGCCCCGCCAGGTGCGGACGCCGTCGGCGACGATTCCCCGGACCAGGCCGGTGGCGGTGGGAACCAGCAGGGAGGCGACGTCGGTGGTCATGAGCTGCTCGATTCCTGTCAGTGGCCAAGGTACGGCCATAAACACGGTGCGGCCCTAAAACCATAGACCCCGCAGGCTCCTGCCACCTAGGCTCGGGGCAGTTCCGATCCCTCCCGCCCGGGAAGTGGTCCTTCCGCCTGCCCGCGCTGCCGTCAGCCGCCGGTCACGGTGTGCGGATAGTCGGCGGAGCGGCCCTGGAAGGCCAGAATCGCGGGATTCAGGATGCGGCCGTTGCGGATTTCAATGGCCCGCGCCACGCTGGCTTCGGCGTCCCAGGCCGCGGGACCGGACATCACAGTCCGCAGGAACGGCAGGACGGCTTCGCTGATTTCCCACGTCGCCGAGTCCCACAGATGCGAGGGGCTGTGATCCACCGCGTAGTAGAGGATGCCCGCACCGACGGCGAATACCGGCTCGGCGAAGGAGGTGGGTTTCGCCCAGGAAAAACCCATCCCTTCGTCACAGGACACGTCAATGATGAGGCTGCCCGGAGCAAAGGCGGCCAAGTCCGATTCCTGGAGATAGGTCAGCGGGGCGTTGGGATCCTGAAGGGTGCAGTTCACCACCAGGTCGTAGCCTGCCAGGAATTGCGCCAGCGGCTCCGGCCCGTCGTCGGTGACTACGTGGCTGAGGTGCGGCTGGTCGTCGTCGCGCTCCAACCGCAGGATCCGTGCGGAGTGGATGGGGGATCCGACGGCGGCGGTCTCCCGGTTCGTGAGCACCTGCACATCGTGGATGCCCAGCGCCTTCAGTGCTGTGACCGCGCCGCGGGCAGTGGCGCCAAAGCCAATGACGACGGCGGTGAGCCGCCGGCCGTAGTCGCCGGTGGAGCCGGCGAGCTCCAGGGCATGCAACACCGAGCTGTAACCGGCGAGCTCATTGTTCTTATGGAAGACGTGCAGTCCGAATCCGCCGTCCGGCGTCCAGTGATTCATGGCTTCAAAGGCAATCAGCGTCAGAGACTTGTCCACGGCCAGCTGGGTAATGAGCGGATCCTGCACGCAGTGCGGCCAGCCCCACAGGATCTGCCCGTCGGAGAGGTCCTGCAGGTCAGCGGCCTGCGGCTTGGGCAGCAGCACGACGTCGGAAGCGGCCATCACCTCGCTCCGCGGAGCCAGGCGTGCCACCAGCGGGGCAAGCTGCGCATCGGCGAAACCGAAACGTTCGCCGTAGCCCTGCTCCAAGATCATCCGCTCCCGGACATCGGCCTCGATCCGCTCCAGATGGCGCGGGTGCAGAGGCAGGCGCCGTTCGTCAGTCTTCCGCGAAGTTCCGATCACGCCAAGCGTCATCAGAGTGTCGTCCGTAGCCGTGCCGCTCATGCATACCCCCATGTCAGCCCCGGCGGTGCGCCGGGGATACCGAGACTACTCCCCCGCAGCGGCGGCGGACGGCGGCACGGCTCAGGCGGCGGCGGTGGCTGCAGCGAAGGACCGCACGTCGGCGGGCCTTACCGCGTGCGGGGTCCCACCGGCGACGCGCTGCAGGTGGCGATGGACCAGGAATTCCTTCACGCACAGCCCTGCCACGGCGGCTAGGTTCAGGGCCATTTTCGTTCCGCTGGACCAGTCGGTCGTCACGCAGAGGATCCAGACGAACATCAAGACCGGCACGTCCATGATGCGCAGGGCCTTCATAACCGAATCCTTGCAGGCAGCTGCAGTGAAAACATAGGAACTACTCCCCCCGAGAGACCGAGACCGTAGGGTTGCGCAGGCTGTTCCAACGCAGGCCGTGCGTAAGCTTTATCACACTCAGCGCCGCACCAGAAATCCGGTGGACTTCAGGAAATGGTGACGTTTCCTTCGGTGACATCCCAGCGGGCATCCAGATGGACATTTTCCAGCATCCGGCGATCGTGCGAGACCAGCAGCAGGGCGCCGTCGTAGCTTTCCAGGGCCTCCTCGAGCTGTTCGATCGCCGGCAGGTCCAAGTGGTTGGTGGGCTCATCAAGCACCAGCAGGTTCACGCCGCGGGCCTGGAGCAGCGCCAGTGACGCCCGGGTCCGCTCGCCGGGAGAAAGCGCCGATACCAAGCTGTTCACCTGGTCCGCTTTCAAGCCGAACTTGGCGAGCAGAGTGCGGATCTCGGCGCTGTTCATTTCCGGAACCGCCGCTTCGAAAGCATCGCCCAGCGGCAGGGCATGGTCCAGCTGGCCGCGGGCCTGGTCGATCTCCCCCACAGCCACCGACGAGCCCAGGGAGGCTGTTCCCTCGCTGGGTTCGAGGCGGCCCAGCAGGAGGGCGAGCAGTGTGGACTTTCCGGCGCCGTTAGGGCCGGTGATGCCGATCCGCTCACCGGCGTTGACCTGGACCGAAACGGGTCCGAGCGCAAACGAACCGCGCCGGGCCACGGCCGCATTAAGTGTGGCGACAACCGAGCTGGAGCGCGGAGCGGCGCCGATGGTGAACTGCAGCTGCCATTCCTTGCGCGGCTCCTCCACCTCATCCAAGCGCGCGATCCGCGATTCCATCTGCCGCACCTTCTGCGCCTGCTTTTCGGAGGATTCCATGGACGCCCGGCGGCGGATTTTGTCGTTGTCCGGCGCCTTTTTCATCGCGTTCCGGACCCCCTGCGAGCTCCACTCCCGTGTGGTCCGGGCCCGGGACACCAGGTCCGCTTTCTTGTCGGAAAACTCCTCGTAGGCTTCGCGGGCGTGCCGGCGGGCGACGTCGCGCTCCTCCAGGAAGGCGTCATAGCCGCCGTCATACACCGCAACCTTGTTCTGCGCCAGGTCCAGTTCCACCACTGTGGTCACGCAGCGGGCCAGGAACTCGCGGTCGTGCGAGACCAGGACGACGCCGCCGCGCAGCCCCTGGACAAAGTCCTCCAGCCGGGCCAGGCCGGCCAGATCCAAATCATTCGTGGGCTCGTCCAGCAGCACGATGTCGAAGCGGCTCAGCAGCAGGGCCGCCAGCGCCACCCGAGCCGCCTGGCCGCCGGAGAGCGACGTCATCAGCGCATCGGCGCCCACTTCCAGTCCCAGCTCAGCGAGCACGGCCGGAATGCGGTCCTCCAGGTCCGCCGCGCCGCAGGCCAGCCAGCGATCCAGTGCGACGGCGTACGCGTCGTCGGCGCCCTTCGCACCGGAGCCGAGGGCCTCGGCCGTGGCTTCCATCGTTTCGGTGGCCTCCGCGGCACCGGTGCGGCGGGCAATGTAAGCGGCGATCGTTTCTCCGGCCACCCGTTCGTGCTCCTGGGGCAGCCAGCCGATGAACGCATCGGCTGGTGCCGTGGACACGCTGCCGGCCAGCGGCTCGTCAGCGCCGGCCAGCAGCCGCAGCAGGGTGGACTTTCCTGCGCCGTTGGAGCCCACGACCCCCACCACGTCACCGGGGGCGACGGTCAGGTTCAGGTGGGAGAAAAGGGTGCGGTGGGCGTAACCGCCGGAAAGATCTCGGGCGACGAGTGTTGCAGTCATGCTTCCATCCTATTTTGTGCCGGCACGGCTTTTGTCCGGTCCAGCCGCCGCCATCGGTCCCGGACCCTTATCCGTGCCGGCGCCGCGGCGTAAGTTGGGCTCATGAGCCAGATTTCCCCCTCCGGTCCCGGCGCCCTGCGCCTCATCTTTCCGCAGTGGCAGGGGGCTTCCGGCCCCCGGACCCACCAGCTGCTGCCGGGGGTGGACGCGCACGACAGCCAGTTGTCCTATTCCATGGGGCCTGCCCTGCTGGAACTGATGTCCCCGGACCACGACGGCCCCACGGCTTACGTTCCGGTCAGCACCGACACCAGCGACGAGGCACTCGCCACAGTGAACGGGATTTACGCCCGCGACGCCGTGGTCCGGCAGCTGACGGACGCGCTGAGGCTCCTGCGCGAGGCTGCGCCGTCGTCGGTGGTCACCTTCGGCGGGGAGTGCTCGGTCAGCGTTGCCCCCTTCAGCTACCTGGCCTCCATCTACGCGGATGATCTTGCCGTCCTCTGGATTGACGCCCACCCCGACACCGGGGTGCCGGGGCAGTCCTATACGGGTTTCCGTTCCATGGCCCTGGCCACGCTCGCCGGAGAGGGCGACGCCGGCATCATTTCGGAGCTGCCCGCGCTCGTGCCCCCGCTGAAGATCCTGCAGGTCGGGCTGCGCCACTGGGATGATGAGGGCATTGCCGTGAAGGAACGCCTGGGCATCCAGAGTGTGGGCATCACTGACACGGCCGAAGACGGCAGGCGGGTGCTGGACTGGATCGCCGCCACGGGTGCGACGAAACTGGCCGTCCACATCGATCTGGATGTTCTGGATCCGCGCGATTTCACGAGCTCCATGGGCCGGCAGACGGACGGGATGCGGATGTCCGATCTGGTCCGTCTGGTGGGTGACGTCTCCACCGTTGCGGAAGTCGTGGGCCTGAGCCTGACCGAACACGCTCCGGTGGAACTCATGCGGCTTTCCGGAATGCTGCGGGGTCTTCCGGTCTGAGTTGGGCTGTTTGATCGGACTGTTTATTTTTGCGGCCTGCCTGTTTCCCGCAGGCTTAGTTCCGCTGACTTATTCCCGTGAACGCAAGGAAATTGCCGGACTCTGCCATCAGCGGAACCTGGCGGAACGAGTAGGCACACCAACCATCAGCGTGCTTAGGGTGGGCAGGACACTGATCCCCTCGAGCTCGCTTTTTGAAAGGACTCACCATGTCACGCATTGCCATTATCGGTGGCCACGGCAAAGTTGCCCTGTACCTGGCCAAGGACCTTACGGCCAACGGCCACCAGGTGACGTCACTGTTCCGCAACCCGGCGCACACTGCCGATGTCGAGGCCACGGGAGCAACCGCCGTCGTCGCCGATGTCGAGAATCTTTCCACCGCTGAAATCGCGCAGAAACTGGCCGGGCAGGACGCCGTCGTCTGGTCAGCGGGAGCCGGCGGCGGTGCACCCGAGCGCACCTATGCGGTGGACCGCGACGCCGCCATCCGCTCCATGGACGCAGCCAAGGATGCGGGTGTGAGCCGGTACGTCATGGTGTCGTACTTTGGCGCCGGACCCGGTCACGGCGTTCCCGAAGACAACGGCTTCTTTGCCTATGCGGATGCGAAGGCTACGGCTGACGAGTACCTGCGCAACAGCGGTCTGGACTGGACCATTCTGGGCCCCAGTGCGCTGACTCTGGATCCGGGCACGGGAAAGATCGAAACCGGTCCCGGCATCGAAGGCACCCAGGTTTCCCGCGAGGATGTGGCAACCGTGGCCGCAGCCGTACTGGACCGCCCGGAAACGATCGGTCAGACAATTGAGTTCAACAACGGTTCGGTGCCTGTGGATGCTGCCCTCGACGGATTGAAGGGCGAAAAAGCATGAGCCTCGTTGTCGTCGCCACCATGTTTCCCAAGCCGGAATTCCGCGATGAGGTTCTCCAGTCGCTGGAAGAAGTAATTGGCCGGGTGCATGCCGAAGATGCGGGCTGCCTGAAGTACAGCCTCGCCGAAGGCCCGGACCGTCTGGTCATGATCGAGAAGTGGGCCAGCCAGGACGATCTGCAGGCACACTCGGCCAGCCCGGCGTTCCAAGCCCTCACTGCCGCCCTCGAGGGCAAGATGGCAGCCGACATGGACGTGCAGATCCTGCAGCCGCATCCTGCCGGAACGGCTGAGCAGGGGCAGATCTAGGCTGACTGGTCCGGACAGGCATATCTAAGACCTGTCCGGTCCGAGCGGGCCTGGCTGGGCGGGCCTGGTCCGAGCGGGCCTGGTCCGAGCGGGCCAGGCTGGGCCGGCTGGCTGGGCGGGCTGGCTGGGCGGGCAGAGCTGAGGAGTTCGACGTGGAAATCTCACCCTTCGAGCCGGAGCGGAAAGCAGAAATCCTCTCACTGTCGGTCCGGTCCTGGGAGCCGGTCTTCTCGCAGCTGCGGAAGACTGTTCCCGGCTTTGTGTACGACTCCTTCTACCCCAATGGGTGGCTGGAGCGGCAGCTTGCCGACCTTTCACTGATCCTTGACAATGAGCCCGGGAATGTCCGGGTCGCCGTCGATGGAGACGAGGCAATTGGGTGGGTGTGCGTGAGGCTGCACCCCGAGGATCGGATGGGTGAAATCTACGTCCTGGCTGTCGATCCTTCCCGCCAACGACAAGGTGTCGCCCGGGCACTCATGGACCACGCGTTTCAGGAGATTCGGACCGCAGGCATGGATATGGTCATGGTTGAAACCGGAGATGATCCGGGGCACGCAGCTTCCCGTGCCACCTATGAGGCAGCCGGGTTCGAGCGGTGGCCGGTGGTGCGTTATTTCAAGGATCTGCGGACCGTCCCTTACTTCCGGTCCGCTCAGGAGTAAGGCATGAAGCTTCGAATGTCTCCTGCGTTTCCATGCTTCTCGCGGTGCCGTGCAGGGCTGTGAATTCCATAGGTAGCGGCTTCAAAAAGACGGGTATTCGGCCAGCGATATTTAGGCCCTTTGAGGCCTGTTTTGGACTCTTTGCGAGCCGGAAATGTCAGAGGTGGGTGAAAGTCTTGAGACATGGATCAGAACGGATCTTCGACCGGGACTCCCGGCACTGGCGATGAGGCTGCAGCCTGCAGCCGGTTCGTCTATGTTGCCGGGGTCGGCGTAGCCGACCCGGGTGTTGCCGAAGCGGGGGCGGGGTCCGGCATGGAGGCCGGGGAAGTTTCCGGCGTGGAAGGCGGGAGAGTTTCTGGCTTCGCGGATCGGGGCGGCTGCCCGGATGGGTTTAGCGGGTCTGTGGTTCTGCAGAATGTGGAGTCCCTGACCGGGGAACAAACCGGTGAC
Organism: Arthrobacter sp. zg-Y1219; assembly: GCF_030125545.1. Taxonomy (NCBI): domain Bacteria; kingdom Bacillati; phylum Actinomycetota; class Actinomycetes; order Micrococcales; family Micrococcaceae; genus Arthrobacter; species Arthrobacter sp. zg-Y1219. Next base: position 109,420 of record NZ_JASKLY010000003.1, read on the forward strand.
GCACTCGTCCGGGTGGATCAGTTGATCCGGTGGGCGCAGGCCCAGCAGGCCAGGCTCCTGGCCCGGCTGCAGGACATCTATCAGGACGGGGCCTTCGATGTCACCGGCAAGCTCGACCCCGGCCTGGCGTTCAGCCTCGCCGCGGAGGAAGCCGCAACCATTCTGGGGGTTCCCGCCGGTACCGGAAAGGCGTTGATGAGCCAGGCCGGTGATCTCTGCACCAGGAACACGGCCACACTGAAGGCGTTGGAGTCCGGGCAGATCAGTTACGGGCACGCGGAGACCCTGGTGGAGCAGTGTGTGGGCGTGGCGCCGGCGGAGCTGCCCGGGTTCGAGGCTGAGCTGCTGGGGATGGCGGCGGGCCAGACCAGAACCCAGTTCCGGGTGAAGGCTCACCGGCTGCGGGAGAAGTACTATCCGGAGACCATCGTGCAGCGGCAGGCGACGGCGTTTGAGCAGCGGACGGTGTGGGTGCGGCCGGAGCCGGACGGGATGTCCTGGCTCTCGGCGTTGCTGCCGGCCGAGAAAGCCCAAGCCATTTTTACCCAGCTCAGTATTGCGGCCCGGGGTGAGCAGGCCGCCGGGGACACGCGCACGGTGGATCAGTTGCGCACGGACATTCTCACGGACTTACTCGGCGGCCACGACCATGAATGCGGGGACGAGTGCAGCAACGGTGGTGGTGTAGGTGCCGGGGGCAAGAAGGGTAAGGGCCGTCGTAAGGGGGCCGGCTCCGACTCCGGTTCCAGCTCCGGGAAGGGGTCCGGGGCCTGCCGGATTGGCCATGGGCCCAAGGCTCGGACGGAGATTCTGGTGCTGATCAACGCCGAAACCCTCTTCGGAGCCGATGACCAGCCGGCCGAATTGAACGGGTACGGGCCCATCAGTCCCGTAACGGCCCGGCGGATGGCTCGGGAAGCGGCGAAATGGACACCGGTGGAACGCGACCCCGAAACCGAGGAGATCCTGCGGGTCGGAAAACGGCGGAAGGTTCCCGACGGATTAAAGCGGGTTCTGCGGGTGCGGGACGGAACCTGCCGGTTCCCGGGCTGCCGGACCAATGCGGTGATTTCCGAGATTGACCACACCAAACCGTGGGCTCAGGGCGGGCCGACGGATCATGACAACCTGGAGCATTTATGCCGGCGGCATCATATGTTCAAAACCGAAGGGTTCTGGAAAGCCCGACAGCCTCGTCCCGGGGTGATTGAGTGGACCTCGCCGGGCGGCAGGTGTTACCGCACGGAACCGGATCTCACCCTGTCACCGGAAACGTCACCGGAAACCTGTGAAGATGACTCGGTCCACTTGCGACGGGACATCGAACTGGTTCCTTGTCTGATGCCGAACCGGGCGACTACGGAGACAACCCGCCGCCCTTCTAGCCGGGACGCCGCACGTCTACTCGGCAGGTTCCTGGAAATTCTCAGCAGGATCCTGAAAGTCGCCGGCATCCCGGCGAAAGCGGGTCAGGATGTCGATGAGCGTTGCCAGATCGTCGGCAGCAAAGCCGGGATGGACGAACACCTCGCTGTTGAGAGCCGCAGCGGCAAGGGGAACCAGTTTCCGACCTGCCAGCGTGATTTCGACAAGAACGGTGCGGCCATCAGATGGATGCCGGCGGCGACCGGCAAGGCCTGCCTGTTCCAAACGGTCCACCGCGTTGGTAACCGATGTGGGGTGCACCTGCAGCCGGGCACCGGCCTTGGCCATTGGCAAAGAGCCGCTGCCCGTAAAACTCAAGAGCGCAAGAAGCTCAAACCGTGCGAAGGTCAGGCCAAAGGGTTTCAGCACATTCTCCACTCGGGTCAGCAGGATCTGGTGCGTCCGCATCACCGCAGTAACTGCCGCCATTCCCTCTGCAGCCTTTTCCCAGCCGTGTTCTTCCCAGTGTCTGCGGGCCTCGGCGATGGGATCCCGCGGCAAGGGATGGGGCAGGGGCTTCTGATCCGTTGGTTTGCGGGAATCGTCCGCAGCAGATTCCCGCCCGGACGTCACCGGCGCAGCTCCGGAAATTCGTCATCCCGGTACTCCACACCGGCGCGTTCGGCACGTCCGGCGGGGTCGGCGTCGTTCTCCAGCGCCCGCAGCTGCACCCGGCGGATCTTTCCGGACATGGTCTTGGGCAAGTCGTGGAATTCCAGCCGCCGCACCCGCAGGTACGGCGCCAGATGTTCCCGCGCGTAGGACAGGATCGACAGTGCAGTCTCCCGATTCGGTTCCCACCCCTCGGCAAGGGCGACATAGGCTTTGGGCACCGCCAGTCGCAACTCATCCGGTGCAGGCACGACGGCGGCCTCAGCCACCGCCGGATGTTCAATGAGGACGCTCTCGAGTTCGAACGGACTGACCTTGTAGTCGGAAGCCTTGAAGACATCGTCGGTGCGGCCGATGTACGTGATGTACCCGCCGGCGTCACGGACAGCCATATCACCGGTGTGAAAGTAACCGCCGTCCATGGCTTCCTCGGTACGTACCGGATCACCGTGGTAACCGGTCATCAGGTTCAGCGGCCGACGCGCCAGATCAAGGCAGATCTCACCCTCGTCCGCCGGCAGGCCGGTCGCCGGATCGATGATGACCACCGGAACTCCGGGCAGCGGACGGCCCATGGATCCGGGGTGCAGGTCGGCACCCGGGGTATTGCCCACGAGCGCCGTCGTTTCGGTCTGGCCGAAACCGTCCCGGATGGACAGCCCCCACGCGGACTGGACCCGGGAGATCACTTCCGGATTGAGCGGTTCGCCGGCACCGATCAGCTCCCGCAGCTGTGCCGGACGTTCGCCGAGGTTGGCCTGAATCATCATCCGCCACACGGTCGGCGGTGCGCACAGGCTCGTCACTTCCGCCCGGTGCATCTGTTCCAGCAACGCTTCGGGACGGAAGCGCGTGTAGTTGTGGATGAACACAGTCGCCTCGGCATTCCACGGAGCGAAGAAGCTGCTCCACGCGTGCTTGGCCCAGCCCGGAGAACTGATGTTCAGGTGGACGTCCCCGGGCTGCAGACCCAGGAAGTACATCGTGGACAGGTGCCCCGCGGGATAGGAGACCTGCGTGTGCTCCACCAGCTTGGGTCGGCTGGTGGTACCTGACGTGAAGTAGAACAGCAGCGGATCATCGGCATCAGTGATTGTTTGCAGCTGCACCGGTGAAGCCGCATAGGCCTTCCCATAGTCCAGCCAGTCGCTTTCTTCCTGAAGTCCTGCGCCCACCAGGATCTTTCCGTAGTCGCCGGGAACGGCGTCAAACTTTCCGGCGTCGGCGGCATTGGCAATCACCCAGCGAGCACCGCCGCGGGAGAGCCGATCGGCCAGGTCGGCGCTTCCGGCGGCAGAAGCGGTGGGCATGATGACAGCCCCCAGCTTCATGGCAGCCAGCATGGTTTCCCAGAGCTCCACCTGGTTGCCGAGCATCAGCATCACCGGATCCCCTCGGCCCACCCCCTGGGCCGCCAGCCAGGCAGCAACCTGGTCGGAACGGTGCACCATGTCGTCGAAGCTGTACTTCTGCTCCGATCCGTCCTCTTCGACGATCCACAGCGCGCACGCACTGTTCCCCCGTGCCATCGCATCAAAGTAGTCAATGGCCCAGTTAAAAGGACCGTCCAGTTGAGGCCAGACGAAGGTCTCGACAGCCTTTTCGTAGCTGCCGGCAAGGGTGAGCAGCTCATCGCGAGCGGCGCGGAACAAATTGGTGGCACTGTTCGAATTCATCGTTCCTCTTTCGGGACACGGTCCTTACCGGCGGGTTCATCCCGGGCGGAGTCAGCAACGGCGGAGTCAGCACGGGCGGAGTCTTTACGGGCGGAGTCTTTCCAGGCGGGGCCGGTCCAGCTGAAGACAGGATCTTCCTTCGCCAAAAACGCACGAACCCCGATGGCGGGATCCGGCGAAGCGGCCATTTCCTGCTGCCAGCGGTTACTGGCCTGCTCCAGGGCACGCCGGCTGCGTAAGGCTGGCTCGCCGGCAGCACCAGTCTCGCCCGCAGCACCAGTCTCGCCCGCAGCACCAGTCTCGCCGGCAGTACCAGTCTCGCCGGCAGTTCCAGTCTCGGCTGACGTCCCGGCCCCGCCGGCAGCAATAATGTCCACGAGTTCCTTCATGGCCTGCAGCGAGAGCTGGGAACGGCCGGCCAGACGGTGGGCGAAGGACGCAACATCGGTCCAGAAGTCGGCCTGCGGAATAACCCGTTCAACCAGCCCCAGGCGCAGCGCCTGTTCAGCCGGAACAAAATCCCCGCTGAACAGCAGATACTTCGCGACCCCGGGTCCGGCGAGACGGACCAGCCGTTCAATGCCGGACAGCGGATACACGATGCCGATCTTGGCCGGAGTGATCCCGAAGACGGCGCGGTCGGAGGCGAGCCGGAAATCGCAGGCTCCGGCCACCTGCCAGGCGCCGCCCAGGCAATAACCGTCGACGGCGGCAACCACCGGCTTGGGGAAGGCGGCAATCGCTTCCTCCCCGGCCGTGACGTGGCCGCCGTCGTGCAGTCCGTTGTCCGGATTGTGCAGGATGGCCCGCAAATCGCTGATGTCCGCCCCGGCGGAAAAGTCCTCGCCCTCTCCGCGGATGACGACCACCCTGACGCCGTCGTCGTGCTCCAGCGGAGCGAGGACGACGGCGAAGTCCCGCCACATGTCAGCGGTCAGGGTGTTGCGCCGCGCGGGATTGGCCAGCCAAACGGTCGCCACCGGGCCGTCCTGTGTGACCCGCAGGGTCCCCTTGCTCATCAGAACCTCAGCCGCGCAGCTTGACGTTGATCTGCTTCGTCTGGGTAAACCCGGCCAGCATGCCTTCCAGCGACACCTCGCGGCCAATGCCGCTTTGCTTGTAGCCGCCGTAGGACTGGCCCACCACCTGGCCGCCGCCCTGATTAACCTGCACCCAGCCGGCCTCGACCCGGTGCGCGGTGTTCAGCGCGTTGTCCAGGTTGTGCGACCAGACGTAGGCGGCCAGTCCGTAGTGCGACTCGTTGGCCATGCGGATGACGTCCTCAGTGTCCCGCCACGGAATGGCGACCAGCACCGGGCCGAAAATTTCCTCCTGGGCCAGGCGGAAATCGTTGCGTCCGCCGCCGAAGACCGTGGGCAGGTGGAAGTAGCCCTCGGAAAGCGGGCCCTCGTCCGGAACGGAGCCGCCCAGAATGGTGGCCATGGAACTGCGGCCTTCCTCCAGGTAGCCGCTGATCGAGGAGAACTGGCTGTTGTTAATGACGGCACCCATGTCGGTGGCCTCATCCAGCGGATCCCCCACGGTCAGCGCGCCGAGTTTGGCCGACAGCCGTTCCAGGACCTCGTCGTAAATGTCTTCATGCAGGAACAGACGGGATCCGGCGGTGCAGCTCTGGCCCTGGCGGGTGAACCGGGAGGCGAGCAGCAGCCCGTCGATCAGGTCCTCGTCCACGGCATCCGGAAAAACGATGGAGGGGTTTTTGCCGCCCAGCTCCAGGGAGACATGGGCGAGCCGCTCCCCTGCGGTGCGGGCGACGCCGCGGCCCACTTCGGTGGATCCGGTGAAGGACACCTTGTCGACACCGGGGTGCTCGGCCAGCGCAGCACCGATGATGCTCCCCCGCCCGGTCAGGGCGTTGACCGTGCCCGGAGGCAGGTGCCGGGCACAGATTTCGGCCAGCAGCAGGATGGTCAGCGGCGCGTCGTCGGCCGCCTTCAGAATCACTGTGTTGCCCGCCGCCAGGGCTGCCGGGAGCTTGAATCCCGCAATCATCAGCGGGGAATTCCACGGCAGGATGCAGGCGACGACGCCGAGCGGCTCCAGCCGCGTGTACTGCAGCTGGCCCTCACCGGCGGGCAGCGTTACACCCTTGACTTCACCTGCGATGCCGGCGAAGTAGCGGAACAAGGCGACCAGGGTGGTCACTTCCGGGCGGGCCTGGGTGCGAAGGGCGTTGCCGGTATCCAGGGCGGTGAGCCGCGAAAAGTCCTCGGCCCGGGCCTCAATGTCATCGGCGATGAGGGACAGCGCCCGGGAACGGACGGTGAAATGGGCGCTGCGCCAGCCCGGGAAGGCTTCCCGGGCAGCGGCGACAGCGCGGTCCACGTCTTCGGGACCGGCCGCCGGCACCCGGGCGATGACGGTTTCCCGTCGGGCCGGATTCAGCACCTCACGCCACTGCCCGGAGGCGGCTTCGACCGGTGCGCCGCCGATCCACATCGGCTGGTCGAAGCCGGACAGGAACGAGCTGTAGTCGGAGCTGTCCGAGGTGCCGGCGGTGCTGCGTCCGGAGTCCGACGGAAGGTTGAGCTGGGTCATGATGCCTCGTTTTCTCGGGTCGTGCTGGGCCGGTGGTGCTGGGCGGGTAGTGCTGAGCTGGTCGTGCCGGGCTTCTCGTGCCGGGCTTCTCGTGCTGGAACGGATGCTCCTCAGCGGTGCTGGAAATCCGGTTTCCGCTTCTCGATGAAGGCCGCCATGCCTTCCTTCTGGTCTTCCAGGCCGAAGACCGAATGGAACACCCGCCGCTCGAGCCGGATGCCCGAATCCAGGGTGGTCTCAAACGCAGCGTTGACCAGTTCCTTGCCGAGCATGGCGACGGGAGCCGACATCGACGCAATGGTCTCGGCGGTGGAACGGGCGTCGTCGAGCAGCTCGGCGGCGGGCACCACACGGGCCACCATTCCGGACCGCTCGGCCTCGTCGGCGCCGATGGTCCGGCCGGTGAGGATCATTTCCATGGCCTTGGCCTTGCCCACTGCGCGGGTCAGGCGCTGCGAGCCGCCAATCCCGGGGATGACGCCCAGCTTGATTTCGGGCTGGCCAAACGTGGCGGTGTCAGCGGCGATGATGAAGTCGCACAGCAGTGCCAGTTCGCAGCCGCCTCCGAGGGCATGGCCGGCGACGGCGGCAATCACCGGGGTGCGGACGGCGGCAAGGGTGTCCCAGCCGCGGAACCAGTTCCCCAGGTACATGTCCATGTAGCTTTTTTCGGACATTTCCTTGATGTCGGCGCCGGCAGCGAAGGCCCGCTCGGATCCGGTGATGATGATGGCGCCGATGCCCGGGTCATCGTCGAGCTCCGTCGCCGCCGAGACCACATCCTGCATCAGCCCGTAGTTCAGGGCGTTCAGGGCCTTGGGTCGGTTCAGGGTAATGATGCCAACCCGCCCGTTGCGCTCCAGGAGGATGTTCTCGTACTCGCTCATACTGCTCCGCTCTGTTCCGCCGGCGACTGTCCGGCCGCCGGTGTGTGCTGGTTCACTTCAGTATTGCTTTCCGCGCCGGATGAAGCGGCACGGATGACGTTGATGACGGCGGAAAAGTCCTGCCCACCGCCACCGGACGCCGCAAGATCCCGGTAGATTTCTCCGGCCCGCCGGCCCAGTTCGGCGCGCACTCCGGTGGAATCCAACGCGTCGGCGGCCAGACCCAGGTCCTTGGCCATCAGGGCCGCGGCGAATCCGGGCTGGTAATCCCGGTTCGCGGGGCTGGCCGGCACCGGGCCGGGAACCGGGCAGTTGGTGGTCAGCGCCCAGCACTGGCCGGAGGCGGCCGACGCGACGTCGAACAGCGCCTCATGCGTCAGACCAAGTTCCTCCCCGAGGACAAAGGCCTCGCTGACGGCAATCATTGACACACCCAGGATCATGTTGTTGCAGATTTTTGCCGCCTGGCCGGCTCCGGGATCGCCGCAGTGCACGACGCGACCGCCCATGACATTGAGCAGGGGAAGGGCTGCAGCGAAGTCGGCTGCCGCTCCGCCGACCATGAAGGTCAGGGTTCCCGCCTCGGCGCCGACCACTCCGCCGGATACCGGGGCGTCCAGGCCGCGGTGGCCCATTTCCAGCATCAGGGCGTGGGCGGTGTGGGCATCATCCACTGAAATCGTGGAGCACTCCAGGAACAGGGCGTCGGCGGGGGCCGCTGCGAGCAGGCCCAGGCTGTCGCCGTCGCCGGACAGCGCGTTGAGCACATGCTGACCGGTGGGCAGCATCGTGATGACGACGTCGGCACCGGCCGCTGCCTGATCAGCCGTGGCTGCCATTCGGATACCGTTCGCGACGGCGCGTTCCGCTGCGGCAGGCACCGGGTCGTAGCCGGTGACCGGGTAGCCAGCGGTTACCAGGTTGGCGGCCATGGGACCGCCCATGTTGCCCAGCCCGATGAATCCGATCCGGGTCTCGTGTTCTCCGGTCATTTCTGCTCCGAACTGGCAGTGAAGAGGCTCCCCTGGCCGGCCAGCGGCTCAAAGTAGGCATCCACGTCGGCCTGCCGAACCTCCTGCAGAGTGGCGGGCTGCCAGCGCGGCTCGCGGTCCTTGTCAATGACCTGCGCGCGGACGCCCTCGGCGAAGTCAGGCGCGGCAAGCGCATGAAGGGACACCCGGTACTCCTGCTCCAGTACGCTGGCCAGGTCGGGAAGCTCCCGTGCCCGGCGCAGCGACTGCAGCGTCACCTTCAGCGCGGACGGGGACTTGGCGAGGACGACGGCGGCGGCACGATTCGCGGCCTCATCCTCCGAACGGAGCAGGGCATCCACGATGGTCTCGACGTCGTCGTGCCCGTAGCAGGCGTCTATCCACTGCTGCTCGGCGGCGAGCGGTGCTTCCGGTGCCTGCTGTGCGAAATCCTGCAGGACCTCCTCGGCCGGCTTTTCCGCGAGCGCGGCCGTCAGGTCCTCCAGCCGGCTGCTGTCCATGTAGATGTCGGCCAGCCCCAGGAGCAGGGCATCCGGGCCGGTCATGGTCGCTGCGGTGAGGGCTGCATGAGTGCCCAGCTCACCGGGCGCACGGGACAGCAGATAGGTGCCGCCGACGTCGGGAACAAAGCCGATGCCCGTTTCGGGCATGCCCACCTTGGTGCGCTCGGTGACCACCCGGTAACGGCCGTGGGCGGAGACGCCGACGCCGCCGCCCAGGACGATCCCGTCCATCAGCGCCACATAGGGTTTGGGATAGTTGCTGATCCGCGCGTTGAGTTCGTACTCCTCGGCCCAGAACCGGGCCGATTCCGCTCCGCCGTTGCCCGCGTCCCGGTAGATGGCCACGATGTCTCCCCCGGCACACAGTCCGCGCTCCCCCGCGCCCGACAGCAGGACGGTGGCCACGCCGTCGTCGTGCTCCCATTCGTCCAGCGCGCTGCGGATCAGGGAGACCATGGTGGCGGTCAGCGCGTTGATGGCCCGGGGCCGGTTCAGGATAATCCGGCCCAGGTGTCCGCTGCGTTCGATGCGGACCTCCGGCTCGGCAATTTCAGTGGGTACGGGGGTTTCGGTCATTTCAGGCCTCCGCCAGCGTCCGGCCAACAATTAGCTGCATGATTTCGTTGGAGCCTTCCAGTATTTGATGGACCCGCAGGTCCCGGACAATCTTTTCCAGGCCGTATTCCGAGAGGTAGCCGTAGCCGCCGTGCAGCTGCAGCGCGTCATTGGCCACAGCGAACGCATTGTCGGTTGCCACCCGCTTGGCAATGGCGCAAAGCGTAACGACGTCGGGAGCGCCGCGGTCCAGCGCATCAGCGGCGCGCCACAGCATGGTGCGTGCGGTTTGGAGCTTCATTTCCATGTCCGCCAGCCGGAACAGCAGCGAGGACTGCTCGATTAGCGGCTTGCCGAAGGCACTGCGTTCCTTCAGGTACGCCACGGTCTTGTCCAGGGCTGTCTGCGCCCCGCCCAGGGAGCAGGCCCCCATGTTCAGGCGCCCGCCGTTCAGTCCCTTCATCGCGATGCCAAACCCGGCTCCCTCCTCGCCCAGCCGGTTGGCCACGGGAACCCGCAGGTCGGTGAAGATCACCTGGCCGGTGGGTTGCGCGTTCCAGCCCATTTTGCGTTCCGCGGGGCCGAAGGACAGGCCCGGGGTGTCGGCCGGAACAACTATGGCGCTGATGCCGCGAGGGCCGGTGCCGCTGGTGCGCGCCATTACGATGTAGTAGCTGGAGGCACCGGCTCCCGAGATGAACTGTTTGACGCCGTTGAGCACGTAGTGGTCGCCGTCGCGTTCCGCCCGGGTGGTCAGGGCCGCTGCATCGGAGCCCGCCCCCGGTTCCGTCAGGCAGTAGCTGCCCAGCGCCTGCATGGACGCGAGCTCCGGAACCCAGCGGGCGCGCTGTTCATCGTTGCCAAAGGTGTCGATCATCCAGGCCACCATGTTGTGGATGGAGATGTAGGCGGCAATGGAGGGATCAGCTTTGGAAAGCTCCTCGAAAATCACCACCGCATCGGTCCGTGAAAGACCCGATCCGCCGTGCTCCTCGGAGGCATAAATTCCACCCATGCCGAGCTCTCCGGCCTGGGCAAGGACGTCGACGGGAAAGTGCTTGGTCTCATCCCATTTGGCGGCGTTGGGGGCGAGGGCATCCGCGGCAAAATTCCGCACCATGTCCCTGATTGCCTGTTGATCCGCTGTGAGTTCGAACATGCCCTGCCCTTCATTGGTACCGTGGACGCCCAATTTACTTGGACTACCTAGTAATTACTAGGGGCATGTTCGGAGAGATTTTATTCCCTCCGGGTCACGGGGCTTCACTGCTCTTCACGCGGCGCCACATTCTTTGCCGGGCTCCGGCCGGGGCACTAGCGTTGATGGACTGCAGGCGCCTTCCACTTCCGCCTGCTGCGCCGCACCTTTCGTGCCCCACTTCTTCTCCCACCCCGGAAGGGGAATACTGCCATGCTTATTTCCGGCCTGTTCATCGGCATTGCCCTGGGCTTTGTGATGCAGCGCGGACGCTTTTGCGTCACCGGCGCCTTCCGCGACATCTGGGTCACGCGCAACACCCGCTGGCTGACCGCCTTCATGGTGGTCGTTGCAGTGCAGAGCATCGGCGTGTTCGCCCTCGATGCCGCCGGCGTCATCTCACTGGATTCCGGGCCCTTCCCGTGGCTTGCCACCATTGTGGGCGGCTTCATCTTCGGTTACGCCATCGTGCTGGCCGGGGGCTGCGCAACGGGTACGTATTACCGTGCCGGCGAAGGCCTGGTGGGCAGCTGGCTGGCCCTGATCACGTATGCCCTGTTTGCCGCCGTGATGAAGACGGGCCCGCTGGCGGGATTCACGACCTCGATGCGGTCGGTCACCGTGGAGCAGAGCAACTTCTATTCCGTGCTGAATGTCTCCCCCTGGGTCTTGGTGGCCCTTCTCACGGGCGCCGTCGCCCTGGCCGTCCGCCATCACTTGAAAAAGCCGAAGTTCAAGATGGCAACCCCGCCGGCGTCGAAGAGTGGTCTGGCACATCTGCTGTTCGAGAAGCCGTGGAATGCCTTCGCTACGGCACTGGTCATCGGGTTGATCGCCATCGCCGCCTGGCCGCTGAGCTGGGCCACCGGCCGCGAAGCAGGCCTGGGCATCACCACTCCGTCCTCGAACCTGGTCAATTACCTCGTGACCGGCGACCCCGAACTGGTGGACTGGGGTGTCTTCCTGGTTCTCGGAATCCTGGTGGGCTCCTTCATCGCGGCCAAGGGCAGCGGTGAATTCCGGATCCGCGTTCCGGACGCCAACACCGTGCTCAAGAGCCTGGGCGGCGGCGCAATGATGGGTGTCGGCGCTGCACTGGCCGGCGGCTGCACCATCGGCAACGCGATGGTCGAGACCGCACAGTTCAGCTTCCAGGGCTGGACGGCCCTGGTCTGCATGATCCTGGGCACCGGCCTTGCTGCACGGCTCACCATCATGAAGCGCCGGCCCGCGGCCAATCGAACACCTTCTCCCGTTCCAACCACCGTTTCCTCCTGAAAGGAAGAACATCAACATGGCACAAGTAACCCTCGAAACCAACGGTCAGGTCTGCCCCTTTCCCCTGGTCGAAGCCAAGGACGCAATGACCACCCTGGCCACCGGCGATGAGCTGGTCATCCACTTTGACTGCACGCAGGCCACTGACGCCATCCCGCGTTGGGCAGCCGAAAGCGGCTACCCGGTCACCGACTTCTCCAAGATCGGCCCGGCGAAGTGGTCCATCACGGTGCAGAAGGCCTAAGGACCGCCAAAACGCACTCCGGCAGATCTTTTCCGGCGCCACCCGGTGCGGCAGATGTGGGCCAACAGGTCCGCAGCCGCACCGGGTGCTGCACAGCGGGAAGCATTCAACTCCGGGGGTGCAGTGTCAGTTCTTCCATTTCCATCGCCGTCAGCCCGCGAGTCCCGCAGCCTCCCTCGGTGACCTGCCGCGGCGCACCGCACGTCGTTTTCCGGACGGCACCCCCGTAGTGGACGGCGACACCCGCCTCACCTTCGGCGAATTCGAACAGGCTGTCGCCGCAGCTGCCTCGGCGCTCTCCACTCACGGCGTCTCCCCCGGCGACCGACTGGCCCTGCCAGCGGCTGCCTGCCACAGGTGCATCGCCGCATAGGAACGCCACGGAGCCCAGTCCGCGGCACGGGCGGCCAGCGCGCGGTGGGCCGCTGCCTTCGACCCGCCCGCATCGAGCAAGCCGGTGGCTTTCGCACCGGCGATGAGGGCAACGTCCCCCACCAGCCACGCGTCGGGATCTCCGAGTACCCGCATGGCGATGTAGGCGGCAGTCCAGGGGCCGATTCCCGGACGGGACACCAGTTGGGCACGCAGAACTTCCGGATCGGCCCCCACCTGCACGTCCAGCTCTCCGGCTGCCAGGGCACGCGTCGCTGCGAGGACGGCGCGAATGGAAAGCCCGGGAAGCCGCAGCGGACGGTCCGGGTCAAGGTCCGCTCCGGGAACAGGCTCGGGCACCGCTGCCGCAATTTCCGCCGGCGCAGGGAACAGCCGGATCAGGCCCGGAATCGCAGAGCTGTAGGACGATCCGGCCAATGCCGTAAGCCGGCTGAGGTGGGTGCGGGCGGCGGCGATCGAGATTTGCTGGCCGACGAGCGCCCGCACGACGAGCTCCTGCGGATCCACAGCCCCGGGGACTCTGATGCCCGGGGTGCTGGCAACCAGCGCGGCAAGCGCGGGGTCCCCCGCCAGTGCGGCGTCGACGGCGGCCGGGTCTGCGTCGAGGTCCAGCAAACGGCGCACCCGGGCCACCGCGGGTACGACGTCGGCGGGCGATGTGAGCTCCAGGCGCACCCGCAGCCTCCAGCCGGCAGCGGATGTCTTTATTGCGATGAGGTCAATGGCTCCGGGGCCCTGCGGAAGCGCGAGTGTCCGGGCATACCGCAACTGCCTGGGGTCCGTGAGGTCGGCCGTCTCCACCCCCTGAACCGCGCGCACCGCAAGGAACCGGAAAATCCCCGGCGCGTCAAACGGCTGGCGCACCGGCAGATCCAGGTCGAGGTGCACACGTTCACGAGGGCCGGCGTCCGGCTCCGGCCGGGTGCCCGGCGCCTGCTGGGTGCCCGCCTCCTGTGGGGTGCCCGGCTCCTGCCGGGTGCCCGGCGCCGTTCTGCCGGAACGGCGGAACCGGGTGCGCAGCTCACCCGGCCGTGCAGCAAACACGTTCTGCACGGTCTCATTAAACTGCCGCACCGAACCGAAGCCCGCTGTGAACGCCACCTGTGACATCGGCAGTTCGCTGTCCACCAGCAGCGATCGGGCTGTTTGGGCCCGCCCCGCACGGGCCAGCGCCAGCGGTCCGGCACCAAGCTCCGCCACCAACAGCCGGTGGATGTGCCGGGGTGTGCAGCCAAGGCGTGCAGCCAAGCCGGGAACGCCTTCCCGGTCCACGACGCCGTCTGTTATCAGACGCATGGCCCTGCCGGCCGCGTCGCGTCGGAGGTTCCACTCCGGAGAACCCGGAGCCGCGTCCGGCAGGCACCGCTTGCAGGCCCGGAACCCGGCCCCGTGCGCCGCCGCGGAGGTCAGATAGAACGTGACGTTTTCCGGTTTCGGAGTGCGCGCCGGGCACGAGGGCCTGCAATAGATGCCCGTGGAGGACACGGCGGTGAAGAACTGGCCGTCGAAGCGGGTATCGCGCGCAGCGATGGCGCGGTAACACTCGGCGAAGAGCGGATCGCCCGGGGTGCATGCTGGTCCGCCGAACGAGTCTGGTCCGGAACGCTTCGGCCTCAAGTCGGTGATCACAGCTCCAGTACAGCATCCCCGGGCCAACATAACCGGCGGTTTTCGGACGTCACCCGTTTCCGCTTCCCCCGGTGATGCTCCGCCCCGTACGTGAACTCTCGCGGCAGGGCAGGTCGGCCCTCGCCGATTTGCCGACTAAGGTAAGTGATCTGCATTACATCCGCTACCTCTAGGAGAACCCATGGCAGACGCAGCACGGCTATTTGACGGGCACCGCATCGTGTTCGCAGGCGACAGCGTCACCGACTGCGACCGGCTGGCTGGTGTCGGCGGAGGGCTGGGTGACGGCTATGTCCGCCTGCTGGCCGAGAGTGCCTCCCTGGCCGGAGCCGCCGTCGTCAACCGGGGTGTCGGAGGAGACCGCATCGAGGATCTCGCCCGGCGCTGGGATGCCGAGGTACTGGCTGAAACTCCGCAGGTGGTGTCGGTCATGATCGGCATTAACGACACCTGGCGCCGCTACGATGCCGGCCAGAAGACAGATGAGGCGACTTTCCTGGCCAGGTACCGGGCTTTGCTGGAGCGGCTGGCGCCTGACGCCGTCGTCGTCCTCATGGAGCCGTTCCTGCTGCCGGTGACTGCTGAACAGCAGACCTGGCGGCAGGATCTGGATCCCAAGATCGCGGCCGTCCGGCGTCTGGCCAAGGAGTTCGGGGCAGTCCTCGTCCGGACGGACGAGGTCCTGAACTCGCTTGTTGCAGCGGGTGCCGCACCCGAATCCCTGGCCGACGACGGCGTCCATCCCACGGCACAGGGCCATGCGGCCATCGCTGAAGCATGGCTGGATGCGGTGTGCGTCAAACTCTAGAAACCGCCGGCTGTGCAGGTCCGCCGTTTTCACTTTTCCGTTCCGTTCCAGCCCTGAGGATCTCATGAACATCGCGTTTCCGTTGGCCGGACGGACCGCCGTCATCACGGGCGTTAGCCGCCGGCAGGGCATCGGCTTTGCCGTCGCCTCCCGACTGGCACAGATGGGTGCAAACCTGTTCCTGGCACACTATTCCCCGCACGATGTTGAGCAGCCCTGGGGTGCCGACCCGATTGCCGACGTCGTCGGCGCCCTGCGTTCCCAGCTGACGGACGGTGCGCGGCTGGCTCACGAGAGCATCGATTTGGCGGAGGCCGACAGAGCCGGGCAGCTGATCGAAAAGGCTGTGTCCGAGCTGGGACATCTGGACATTCTGATCTGCAACCATGCCCGCAGCGGCAGCGATGGACCGCTGGAGGATACGACCGCGGAGAAGCTGGATGGCCATTGGCAGGTCAATGCCCGCTCAACACTTCTGGCCACGCGCGCTTTCGCCGAGCAGCACGACGGACGGGTCGGCGGCCGAGTCATCTGGATGACCTCCGGGCAGGTCAACGGCGGTGTGATGGAAAACGAAATTGCCTATGCCACGTCGAAGGCCGCCCTTGCCGGGATCACGCCGTCAGTGGCAGCGGATCTTGTCCGCCGCGGCATCATCCTGAATACCGTGAACCCGGGTCCGGTGAATACCGGCTATCTGGATATTGATACTGCCGACCGTCCGCCTGAAGTTCTCCAAGAGGTGCTTTCCCGCTTTCCGGGCGGCCGATTCGGAGAGCCCGACGATCCTGCCCGCCTGATCGCCTGGCTGGTGAGTGACGAGGGCCGCTGGATGATCGGACAGGTGCTGAGCACCGATGGCGGGTTCCGCTGAGCCGGCGGGCTGACTGAGGCGGGCAGAGGCGGCGGGCAGGAGATTCCGCTGATCGCAACGGCGGCGGGGCGGCGAGACTTACAGCTAGAAGGGTGGCGGGTTGTCTCCGTAGTCATCCGGATCACCGGGGATGGACGGAGCTTGGGAGGCCGGATTCGCTGTGCTGTTGATCTGCTCGTCCTGCGGCAGCAAGCTGTCGTCGCCTGTAGTTGTCGATGCCAGGGTGAGGTCCGGTTCGGTCCGGTACCTTCGGCCACTGGGCGAGGTCCACTCAATCACGCCTGGACGAGGCTGTCGGGCTTTCCAGAACCCTGCGGTTTTGAACATGTGATGCCGCCGGCACAAATGCTCCAGATTGTCATGATCAGTCGGCCCGCCCTGAGCCCACGGTTTGGTGTGGTCGATCTCCGAAATCACCGCATTGGTCCGGCAGCCCGGGAACCGGCAGGTCCCGTCCCGCACCCGCAGAACCCGCTTCAGTCCGTCGGGAACCTTCCGCCGTTTCCCCACCCGCAGGACCTCTTCGGTGTCCGGATCCCGTTCCACCGGAGTCCATTTCATGGCCTCGCGTGCCATCCGCCGAGCCGTTACGGGACTGATCGGTCCGTATCCGTTCAGTTCCGCCGGCTGATCATCGGCTCCGAAGAGGGTTTCGGCGTTGATCAGCACCAGGATCTCCGTCCGCGCCCGGGGACCATGTCCAATCCGGCAGGACCCGGACCCCTTGCCGGAACCGGAACCCTCACCTTGGCTGCTGGCCTCTCTGCCGGAGCCGGAACTCTTGCTACGACCCTTGCCCCTCTTTGCTCCCGCGCCTGCGCCACCTGCGTTGCGTCCACCACGGCTACCTTTGCTGCCTTTGCCACGGCCGCCACCACCGTTGCTGCACTCGTCCCCGCATTCATGCTCGTGGCCGCCGAGCAAGTCCGTGAGGATATCCGTGCGCAACTGATCCACCGTGCGCGTGTCCCCGGCGGCCTGCTCACCCCGGGCCGCAACACTGAGCTGAGTGAAGATCGCTTGGGCTTTCTCTGCCGGCAGCAACGCCGAAAGCCAGGACATCCCGTCCGGCTCCGGACGCACCCACACCGTCCGCTGCTCAAACGCCGTCAACTGCCGCTGCACGATGGTTTCCGGATAGTACTGCTCCCGCAGCCGGTGAGCCTTCACCCGGAACTGGGTTCTGGTCTGGCCCGCCGCCAGACCCAGCAGCTCGGCCTCGAATCCGGTCAGCTCGCCCGGCGCCACGCCCACACACTGCTCCACCAGGGTCTCGACGTGACCGTAACTGATGTGCCCGGCCTCCAACGCCTTCAGCGTGGCAGTGTTCCTGGTGCAGAGATCACCGGCCTGACTCATCAACGCCTTTCCCGTACCGGTAGGCACCCCCAGAATAGTTGCTGCTTCCTCCGCGGCGAGGCTGAACGCCAGGCCGGGGTCTAGCTTGCCGGTGACAACGAAGGCCCCGTCCTGATAGATGTCATAAAGCCGTGCCAGGAGCCTGGCCTGCTGGGCCTGCGCCCACCGAATCAACTGATCCACCCGGACAAGTGCGTCACCGGTTTGTTCCCCGGTCAGGGACTCCACATTCTGCAGGACCAAAAACCCGCTAAACCCATCCCGGCAGCCGCCCCGATCCGCGAAGCCAGAAACTCTCCCGCCTTCCACGCCGGGCCCGACCCCCGCCTCGGCAACACCGGCGCCGGCAACATAGACGAACCGGCTGCAGGCTGCAGCCTCATCGCCAGTGCCGGGAGTCCCGGTCGAAGATCCGTTCTGATCCATGTCTAAAGACTGTCACCCGGCACTGACATTTCCGGCTCCACAAGAGCCCCAAAGAGTCCAAAACAGGCCCCAAATGCCTTTTCAATTGACAGCCAAGTACCCTACTTTTGGAGCAGACTACCTAGACCTTTCCGCCGGTTCCGGGTTGAGCTGATCCGGGCGCAGCCGCGGAATCCCGAATCAATATGCCTGGACCCAAAAACATGGCTTCCGGGCAGGCGGGCTTCACAGCTCATCCTGCGCGGAGACCCGTGGCACCGGCTTCGACAATGTCAGCACCGGCGCTGACAGACGTCAGCCGTGGCTCAGGTCGTGACGCGCACCGGGCCGGCAGCAGCGTCAGCAGCATCGCCGGCAGCGTCTGAATCATCCACAATTGCGCCGTAGCGCTCCACTTCGATCTCCTGCAGCGACTTGCCCTGCGTGTCGGGGGAATACAGGACACCCACGATGGCGGCAACAACCAGCAGCACGATCAGGGTCAGGCCCAGCGGAACGAAGCCGACGGTGGCCAGCATGGTCGGGAAGAAAAAGCTGAGCAGACCGGTGGTCGTCCGGGCCGCGAAGAACAGGATGCCCTGCGCACCGGCACGGTAGCGCGTGGCGAACAGCTCACTCGCCCAGAGGCCGTAGAAGGCCTGCGCACCGATACCGGCCGAGATGCCCCACAGAACAACAAAGGCACCGAGCACCAGGGGAATCGGCGGTGCGAAGACCAGCAGCACCCAGGCGATGATGCCCAGAGCGGCTCCAATCCCGTAGAGCAGACGGCGGCTGTAGCGGTCAGCAAGCCGCATGAAGCCGAAGTACGTGGCCAGCACGGTGAAGCTCCACAGAACAACCTGCAGCAGGTTGGCCTGCACACCGTTGAGACCGCCAACAGCTTCATAGATCCGAGGCATGAAGATCCCCATGGCACCGGCCACAGTGTTCCAGAACGCGTACACGCCAAACAGGAACAGCAGGGCCTTGAGGTTGGTTCGGTTGGTGAAGAGTTCAGAATATTTGAGCCGGGACCGCCGGCCGCTGTCCTCATTGCGCTTGGCCTGTGCCTTTTCTTCTGTCCACATCACTGATTCCTTCAGTCCCTGACGGATGTACCAGGTCACGAAGGCCACAACGAACAGGTGGAGGAAGATCAGGCGGCTGCCGAGCAGCCCCAGAGGCCCGACGAGGATGGCAAGAGCGAAGCCGATAACCGGTCCCAGAGACCAGGCCAGCTGGGCCATGCCCACATGGGCGGCACGCTTGTCGGCCGGCGCCTCTTCGGCAATGTAGGTCCACGACGCCGGAACCCCGGCGCCCACAGCAATGCCCGTCATCACGAACGCTGCCAGCAGCATCCAGAAGTTCCCGGCAAACGCGGCGAGAAGGACACCCGCCATGTAGAGCATGAGGTCGTACGTGTAGATGAACTTGCGGCCAAACCTGTCGCAGAGCGGGCCACCGATGGCAGCGCCAAAGGCATTGGCGCTCAGCGCAGCCAGCAATCCGGTGAGGTAGTTGTCGATGCCGAGGTATTCCTGCCAAAGGGACAGGCTCGAAGCAATCGCAATGATCGATCCCGCTTCGATGTAGTTGGACATCGCCACCGAGATGGTGGCCTTCCAACCTTTGGTTTCCTTGCTGCCTATACGCACGCCGTTGTGTCGCCTGATCTTTGCGGTCCCCCGGTATTTCCGACCCGGGCGAAGTCTTTGGAACGTTTCATAAAAACGATTCAATGTTAGACTCGACACAGATTACAACACCCCCGGCGGAAGCTAAAACAGCGTCCGTCATGATTTTGGAGGTTCCCATGCAGCGGGTTTGCTTTACACTTCAGGTCCGTCCCGAATGCATGGACGAGTACCGGAAGCGGCACTCCGAGGTCTGGCCCGAGATGCAACAGGCACTGCGGGAAACCGGCTGGCACAACTACAGCCTCTTCCTGAAGCCGGACGGCATGCTGATCGGCTACTTGGAAACCGAAGACTTTGCCGCCGCCCAAGCCGCCATGGACAAGCGCGAGATCAACGCAACTTGGCAGGCCTCCATGGGAGACCTGTTTGCACCCCTGGACGGCCGGCGCCCCGATGAGGCAATGGTCGCCATCCCAGAGGTTTTCCACCTCGACTAAGCGGCGGGCACGGCCGACGACGACGACGGGGGCTGGCTGGCTTCCTGGCTGGCTGGCCCACGACTGGGCGGCCGAGCCGCCCGGCGCGCCAACCCACCCCAACCCGAGGCTTAACCAGCAGTGGACCGGCTCCCCCGCAAAAGCGGAAGCCGGTCCACGCCCCCGGCCAAACGCCGGGACATGAGTTGTTGCAGGACTAGCCGACGTGCGGAACGGCCGGAACGTCCATGAGGTCCTTCTTGGACAGCCGGATCATGAAGTAGCTGATCGGAGCGGCCAGAAGGATGGCTGCACCGGCCCAGATGAAGGCCGACGAGTAGCCGCTGACCAGGGCTTCCAGCTGTGTGACGGGCAGGCGTTCGGCGCTGTTGCTGAGGTAGTCCGAAACAGCAGCGGTGTAGATCGCGGTGAACAGCGCGGTACCAATGGAACCGCCGATCTGCTGAGTGGCGGAGACAGCGGCACTGGCAACGCCGGCGTCGTGCTCGTCAATGCCCGCCAGCGCAACGTTCTGCAGCGGCACAAAGATCATCGCGAGTCCGAAGCCCAGGAGAACCAGTCCCGGCAGGACCTCCAGGGCGTAGTTGCCTTCAACCGTAATGAAGGACAGCCAGAAGAGGCCGACGGCGCCAACCACCGGACCCAGCGTCATGGGCAGGCGAACGCCGGTGCGGGGCAGGAACTTGGACAGCACGCCGGCGCCGGCCGTGATGGCCAGCGTCATGGGCAGCGATGCCAGGCCGGACTTCAGCGGCGAGTAGCCCAGGACAATCTGGAAGTAGAAGACCAGGAACAGGATGCCGCCCAGCAGTGCGGCACCGGTCAGGGTCGAGACCAGGAACGCTCCGCCGCGGACCCGGTTGGTGAGGACGCGCAGGGGCAGCAGCGGATTGGCCACCTTGGATTCCACGAACACAAAGAGGGCGAGGATGACGACGCCGGCGACGAGGAAACCGATGGTCTCCAGGCGGGCCCAGCCTTCTTCAGCCTGGGCGAATCCGTACACAAGCGAAGCCAGGCCGGCGACCACGAGAATGGCACCGGGCAGGTCGTAGCGCGTATTGCCGTGGGCCTTGCTCTCACGGATCAGCGGCAGGCCTGCGGCAATGGCGACGACGGCGATCGGCACGTTCACGAGCAGGCACCAGTTCCAGGACGCGTACTGCGTCAGGACCCCACCGAGCAGCAGGCCGATTGCGGCTCCACCGCCGCCGATCGCACCGTAGACGGCAAACGCCTTGATGCGGTCCTTGCCCGAGGGGAAGGTGATGGTGAGGATGGCCAGGGAGGCCGGAGCCAGAAGCGCGGCGAAGGCGCCCTGCAGGCCGCGGGCAGCCAGGAGGACCTCGGTGCTTTCGGCAAAGCCACCCAGCGCGGAGGCGACGGCGAAGCCGAGCATGCCCACCATGAAGGTGCGCTTGCGGCCCCAGTAGTCGGCGATGCGGCCACCGAGCAGCAGCAGTGAACCGAAGGCCAGGGCGTAAATGGTGACCACCCAGGTGCGGTCACCGTCGGACATGCCAAGCTCGCGCTGGGCATCCGGCAGGGCGATGTTGACGATGGTCCCGTCGAGGACCACCATCAGCTGGGCCAGCGCCAGGACGGCAAGAAGCATCCATCGGTGCGGATGGGCGGAGTGGTCAACGGCCGGAGGCAGTCCGGCGGTGGTCGTGCGGTCCATGTAGGGGAAATCCTCAATCAAACGAACTAGTTGGTTGGCTTAGCTAGACTACAGGTATGAGAACCGACGGCGAAGCTACCCGGGCCCGAATCCTGGCGGCAGCACGAACAGAGTTTGCCCGCTACGGACTGGCCGGTGCCCGCGTGGACCGGATTGCCGCTGAGGCCCGGGCGAGCAAGGAGCGCCTCTACGCCTATTTCGGTGACAAGCGCTCACTCTTCACCGCGGTGCTGGAGGTCAACATGCAGGAGACGACGGAACGGATTCCCCGTGACGCCCACGACCTGCCCGGCTTTGTCAGCGCCATGTTTGACCACGCGACGGAGAACCCCGACCATCTGCGCATGCTTGACTGGGCGCGATTGGAAAACGAACCCGGGCTGGCTCCCCAAACCCCCTGCGGCCGTCCCGGACCGACCACTGAGGACATCGTCCGTGCCCAGGAGCAGGGAATCATCGACCCGGGCTGGGATCCGGATGACTTGGTCGTCCTGCTCCTGTCGCTCGCGACAGCCTGGGCGCAGTCACCCCAGTCATTGTTCACCGGCGAGCCGGAGGAGGCTTCCGGCTCCCCGCGCCGGCGCGACGCAGCCGTTGCGGCTGCCTGCAGGATCCTGAACCCGAAACCGCACGCCGGATAAAAGGCAACCGGCCGAGCCCTTTCCTGAACGGAGCGCATCGGCCCCCGCGGTCAGGGCTTTTGCAGCAGCTGCAGGCGGCTCACCATCCGGAAGGCGTCCGGCCGCCTGTCCACGGTCAAGCGGAAGTCGTCGATCGACAGCGGCGAGGTGATGGTCATCCGGACATCGGCATCGCAGAGGACATCAACAACGTTGATCAGCCGCTGTTGAGCCTGCGCATCGGTGTCGGCAAAGGATGGAAGATCCAGAACCACCCAGGAGTCGAACTCCCGTGACCATTTCAGGTACTCGATCGTTGAGGTTGGGGTCCCGCACAGCTGGTCGAAGGTGATCCACAGTTCGTTGCCGCGCCGGGCAGCAACCGGAAACTGCCTGCTGCCGACCGTAAGTTCCGAAGCTTCCGCAGCTTGCGGCAATTGGAGACCGGCGGCGCCCGGCCGGGGGTCCTGTCGGAGGTCCGTCCGGAGGTCCGTCCGGAGGTCCGTCCGGAGGTCCGTCCGGAGGTCCGACTTCAGGCTAATCCAGTGTCCGGACCGGAATCCTGAAACGGATTTCCGTGGCCGTCCCCGGTAGTCTTCCGTTCCCTCGAGCCTCAGGACTTCCATGTTGGCCAGAATCAGGTCAATGCCCGGTTCGAACATGTGATGCCATTGCGGATCCGGCAGCAGCGACCGGGGTGCGTAATTGGAACTGGCCAGCAGGACGATGCCGGCGTCGAAAAGCGCACGCAGGAGTTTCGTCAGCAGGGTGGCGTCGGCCGGGTCATGCACATGGAACTCATCGAAGTACAGGAGCTTCAGTCCGGCGGTGAGCTCCCGGACGGCACGCTCGACGGCGTTCGACTCTCCCCTGAGCTCATGGATCCGGCGGTGAAGCTGGTCCAGGAATCCATGGAAATGGACACGGAGTTTCGCCTCGGTGGGAAGGGCCCGGAAATAGGCGTTCAGCAACCAGGACTTGCCGCGGCCTGCGTCGCCCCAGACGTAGAGGCCCTGGACATCCAGGCGCGCGGCACTATCGCCCCGTGTCTTGGAACGTCTTATTCGGGGTGCAAACAGCTCGACGCCGAGGGCCAGGAGCCGGTCCCGGACCACCGCCTGTGCACTGTCCAACGTGAATCCCGCCAATGCGGCAGATTCATCGATAGCTGCTTCAAGCCGGTCCCTCACGTCTGTTCTCCGCGCCACCCCTTGATTATGCCGCCTTGGCGACCGGCCGATTTCCACGGCGGCTGCGGCCGGCGGCGCTGAAACGCCGGCCATTGGCCTCGGCAGGCGGAAATTCTCCGCCCAGCATCCGGAGCATCCCTTTCGTTGGCCAATCGCCCACGCCGGGCAATACTGGAAGCCGGGGTTTCTCCCGTTTCCACGTCCCCCATCCCCGTCCCGCACCCCCGTCCCCCATCCCCGGTCCCCCATCCCCGTCCCGCACCGCCCGAAAGGCCCTCCGTGTCAGAGCGAACCATTGTCATCACCGGCGCCAGTGACGGCATCGGTGCCGCCGCGGCCCGAAGCCTGCGCAGCCTCGGCAACCGCGTCGTCGTCGTCGGCCGGTCGCCCGAAAAAACCGCAGCGGTGGCCCGAGAGCTGGACAGCGATTACCTGCTGGCGGATTTTGCCCGGCTCGACGACGTCCGCGCCCTCGCTGAAACCCTGCTCGAGCGGTATCCGCGGATCGACGTCCTGGCGAACAACGCCGGAGGCATCATGGGCAAGCGCGAAGAGACAGTCGACGGCCATGAGAAGACGCTGCAGGTGAACCACCTCGCACCGTTCCTGCTCACCAACCTGCTGCTGGACCGCCTGACGGAATCCGGCGCCAGCGTCATCAACACCTCGAGCGTGGCCAACAGCCTCTTCGCGCACTTCGACGTCGACGATCTGGAAGCCCGCCGCAAGTACAGCCCGAACCGCGCCTACGGCAATGCCAAGCTGGCGAACATCCTCTTCACCCGAGAGCTGGACGCCAGATACCGCGGGCAGGGCATTTCAGCTGCGGCCTTCCATCCGGGCGCCGTGGCGTCGTCCTTCGCCGCAGGATCCACCAGCACCATGCGCGTGATGTACCGGACCGCGCTGAACCGGTTCCTGATCTCGCCGGACCAGGGCGCCCAGACACTGGTGTGGCTGGCCACCTCGGTGCCCGGAGAGGACTGGCAGTCCGGCAAGTACTACTACAAGCGCAAGATCTCCACTGCCAACAAGGACGCGTACGACGCCGCGCTCGCTACCCGGCTCTGGAACCAAAGCGCCGCAATGGTCGGGCTGCAGGCCGATAGGTAACCGTCGGCGAACTCTCCGCTACGAGCCGGCGCAGATCGGCCAGGGAGCCTGACACGGCTCCGGCGGCCCGCGCCTGTACCAGCACGTTGCCCAGCGCTGTTGCTTCCACCGGACCGGCAATCACCGGCAGCCCGGTGGCGTCGGCCGTCAGCTGGCACAGCAGCGAGTTCTGCGAGCCGCCCCCGACAATGTGCACGACGTCGATGTCCTGGCCGGACAGTTCGGCCGCCCGGGAGAGGGTGCGGGCGTAGGCGGCCGCCAGGGAATCCAGGATGCAGCGGGTCACCGCCGCCGGATCCTCCGGCAGCACCCCGCCGGAGGCCGTCACCGCGGCGCGGATCCGGCCGGGCATCTGCCCTGGCGCAATGAACTCGTCGGCGTCCACGTCAATCAGCGGCCCGCCGGGCGGCAGCTGGGCGGCAGCGGCCAGCAGGTCAGGCAGCTCCGGATCGACGCCGGCTTCGGTCCAGGTGCGCATTGATTCGCTCAGCAGCCACAGGCCGCCGACGTTGCGCAGATAGCGGATGGTGGCATCAACACCGCGTTCATTGGTGAAGTTGGCGCTGCGGCTGGCTTCAGTGAGGACCGGCTGCGCCAGTTCGATCCCGGCCAGTGACCAGGTTCCCGAGGAGATGTACGCGAATCCGGGCTGCAGCGCGGGCACCGCCGCCACTGCCGAGGCGGTGTCGTGCGAACCCACCGCCACCACGGGAGTGCCGGCGGGCAGGCCGGTGCGCTCGGCCACCGCCGGCAGCAGGACGCCCACCGTCTGCCCCGGCGCAATCAGCTCCGGAAACAGGTTTGCCGGCAGTCCCAGGGCGGAGAGGAACTCCGGGGCCCACTCCCCCGCCACGGCATCAAAGAGGCCGGTGGTGGAGGCATTGGTTTCCTCAGTGCGTCTTTTCCCGGTGAGCCAGAAGGCCAGCAGGTCAGGAATCAGGAGCGCCTGCCGCCCGGCCAGCTCGGACTCGCAGGCCAGCTGGTAGAGCGTGTTAAAGGGAAGATGCTGCAGCCCGGTCGTCGCGTACAGGGCCGCTTCCGCCAGCTTTTCGTGCACCAGCGGCACGACGGCGGCAGTCCGGCCGTCGCGGTAGCTGTGCGGCAGGGCCGCCATGGCGCCGTCGGCGTCGATCAGTCCGTAGTCCACCGCCCAGGTGTCGATTCCGATGCTGACGATCCGCTCGCCGCCCTCCGCCGTCCGTGCGGCGGCCAGGGAGAGTCCGGTGAGGACCTCGTCAAAAATTCCGCGCAGGTCCCAGCGCAGCGCCCCGTCGATTTCCCGGACACCGTTGGGAAACCGGTGCACGGTCTCCAGGGCGGGACCGCCGGGCCCCGTCCGGCCGAGGATGACCCGGCCGGACGAGGCACCAATGTCGACGGCGGCAAACACGCCGCCCGCAGCCCGCGTGTCCGGCGTGTTCGCGTTCATCGCAGGAAAGCCGCCGCCACGCCGGCGTCAACCGGAATGTGCAGGCCGGTGGTGTGCGAGAGGTCCTCGCCGGTCAGCACCGCCACCGCGTTGGCGACGTTTTCCGGAAGCACCTCGCGCTTGAGCAGGGTGCGCTGGGCGTAGAACTTGCCCAGCTCTTCCTCGGGCACGCCGTAGACCGCAGCACGCTTGGCGCCCCAGCCGCCGGCGAAGATGCCGGAGCCGCGGACCACGCCGTCGGGGTTGATGCCGTTGACCTTGATGCCGTACTCCCCCAGCTCAGCGGCCAGCAGGCGCACCTGGTGTGCCTGGTCGGCCTTGGTGGCGGAGTAGGCGATGTTGTTGGGCCCGGCGAAGACCGAGTTCTTGGAGGAGATGTAGATGATGTCCCCGCCCATGTCCTGGTCGATCAGCACCTTGGCCGCGGCCTTGGAGACAAAGAAGGAACCCTTGGCCATGACGTTGTGCTGCAGGTCCCAGTCTTTCTCGCTGGTTTCCAGCAGCGGCTTGGAGATGGACAGGCCGGCGTTGTTGACTACCAGGTCCAGGCCGCCGAAGGCGAGGACGGTGGCGTCGATGGCCGCCTGCACCTGCGCTTCATCGGTCACGTCCGCCTGCACGCCGACGGCGACGTCGGAGCCGCCCAGTTCGGCGGCCACCGCTTCGGCGTTCTCCAGGTCCAGGTCCGCGATGACCACGCAGGCGCCCTCGGCAGCCAGACGCGTGGCGATGGCCTTGCCGATGCCCGAGGCCGCACCGGTCACCAGGGCGATGCGCGTGGCGTGGGACTTCGGCTTCGGCAAACGCGCCAGCTTGGCTTCCTCCAGCGCCCAGTACTCGATCCGGAACTTTTCGGATTCCTCTATCGGAGAGTAAGTGGAAATGGCTTCGGCGCCGCGCATGACGTTGATGGCATTGATGTAGAACTCGCCGGCCACGCGAGCGGTCTGCTTGTTGGCACCGTAGGTGAACATGCCCACCCCGGGAATGAGGACGACGGCGGGGTCGGCGCCGCGCATCGCCGGCGAGTCTTCGCTGCGGTGGCGGTCATAGTACGCCCGGTACTCGGCGCGGTACTGCTCGTGCAGCTCCTTCAGGCGGGCAATGCTGTCCTCAATGGAGGCGTTGGCCGGCAGGTCCAGGATCAGCGGCTTGACCTTGGTGCGCAGGAAGTGGTCCGGGCAGGAGGTGCCCAGGGCACCCAGGCGCGGGTGTTCGGCACGTGCCAGGAAGTCCAGGACGACGGCGTCGTCGGTGAAGTGCCCCACCTGCGGCTTGTCGGTGGAGGCCAGACCGCGGATGACCGGAGCCAGGGCGGCTGCCTTGGCGCGGCGTTCGGCTTCGCTCAGCGGCGAGTAGCCCGGCAGCACAGCGCCGAAGGGGTCCTGCCGGCCATTTCCGGCGATGAAGGCTTCAGCGGTTTCGATGATCCACAGCGAGTTTGCCTCGGCTTCCTCGGACGTGGCGCCCCAGGCAGTGATGCCGTGGCCGCCGAGGATGGTGCCGATCGCCTGCGGGTTGGCTTCCTTGATGGCCGCAATGTCCAGGCCGAGCTGAAAGCCCGGACGGCGCCAGGGCACCCAGACCACCTTGGAGCCGAAGATCTTCTGCGTCAGCGCTTCGCCGTCGGCTGCTGTGGCGATGGCGATCCCGGAGTCCGGATGCAGGTGGTCAACGTGCGCGGCGTCGACCAGGCCGTGCATGGCGGTGTCGATGGAGGGGGCGGCGCCGCCCTTGCCGTGGAGGCAGTAGTCGAAGGCCGCCACCATTTCGTCCTCGCGGTCCAGGCCCGGGTAGGTGCTGACCATGGCGCGCATGCGGTCCAGCCGCAGGACGGCCAGGCCGGATTCCTTCAGGGTGCCCAGGTCTCCGCCGGAGCCCTTGACCCAGAGCAGTTCGACGTCCTCCCCGGTGACCGGGTCGGCGGCGGTGCCCTTGGCGGAGGTGTTTCCGCCGGCGTAGTTGGTGTTGCGCTTGTCGGCTCCGAGACGGTTCGAGCGGGCGATCAGCGCGCTGACGGTTTCGTTGGTCATGTTCTTAGGCTCCCCATCCCGCCTGCTGGCCGCCCTGGCGTTCGGTGTTGATCTTGTCCTGGTAGCCGCTGGCCGCGTAGGCGGCCATCGGATCCGCAGGCAGTCCGCGGGACTCGCGCCACTGCGCCAGGCCCGGACGGACATCGGTGTAGAAAGCGTCCATGAAGACGGCATTGGCGCCGAGCACGTAACCGGCGGCCTGTGCCGCATCCAGTGCGTCGGAATCGACCAGCAGGGCCCGGGCCATCATTTCCTGCACATTGAGCACGGAACGGATCTGGCCGGGGATCTTCTCTTCGAGGTTGTGGCACTGGTCCAGCATCAGGGAGACGCCGCTGTCCGGGCCGAAGCCGCCGCCGCGGACAACCTCGAAGAGGATCCGGAAGAGCTGGAACGGGTCGGCCGAGCCGACAATCAGGTCATCGTCAGCGTAGAAGCGGGAGTTGAAGTCGAACGAGCCGAGCTTGCCCAGGCGCAGCAGCTGGGCCACGATGAATTCAATGTTGGTGCCCGGCGCGTGGTGGCCGGTGTCGAGGCAGACCAGGGCCTTCTCGCCCAGGGCCAGGGTGTGCGCGTAGGACGTGCCCCAGTCGGGAACGTCGGTGTGATAGAAAGCCGGCTCGAAGAACTTGTACTCGAGGACCAAGCGCTGGTCGTCGCCGAGGCGGTCGTAGACCTTCCGCAGTGATTCCCCCAGCCAGTCCTGCCGCGAGCGCATGTTGCCCTGCCCGGGGTAGTTGGTGCCGTCCGCGAGCCAGATCTTCAGGTCCCGTGAGCCGGTCTGGTGCATGACGTCGATGCAGTCATACATGTGGTCAATGGCCTTCTGCCGCACTGCGGGGTTGCTGTGCGTGAGGCTGCCGAACTTGTACTCGTCGTCCTGGAACGTGTTGGAGTTCACCGTTCCCAGGGCGATGTTGTGTTCCTTGGCGTAGGCGCCCAGCTCCGCGTAGTCGTCAACCTTGTCCCAGGGAATGTGCAGGGCGACGGCGGGGGCCAACCCGGTCAGTTCGTTGACCTTGGCTGCATCGGCGATCTTCTCCCGGATGGTGCGCGGCGTGCCGGGGGTCGCGAAAACCTTGAAACGGGTGCCGGAATTTCCGTAGGCCCATGAGGGAACCTCGATTCCCAGGCCCTCCAGGGCGGGAAGGATGTCGGTCAGTGACGTCATTGGCTGTACTCCAAGCTGGGCGGGAAGGTGGAAAGCGATTCCTGCGGACGCCGGCGCGCCCTGGCCGCTGCTGAACCGAAAGATGCGGAACAGCGGCGGACGCTGGGAGCTGAACGAACGGCGCGGCCCGCGAGGCTTTGAATCGTTTCATTAATACGATTCAAACATAGGGTTTCCGCGATAGGCTGTCAAGACAGAGGCGGCACGAAATCAGGGGATCACTATGGCAGCGAGCATAAAAGAGGTGGCGGCGCGTGCCGGCGTGGCCGTGGGAACCGTATCGAACGTCCTGAACCATCCGGACCGGGTGTCTGCGCCCACCCTCGAACGGGTGATGGACGCCGTCAACGCACTGGGTTTTGTCCGCAACGACGCGGCCCGCCAGCTGCGGGCCGGCCAGAGCCGCACCATCGGCCTGATCGTGCTTGACTCCTCCAACCCGTTTTTTGCCGCCGTCGCCCGTGCGGCCGAAAACGAGGCCACCCGCCACGGCGCAGACATCATCCTCGGCAACAGCGGCAATGATCCGGCGCGCGAAGCACGCTACGTCACCCTGTTCGAGGAGCAGCGGGTCCAGGGTGTGCTGATCTCGCCCGCCGGAGACATCAGCAGCCGCCTCGGCTCCCTGCGGGACCGCGGCGTTGCTGCCGTCCTGGTGGACCGTGAAGGCGATCCGTCGGTCCACAGTTCCGTCTCGGTGGACGACACCGCCGGAGGAACCATGGCCGCGGAGCACCTGCTCGAGACCGGACGACGGCGGCTGGCCTTCGTGGGCGGCTCCCCCGGCATCCGGCAGGTCGCCGACCGGCTGGCCGGCGCCCGCAGCGCCGTCATCAAGGTTCCGGGAGCCAGCCTTGAGGTACTGGAGGCCGCTGACATGACAGTCCTCGCCGGACGGGCCGTCGGCCAGGAGCTGGTGGAGCGGGGCAGGGATCAACTGCCGGAGGCCATCTTCTGCGCCAACGACCTCCTGGCGGTGGGCGTGCTGCAGTCCCTGCTGCTGATCAACGGGCTGCGCGTGCCGCAGGACGTGGCACTGATCGGCTACGACGACATCGATTTCGCCCAGTCCACCGTGGTTCCCCTCTCCTCGATCCGCCAGCCGGCCGAGGAGATCGGGCGGACCGCCGTCGCACTTCTGCAGGAACAGCTGGGGGACTCTCCGGCTCCGCCCCGCCAGGTGCGTTTTACGCCCGAACTCGTGGCCAGGCAGAGCACCCGGACCTAGCCCGGCACCTCCCGGCGCTGCCACCTCACCGCTGCTTCTTAACGGCTCTTCCATAACCGCTGCTTCTTGACCGCTGCTTCTTAACCGCCCGCCGGGTGTTACCGGCGCTTCCCGCTGGCTACCGTGGAAGGACCGGTGCGATCCGGGCGAGCAGAGAGGCGAAGTCCATGCACGACTCATCAGGCATCAACGTTTCCGTTCCGCCTTCGGGGCCGGGCTGCGTGGAGTGCACGGCGGAGGGAAGCTGGTGGTTCCATTTGCGCCGTTGCGCCGAGTGCGGCCACATCGGCTGCTGCGACTCATCCCCGAACCGGCATGCCACGGCGCACGAAGCCTCGACCGGCCATCCGGTAATCCGGAGCTTTGAGCCGGGCGAAGACTGGTTCTGGGACTACCGGACCAGTTCGGCCTTCGAAGGCCCGGTCCTGGCGGCGCCGGACTCCCATCCGCCGAGCCAGAGCGTCCCCGGTCCCGCGGGCCTGGTTCCGCCGGACTGGGTCTCCAAGCTGGCCCGGTGACGCACGTCCCGGGATTCCAAGATCCCGACAACCAGACCCGAAACCCCAGACCCCAGACCCCCAGAGCCCCAGGCCCCGGACCCCAAACCCACAGAGCCCGGACGCGCCGACGCGCCGTCATGCAGCTCACAAAGATCCGCACGCTCCCATGTTTACAGCGTAAGCTGGAGCTATGACTCGTACATATATCGTTACTGGATCAGGATCGGGAATCGGCGCCGCTACTGCCGAGCTGCTGCGCGAACGCGGTTACACAGTGGTTGGCGTTGACCTGCGCGGCGCTGAGGTCGAAGCGGACCTGAGCACTCCGGAGGGCCGGCGCGCAGCCGCCGACAAGGCACTCGAGCTGGCCGACGGCCGCGTCGATGCCGTGATCGCCTGCGCAGGCATCTCCGCGCCCGCGCCCATCACCGTCGCAGTGAACTTCTTCGGCGTCACGGAATTCCTCGAGCTGCTGGCACCGGTGCTGGCCAAGAGCGACGCTCCGCGCGCCGCCGTGGTCAGCTCCATGGCTTCCCTGCAGCAGAACTCCCCCGAGCTGGTGGAGGCCCTGCTGGCCGGGGATGAAGCCCGCGCCCTGGAAATCGGCGCCGCACTGGCCGAGCAGGGTCCTCGCGTCGGATACCTCAACTACCCGTCCTCCAAGCGCGCCCTCAGCCGCTGGGTGCGCCGCGCCGCCGTGACCGAGCAGTGGGCAGGCGCCGGCATCCCGCTGAACGCCGTCGCTCCCGGCACCGTCCTCTCCGCCATGACCAAGGACCTGCTGTCCACACCGGAAGGCCGCCAGATGGTGGACTCCTCGGTGCCCATGCCGCTGAACGGCCACTCCGAGCCCGTTGTCATTGCCCGGCTGCTGGCCTGGCTGACGAGCGAGGAAAACACGCACACCACCGGCCAGACCATCTACACCGACGGCGGCGCCGACGCCACCCTGCGCGGCGACGACATCTGGGGCGGGGCCGGCCAGAGCATCTCGGCCGGCTAAGCAGCACCGCCGGCTAGCCAGCGCCGCCGGCTAAGCAGCACCTCCGCCGGCCAACCAGCACTGCCGGCTAACCAGCACGACGGCGGCTCCGGAACCGAGGTTCCCGGGCCGCCGTTCGCGTTTCCGGATGCCGGACTTCCTGCCGCATAATCCCCAGCCGCAGCGAAAGATAGGCCAAGCCCCCCACCGGAATCGGCAACCAGAACTGCACCACCCGCCAGGACAGCACGCCCAGCACCGCCACATGGTCCGGCGCCCCAAATCCCACGAGCATCGGCACCAGCACCCCCTCGACCAGGCCGAGGCCACCCGGCGTCAGCGGCACGAGGGCCACCAATTTAGCCAGCGAATACGCCAGGAGCAGCTCGCCCGGCTGCAGGACATGCCCGAACGCGGCCAGAAAGACCCAGAGGGCAGCGGCATCCAGAACGTACCGCAACGCCGCCAGCAGCGCTGCCGCAGCCGGCCGCCGGGGATTCCCGCGGAACATATGCACTTCCGCCGCAATCGTCCGGACAAACTGCTCGGCTGACTCCGGATGGATCAGCCGGACGGTGCGCGCAATTCCCCGTGCCGCCCGAACGGCACCCTCCAAGTGCCGTTCAAGCAGCGCCAGGGCCACCAAGGCGAGTGCGAGCAGAACCAGCACGACCGCTCCGGCCGTGGCAAGCGACCGGCCGCCGGCGCTGCCGTCCCGGCCGAAAAGCAGGCCGGCCGCAAACAGCCCGGCCAGCACCAAGTTGCTTCCGAGCACTTGTATCGTGGCGGCGCTGAGCGCGTTGTCCGCTTGCACACCGCAGCGCGTCAGCAGGCGGAACCTGACCGCTGCCGCCGTCGCGCCCCCGCCGGGAACAGTATGGTTCACTGCCAAGTCACACAAGTCGATCCGGAACAGGGTGAAAAACCCTGGACTGTCGTCCCCAAGCAGCACCGCCCGCGTCAACAGGCTGTAGCTGGCCAGAGACGCCGCCTCAAGCAGCAGTGCAAACAGCACAAGAACCGGCGGAAGCCGCCGCAGTGCCGCAACGACGTTGTCCGACCCCACCAGCTGCGGCAGGACAACGTACTCAACCACCAGCACCACGGCCAGGATCGCCGCCATCCAGCGAAGCAGGCGGCTGCTTCGCACGCGGCGCCAATCCGCACTCAGGTGGTGCCGGGTCATCAATCAAGGACAGCAGACGCCCGGGGTTCAGGCTAGAGCAAGGAAGGCTGATCAGCGCGGCAGCGCTGAAGCAGATGCCAAGCCGAAGCAGATGCAAAGTTGCACCCCGCCGGCGCGGGGAACCGCGGAGCGGGGCGTTGCTACAGTTATGGTGACGCACGATCACGACGGCCTGCGCCATTGCCACCGGGTAGTGGAGATGGTCGACGGACGGCTCATCAACCCGTAACCGCAGCAAACAGGAGGGCTTGTGCCCCGCATCACCGCCCCCACGGTCGCAGCACACCGCGCGGCCCAGCAACGGGCGCTTCTGGATGCGGCACGCACCCTACTCGCCCAGACGGGCGAGGCCCCCAGCATGGCCGACGTGGCCGCGCTGGCCGGCCTCGCCCGCCCAAGCGCCTATCAGTATTACAAGTCACGCCAGGACCTGCTCCACGCCCTGGTCCTGGACGTCTTTCCGCGGTGGGCTCAGCGGGTCGAGGAGGCCATGCGTGCCGAGCCCGAACCGGCCGACCGGATCCTTGCCTACGTGCTGACGAACATCGCCCTGGTGGCCGAGGGCGAGCACGCCGTGGGAAACGCCCTCGCGGCCGTCGCGCCCAGTGAGGAACTCAACACGCAGAGTGCCATGATGCACTCAAAGCTGCTGGATCCCTTGGTCAGCACACTCCAGGAGCTGGGCTCCCCGGATCCGGCCGCCACTGCCGAACTCATCAACGGGATTGTCCATACCGCGACCAAGCTGCTCGATGGCGAAAGGACGCAGGACGCCGTCACGGCACGCGTCACCGAACTTTTGGAACCCTACGTACGGGAGCACCGCCGCAGCGCTCCCGGAGAGCAGCAGCCGTGAACAACACTTTCCGCAGCACCCCTGGCCGCGCCGGACGCAGCCTTTACCTGTTCCTGGCCCTCGACGTCGTCCTCATCGTCCTGTTTGCCGCCCTCGGCCGGGACACGCATGAGCACGGGTTGGACCCGGCCGGCATCCTCATCACCGCCTCCCCCTTCCTGGCCGCCTGCCTGGCCGGCTGGGCACTCCTGGGGCGGCGGCACTCCCCTGCTGCCCTCTGGCCTTCCGGGGTGGCCCTGTGGCTGCTCACCGTAGTTGCCGGACTGGGAATCCGCGCCCTGGCCGGCGGCGGCGTTGCCCCGAGCTTCGCAGTGGTGACCCTGTGCGTCCTCGGTGCTTTCCTGCTGCTCCCCCGCGCTGCGGCGGCCCTGGTGCTCCGCGGCCGATCCCCGGGTGCCGGCAGCAGCGCCACCAGCGCTTCGGGCGGCGCTTCAGGCGGCGCTTCAGGCGGCGCTTCAGATAGGCTCGAAGGCAGGGCATAACGCCTCCGCCACACGGCAGCACCACGAAAGGGCTTCCCATGATCACCGCTTTTGTACTCATCCAGACCGACTCAGCGCGCATCCCAGAATGTGCCGAAGAGATCTCTGAGATCGAAGGCATCAGCGAGGTCTACTCGGTGACCGGCGAGTGGGACCTCATTGCGATCGCCCGGGTGCGCCGCCATGAAGATTTGGCCGATGCCATTGCCAACCGGCTGTCGAAGGTGGAGGGCGTGATCGGAACCACCACGCAGATCGCGTTCCGCGCCTATTCACAGCACGACCTCGACGCTGCGTTTTCCCTGGGGTTCGACAGCTGAAACCAGCGGATTCCGCGGGCTGAAACCGGCAGTTTTCGACCCGTAAATATTCCAATATCCGCACCGTGCCGGACACATTTGGATAACGTTTTTTGGATCCGGCCGTGTTGGGCCAGGTTGGCGCCGCGAGGTGAAAATTCCTGCTGTGGAAGACAAAAATGAGGCCGTCCCGGGTGCGGGAAACGGCCTCATGTTTCGTTCTTTTTGCCTGCTCCGGGGCCCTGATCAGCGCGTTATTTCGACCCAGCGCCCCAGCGCGGCCTGCGCATGGCCGCCGTCGATGGCAGCCTCGGCACGCCGGATTCCGGAGGCCAGGCGTTTCGTCAGGCTGCCGGCGGCGTCGGTGTCCAGGGCCACAAGGGCAGCCGCCGCATTGAGGACAACTGCATCGCGCACCGGCCCCTTGTCGCCGGCCAGGACACTGCGAACCACTGCGGCGTTGACGGTGGCGTCTCCGCCCCTCAGATCGTCCAGCGTCGCCCGGGGTATCCCGAGGTCCAGAGGGTCCACCTTTGACGTCTCCACGGCCCCGTCGCGGACCTCCCAGACGTTGGACACGCCGGTGGTGGTCATCTCGTCGAGTCCGTCTTCCCCGCGGAACACCAATGCGCGCACGCCGCGCGCGGCCAGGACACCGGCGATCAGCGGGGCCAGCCGGGCATCAGCCACGCCGATGGCCGAAGCGGCCGGTCGTGCGGGGTTGGTCAGCGGCCCCATGAAGTTGAACGCAGTGGGGACTCCCATTTCCCGGCGCGGCACGGCGGCGTAGCGCATGGACGGATGGAACACCTGGGCAAAGCAGAAGGTGATGCCCGCGGTGAGCGCCGCTTCGGCGACGCGGTCCACGCTCAGGTCCAGCCGCACGCCCAGTGCCTCGATGACGTCCGCGGACCCCGACGACGACGACGACGCCCGGTTGCCGTGTTTGACGACCTTGGCACCGGCCCCCGCGCAGACGAGGGCAGCCATGGTGGAAATGTTGACGGTGTTGTGGCGGTCTCCTCCGGTGCCGACGATGTCCAATGTCTCACCGGGTATCTCGATCGGCCGGGCATTTTCCAGCATGGCCTCCACCAGGCCGGTCAGCTCCTCCACGGTTTCCCCCTTGGCCCGCAAGGCCACCAGGAAGCCCGCCACCTGGGCGTCCGAGGCTTCCCCCGCCATGATCGCGTTCATTGCCCAGCGGGTCTGGTCCGCGGGCAGGTCCTGCCGCGAAATCAGGGCGTTGAGCAGCAGCGGCCAGGTGTGTTCGGAGCTCGGATTCGTAGTCACATCCCCAAGGTTATCTACGAATCGTAGAAAATACTGATTTGTTTCTGGGGAGCCACTTCCGCGCCGTTACTGGGATCGGCGGGGTTTCGGCACTATTTAGACTCGCCGTACGTCTTTATCTGTTGGAGAACTGGGCAGTTTTACGTCCATAATGTCTATGTGACAACAGCGACCCATGCCCCCAGTACCCCGGCTCACCCCACGCTGAACCGCCCCAACATGGTTTCCGTAGGAACCGTAGTGTGGCTGGCCAGCGAACTGATGTTTTTCGCCGCCCTTTTTGCCATGTACTTCACGCTTCGCTCGACCTCGAGCGATCTGTGGGCCATGGAGACGGAGAAGCTCAACGTTCCGTTTGCGTTTGCCAACACGGTGATCCTCGTTCTTAGTTCCGTTACCTGCCAGTTCGGCGTCTTCGCCGCAGAACGCCTCCAGCCGCGCCGCACCGGAGGACTGTTCCAAGTCTCCCGTTGGGGCATGGTCGAGTGGTTCCTCCTCACCTTCGTCATGGGCGCGGTGTTCGTGTCCGTCCAGGCCTACGAGTACGCAATGCTCGTGACTGAAGGAGTCTCGCTTTCCTCGAACTCCTACGGTTCGGCGTTCTACCTGACGACCGGCTTCCATGGCCTTCACGTCACCGGTGGTCTGATCGCGTTCCTGTTCATCATTGGACGCGCCTACGCAGCAAAGCGATTCGGCCACTTCGAAGCCACCTCTGCGATCGTGACGTCTTACTACTGGCACTTCGTGGACGTAGTCTGGATTGCCCTGTTCGTCATCATCTACTTCCTCAAGTAACAACTGCTTGAGCCGGCAACCCTTAAGAAATCCACAGTGGCACCAGCACACCAAAGACCACACAAGTTAGGAACCACCAAGTGAAGGCACTATCGCAAAGGCGACGTCATCCCCTAGCAGCAGTTGCGCTGCTGCTGCTGGGACTCCTCGTTACGGGTGGGCTCTACGCAGCCGTAAGCGGCGCCAACGAGGCCCAGGCTGCAAGCACCGCCTACACGGCTGATGACGAAAACCAGGGCGAGAAGCTCTTCATCGCCAACTGCGCCACCTGCCACGGCATGGAGGCATCGGGCTCCGAAAACGGACCGTCCCTCGTAGGTGTCGGCGCCGCGTCCGTCGACTTCCAGGTCGGCACCGGCCGCATGCCGATGGCCATGCACGGTCCTCAGGCCCAGCAGAAGCCCGTTCAGTTCACCGAGGAACAGACGAGCCAGCTTGCTGCCTACGTCGCCAGCCTCGGCGCCGGCCCCACTGTTCCGGACGCCGAGTACACGGACGCCGCAGCCGGCGATGCAGCCGAGGGCGGCGAGCTCTTCCGCGTCAACTGCGCCATGTGCCACAACGCTGCCGGCGCCGGCGGCGCCCTGACCGAGGGCAAGTTTGCCCCGTCCCTGGACGGCGTCTCCGAGAAGCACATCTACGAGGCCATGGTCACGGGCCCGCAGAACATGCCCGTCTTCAACGACGCCAACATCTCCCCTGAGGACAAGCAGAGCATCATCGCTTTCCTCAAGAACATCGAAGCCAACGGCTCCCCGGGCGGCGCCGAACTCGGCGCCCTGGGCCCCGTCTCGGAAGGCCTGTTCATCTGGACGGCCGGGCTTGGCCTCGTCATTGCTTTCACCATTTGGTTGACCGCCCGGTCTTCCTAGACATCACCCGCGCTCACCTCTCGGGGTGACATCACAGTTACACATAGGTCTATAAATGCAGTTTCAAGAGAAGGATGAGGGGGATCATGGGCGACCATAGTCACGGCAGTCCGAACACCTCGGGCACCGTCGCTACGGCTGGCCAGGGCGACGAAGAGAAGTTCCGGAATCCGGGACTTCCTCCGCACCGCCCTCGCCTGGCTGATACGAATCCCCGCGCTGAAAAGCGTGCCGAGCGGCAGGTGGCGGCACTGTTCGTCATCTCCATCATCGGTACGCTCGTGTTTTTTGTCGGCTACTTCGGCATCAAGCTTGAAGGCGGCCACACCATTGCGGACCTCAGGGTGCAGAACCTGCTCCTGGGGCTGGGAACTGCCTTCGCGATGCTGGGCATCGGCGTCGGCATTGTCCACTGGGCCAAGACGCTCATGCCGGACCACGAAGTCATCGAGGAACGGCATGAAATCCGTCCCGAGGAAGACCGGGCAGTCGCCGAAAAGATGCTGGGCGACATCGTCGAAGAGACGGGCATCAAGCGCCGCCCGCTGATCCGCAACACCCTGCTGGGTGCCATGGTTCTTGCACCCCTTCCGGCGATCGCCGTGTTCCGCGACCTTGGTCCGCTTCCCGGCAACACCCTGCGCCACACCATGTGGGCCGACGGCGTGCACCTGACCCGCGATCCCAGCGGAACCCGGATCAAGGCATCGGATGTGACGCTGGGCTCTGCCTTCCACGTCATTCCCGAGGGCCTGAACGAGTCCGAGCACAAGCTGGAGGAGAAGGCCAAGGCCGTCGTCCTGCTGATGCGCCTGGATCCGAGCTCGCTCAACCCCTCCCCCGGACGCGAAGACTGGAACGTCGACGGCATCGTCGCCTACTCCAAGATCTGCACCCACGTGGGTTGCCCGGTTGCGCTGTACGAACAGCACACCCACCACCTGCTCTGCCCGTGCCACCAGTCCACCTTTGACCTGACGCAGGAATGCAAGGTCATCTTCGGACCGGCTGTCCACCCGCTTCCGCAGCTGCCCATCGCCGTTGACAGCGATGGCTACCTGATCGCGACCAGCGATTTCCATGAACCTGTTGGACCGAGCTACTGGGAGCGTGGCTAACCATGAGTGTTCCCTCTGCTACTCCCTACGAGCCCAAGACCCGTCTGGGCCGCGTCACCAACTTCGTCGACTCCCGCGTCGGCGGATCTGCCATGGTCAAGGAATTCGGCCGCAAGGTCTTTCCCGACCACTGGACGTTCATGTTCGGCGAAGTTGCCCTGTACTG
This sequence comes from Arthrobacter sp. zg-Y1219, assembly GCF_030125545.1. Taxonomy (NCBI): domain Bacteria; kingdom Bacillati; phylum Actinomycetota; class Actinomycetes; order Micrococcales; family Micrococcaceae; genus Arthrobacter; species Arthrobacter sp. zg-Y1219. The sequence goes on from NZ_JASKLY010000003.1 coordinate 147,974, forward strand.
CTTCGTCATCCTGCTGCTGTCGGGAACCTTCCTGACGTTCTTCTTCGACCCGTCGATGGCAGAAACGCATTACAACGGCAGCTACGTCCCGCTCAAGGGCGTGGAAATGTCAGTGGCCTACGAGTCCTCGCTGAATATCTCCTTTGATATCCGCGGCGGTCTCTTCATGCGCCAGGTGCACCACTGGTCAGCGCTGCTGTTTGTCGCTGCAGTTGCCGTGCACATGCTTCGCGTCTTCTTCACCGGTGCGTTCCGCAAGCCCCGCGAGCTGAACTGGGTGGTGGGCGGCGTGCTGCTCATCCTCTCCCTGGCAGCCGGTTTCACCGGTTACTCGCTTCCCGATGACCTGCTCTCCGGCAACGGCCTGCGGATCATCGACGGCGTCATGAAGGCCATTCCGGTGGTTGGCACGTACCTCAGCTTCTTCCTGTTCGGCGGAGAATTCCCGGGCACCGACATCATCGGCCGCCTGTACATGCTGCACATCCTGCTGGTGCCCGCCCTCATCCTGCTGATGATCGCCGTTCACCTCTTCATGGTCGTTGTGCACAAGCACACGCAGTTCCGCGGCCCCGGCCGCACGAACAACAACGTTGTCGGTTACCCGGTTGGACCGGTTTATGCGGCAAAGGCCGGTGGATTCTTCTTCATCGTCTTCGGCATCATTGCCATCATCGCCGGTTTGTTCACGATCAACCCGATCTGGAACTACGGCCCGTACGACCCCTCCCCCGTGTCCGCCGGTACCCAGCCTGACTGGTACATCGGCTGGGTTGACGGCGCCCTGCGCCTGATGCCGGGCTGGATCGGCAACATCCCGATGGAATGGAATATTCCGTTCCCGTGGGGCACCAACACGCTCTCCCTGAACGTGCTGTTCCCGGCGCTGGTTCCGGCCGGAATCGTCTTCACCCTGCTGTTCGCCTGGCCTTGGATTGAAGCCTGGCTGACCAAGGACACGAAGGTCCACAACCTGCTGGACCGCCCGCGGAACGCCCCGTTCCGCACCGGCGTCGGCGTTGCCGGCGTTATCTTCTACTGCACCATGTGGGCCGCTGCCAGCTCCGACCTCATCGCCACGCACTTCATGGTCTCGCTGAACGATGTCACGTACTGGCTGCGCTTCCTGGTCATCTTCGGCCCGCTGATCGGCTTCGCCGTCGCCCGCCGGATCTGCCTGGCCCTGCAGCGCAAGGACCGCGAGATCGTGCTCCACGGCGTGGAAAGCGGACGCATTGTCCGTCTCCCGCACGGTGAGTACATCGAGGTTCATGAGCCCGTTGACGAGTTCAAGCGCTACAAGCTGGTGGACTTCACCTCCCCCGAGGTGACTCCGGCCCAGCCGGACGCCCGCGGCAAGGTCTCCGGCAAGGAGAAACTGCGCGGCAGGCTTTCACGGTTCTTCTTCGAGGATCGGGTTGCCCCGGTTACTCCGCGGGAACTTGAAGCAGCGCATCACCACGAGTCCCCCGCTGAAGTTGAAGCGGATACGGAAGACCAGGCTTCGATCACGAACCGGTAGTCCTCCGCTCGGGACAGTTTGACGGATAAACCAAAGGGAGCCGGTCAGCATTTGCTGACCGGCTCCCTTTGGTTTATCCACCAGTGATGTGCGGCATCAGCCTGTGGCTTACGGCGTCCTAGTCCAGGACGAACGGCTTCTTGGCCGGAAGCGGATGCCGCCGCTTCCAGTTGCCCGGCTCCGCGTACGGCGCCGACCCGATGCCCAGCTTCGTGAAGTCCAGATTGGCCTCGCGCAGGACAACGAGCATGCCCTTCACGGCCTTGGGAACGTCGGGCACCAGGCAGAAGATGTTCAGCTTGCCGGGTGCGAATTCGCTCTCCTCGACGGTGCCCAGGCCGCGCCAGGAGAAGTAAGAGGTGAGGGCGGTGCGTGCCTTGTACTCCAGGTAGCGGTCACGCTCCGTGCCCTCGGCAGACTTCAGGGCGTACTGGGCCACCACCCAGTGCTGCTCCTCCGGCGGCAGCTCCGCATATCCCAGCTCGGCTGACTTGGCGGCGAAAGCAGCGAACTTCTTCTCCGCCGCGGCTTCATCGATTGAGGCAACCGCGCTGCTGGTTCCCATGTAACCCACGGGTCCCTGGCTGATCATGAATTCCTGCGACTCGGCCTCGTACATCGCCTCGCGGAAGTGCAGGACCCCCTTGTCGTCCCGGTGGTACATCACGGTGATGCTCATTTTTCGGTAGCCTCCCTGGCTGATGGTGCTGTGGGTGGTGTCTATCCACGCTGTTGGTCTTGTAAGTGCTGTCTTGTGGGTGTCTGCTGGACAGCGCTGAGCTGAACAGTGCCGCACGAGCCTCTTCCGCGGCTTCAGGAGCCCGGATGCCTGCCCGGGTGGTAGGAACGCGGCGTCCGCATTCCGGGACGCTGCAGAGGCACCCAGAGCTTGTACCGGTCAGCGCGGTAGTACGAGACCGAGTAGTCCACCATCGACCGGGCGACGTAGGCGTGCCGCTGGATCTTCAGCAGCGGAGCGCCGAGCTCCACGTTGAGCAGTCGTGCGATGGACGCGGAGGCGGCGGTCGCCTCGATGGTGTCCTCGCCCCACTCCATCACCATGCCGTACCGTTCACTGAGCACCCGGTACAGCGAGGTGGGGGGCTCTTCGTCGAGCATCCCCGGAACGTGGACGGCGGGAATGAAGTTCTCATCAACGCTCATTGGCTCGCCGTCCGCGAGCAGTTGGCGGCGGAACCGGATCACCGGCTGGCCGGGATCAATCTGCAGCTCCCTCGCCACCAGATGGGAAGCGCCGATCTGTTCGAAGCTGAGGACCCGGGCGTCCGGGACCATGCCGCGTCGATGCATTTCCTCGCTGTACGACGTCAGCTTGACCTGCAGGTCCATTTTGGGGCGGGCCACAAACGTGCCCAATCCAACCACGCGTTCGAGCACTTCGTCAGCGACGAGGGCATCGATGGCCTGCCGTACCGTCATCCTCGCCACACCGAAGTGGTCGGCCAGCACACGTTCGGAGGGAATGGCGGCGCCGGCAGGCGCATGCTGGTCCACGAAGCGGCGCAGTATGTTCTGCAGCTGCAGGTGCTTGGCGACGCCGGAGGCCGGGTCGAGCAGCTCCGGAAACCGCCTCAGTGCCTGGTGCATGACAGCCGCCGAATTCTGAAGTCCGTTCTGGTGCGCATCCGGTTCCTTCCCTCGGCGTAGGTGCTATTCAAGGATAACGGCCGGGAGCGCGGGCCAGGAACGCCGCCGCTCCGGAGCGGGCGACGGGCTGGGCAGCTCCGGTGGCCCCCGGAAGCAGGGCCGGATATTAAACAGCAGAGGACCCGCAGTATTTGCGGGTCCTCTGCCTAAACTTCACCGTCGGGTTTTCACCCTGGGTGTTTTGCTTGCCGGAGCCTTAGTGTGCGTGGGCTCCGCGGCTGTATTCGTACACCCAGCCGACCAGGGCGATCAGCGCCAGGCCGGCACTGATGTAAAGAATCCACCAGCCGATTGCCATGCCCAGGAATCCGCCTGCGGCGGCGAGGCCGAGCAGCAGGGGCCACCAGCTCCACGGGCTGAAGAAGCCCTGTTCGCCGGATCCTTCGTGGATTTCGGCGTCGAGCCGGTCCTCCGGACGTTCACCAATGCGCTTGCCGGTGAAGCCGATGTAGAAGGCGATCATGGCGGACATCGCGCCGGTGAGGAACAGTGCCAGGTAGCCCACCGGTTCCATCCACTCGACGAGGTAGCCGTAGACAACGCCGACGACCACGAAGAAGGGCGCCAGGTATGCGAAGAGTTTAGTCTCTACTTTCAATTGACCTTCTCCTTACGGTCGCCCGGTCCGAAGACCTTGCCGGCGGCCGACGTGTCGGTCACCGTCTGCTGCAGTTCAGGATGGTGCAGGTCCAGTGCCGGACGCTCCGAACGGATGCGCGGCAGCGACGTGAAGTTGTGGCGCGGAGGCGGGCAGGAGGTTGCCCACTCCAGCGAGCCGCCGAAGCCCCAGGGGTCATCAACTTCAACCTTCTTGCCGTGGCGCCAGGTGATGTACACGTTCCAGAAGAACGGAATCATCGAGGCACCCAGCAGGAACGAACCAAAGGTGGAGAACTGGTTCATCAGGGTGAAGTTATCCTCCGGCAGGTAATCGGCGTAGCGGCGCGGCATGCCGAGCACGCCGAGCCAGTGCTGAACCAGGAAGGTGGCGTGGAAGCCGACGAACAGCATCCAGAAGTGGATCTTGCCAAGGCGCTCGTTGAGCATCTTGCCGGTCCACTTGGGCCACCAGAAGTAGAAGCCCGCGAACATTGCGAACACAACGGTTCCGAAGATCACGTAGTGGAAGTGTGCCACCACGAAGTAGGTGTCGGAAACGTGGAAGTCGAGCGGCGGCGAGGCCAGGATGATGCCGGTCAGACCACCGAAGAGGAAGGTGATCAGGAAGCCGATGCTCCAGAGCATGGGGGTTTCGAAGGTGATCGATCCCCGCCACATGGTGCCAATCCAGTTGAAGAACTTCACGCCGGTTGGCACCGCGATCAGCATTGTCATGAAGGAGAAGAACGGGAGCATTACCGCACCGGTGACGTACATGTGGTGGGCCCACACGGTCACGGACAGGGCTGCAATGGCGATCGTGGCGTAAACCAGGCCCTTGTAGCCGAAGATCGGCTTGCGGCTGAACACCGGCAGGATCTCGGAGATGATGCCGAAGAACGGCAGCGCGATGATGTACACCTCGGGGTGGCCGAAGAACCAGAACAGGTGCTGCCAAAGGATGGCTCCGCCGCGTTCGGGATCGAAGATGTGCGCCCCGAACCGTCGGTCAGCGCCGAGTGCGAACAGAGCTGCTGCCAGCGGCGGGAAGGCCATCATGACGAGGATGGCGGTGACCAGGGTGTTCCAGGTGAAGATCGGCATCCGCCACATGGTCATGCCCGGGGCACGCATGCAGATGATCGTGGTGATGAAGTTGACCGAACCGAGGATGGTACCGAAACCGGACAGTGCCAGCCCGAAGACCCAGAGGTCTCCACCGACGCCGGGTGAGAACGTGGTGTTCGACAGCGGCGCATAGGCGAACCAGCCGAAGGAAGCAGCACCCTGCGGAGTGATGAAGCCGGCAACGGCGATGGTGCTGCCGAAGAGGAAGAACCAGAAAGCCAGGGCGTTCAGGCGGGGGAACGCAACGTCGGGCGCACCGATCTGCAGCGGCATCATGACGTTGGCGAAACCGGAGAACAGCGGGGTTGCGAACATCAGCAGCATTACTGTGCCGTGCATGGTGAACAGCTGGTTGTACTGTTCCTTGGTCTGCAGGATCTGCATACCGGGTTCAAACAGCTCGGCACGGATGACCAGGGCCATCACGCCTGCGAGACAGAAGAAAATGAATGAGGCGATCAGGTACATGTACCCGATGGTCTTGTGGTCAGTGGAGGTGATCCAACTGACGATGATGCGTCCCTTGGAGACGGGGACGACGCGCGGTGCAACTTGAGTATCTTCCGAAGTGTATTCGAGAGTAGTCACAGCTTCCTCCTACCTCCTTACTTCGCTTGATTCTGAGTTGTACACGCGGTCGTACTCGGAGCCGACCTGGCCGTCGGGCAGGGTGTCGAGGTACGCGTCGTACTCGGCTTCCGAAACCACCTTGACGTTGAAGAGCATTTCCGAGTGGTACTCGCCGCAGAGTTCTGCACACTTACCTTCGTAGGTGCCCTCGATGCCGGGAGTGATGTTGATGTAGTTCGTGCGTCCGGGGTAAAGGTCCATCTTCTGGAGGAAGGCCGGGACCCAGAACGAGTGCTGGACGTCGCGGGAGTTCAGCTGAAGCTCAACCGTCTGGTCGACCGGCAGGTAGAGGGTCGGCATTTCCGTCTCTGCCTTCTCCGTGCCGTCCAGGTTTACCTGCACGTTGAGGTCGTACTTGTCCTCATTGACGTAGTTGAAGTCCCAGGACCACTGCTTGCCGCGGACGTCAACGACGACGTCTGGATCATCCACGCGCTCACTAATGGCCCGAATGTCCTGGTCGGTGAAGTAGAACAACACCAGCACCATGAACAGCGGGATCGCCGTGTAGAAAATCTCCAGGGGAAGGTTGTAGCTCAGCTGCCGCGGGTAGCCGGTCTCGTTCTTCCGGCGCCGGTAGGCGACGATGCACCAAATGATCAGTGCCCAGGTGAGCACCCCAACTGCCAATGCCGCGATCCATGAATTGACCCAAAGGTCCATGATTCGGCCGGTGTGGTTGGTGGTGTCGCGTTCCGTGGGCAACCAGCCTCTTTGGACTTCTGACGAACAACCCGATAAAAACAACGCGCCGGCCGACGTTACGGCTGAGATCTTTAAGATCCTGGCGCGTCGGCTGCTGGTTCGGTCCTGCGAACTCACAGACGGCCCTTCCTCTTGTTACGTGCAAGTGCGGCACAGCAGGCAGACGAATCCCCCAACTGCGCACGATCAGTTTTACTACTACGTGTAGAGCTTACCCGCACGCGTGGCCATCCAGTGACAGACCGCACCGCGTCCCGGCAAAATACCGTGTATTACGGCCGCCGGAGCGGCTGCGGGGTCCCCGTCAGTGAAACGGGGTACCCGGGAGGAAGCCTAGTGGAATGAGTCGCCGCAGGCACATGACCCGCCGGCGTTGGGGTTGTCGATGGTGAACCCCTGCTTGGAGATGGTGTCTTCGAAGTCGATGGACGCACCGGACAGGTAGGGCACGCTCATCTTGTCCACGATGACCTCGACGCCGTCGAAATCCCGAACGGCATCGCCGTCAAGGACCCGCTCGTCGAAGTACAGCTGGTAGATCAAGCCAGAGCATCCGCCGGGCTGGACAGCCACGCGAAGCCGCAGGTCGGTCCGGCCTTCCTGCTCCAAGAGGCTGCGCACCTTGCCGGCGGCAACGTCGGAGAGGGCAACGTCGTGGGTCGGCAGCTCCGTTTCCGGGGCGGCAGCTGCTGCCGTATCCACGCTGGTGCCGGTTTCGCTGGTGGAAGTACTCATTACGTCTCTCTTTCTTCACGTGGTCCGTGCACGGGAGGGCAGTGGCGCTCCCCCGGGCTCCGGGCCAGTTCCTTCTCCATGGTACGTCGATGCATACACACAGATATACAGAGCCAACGCGGCCGGGCCCGAAAAGATTTCCGTGCCCGGCCGCGTGCTTTCCGCGCAGGCTACGAGCCGGCGCGCCCGAGGCTGGCCAGGAGCAGTGCTTCGGCCAGCACCGCGTTGCGGAAGTCACCCAGGTCCAGGGACTCGTTGGCGCTGTGGGCCCGGGAATCCGGATCCTCCACACCGGTGATCAGGATCTGTGCGGACGGGAACAGCTCGGTGAGGTCGGCGATAAACGGAATGGAACCGCCCATGCCGGACTCCACGGGCTCCACGCCGTCCCAGGCCTCGCGCAGGGCCCAGAGGGCAGTGCGTGCCGCAGCGGCGGACGTGTCGGTGGCAAAGGCCTGGCCCTGCTCCCCCGGGACGAAGGTCACCTTGGCGCCGAACGGCGCGTTGGCCTGGACGTGGCGCTCGACGGCGGCCATCGCTTCCGCGGGACTCTGCCCCGGGGCGAGGCGCAGGCTGAACTTGGCCCGCGCCCTGGGCTGGATCGTGTTCGAGGACATGGCCACCGTCGGCACGTCGATGCCGATGATGGACAGCGCGGGCTTGGTCCACAGCCGGGACGCGATCGAGCCCGTGCCGGCCAGCTGCACGCCGTCCAGCACTGAGGAGTCCCCGCGGAAGTCGGCTTCGTCGTATTCGACCGCGGCGCTGTCGGACGAGACGAGGCCGGCGATGGCGACGTCTCCGGCGTCGTCGTGGAAGGTGGCGATCAGGCGCGCCAGCAGGGTGGGCGCATCCAGCACCGGTCCGCCGAACATTCCCGAATGCACCGCGTGGTCCAGGACCTGCACTTCGACGGTGCCGTCCACCAGGCCGCGCAGGCTGGTGGTCAGGGCCGGCACGCCGACCTTCCAGTTCCCGGAGTCCGCCACCACGATCACGTCGGCCTCCAGCAGGCTGCGGTAGGTCTCGAGGAACTTCCGGAAGGTTGGTGAACCGGCTTCCTCCTCACCTTCAATGAAGAGGGTGATGCCGACGCCGGATTCTTCCCCGAGGACCTCGTCCAGGGCACGCAGGGCGCCGATGTGGGCCATGATCCCGGCCTTGTCATCCGCGGCGCCGCGCCCGTAAAGGCGGCCGTTGCGCTCGGTGGCGGTGAAGGGCTCCGATTCCCACAGCGCCAGGTCCCCCGGAGGCTGAACGTCATGGTGGGCGTACAGCAGGACGGTGGGCTTGCCTGCCTTTGCGGGCCGGCGGGCGACGACGGCGGGGCCTCCGGGCTTGCCGTTGTTGTCCACCCGCAGGATCTGCACCTCCGACAGTCCGGCTTCCCGGATCAGTGCCGCCACGGCTTCGGCGCTTTCGTTCAGCCGCTCCGGGTCAAAGGAATCCCAGGCAATGCCGGGAATGGAGACCAGGGACTTGAGCTGCTCAACCGTACGGGGGAAATCGGCCGCCACGGCGGACCGCAGGGCATCCACATCCACGGACGAAGAGGGAGATTCTGGATTCAAAGTCATAACAAAACAGTACATGCGGGCCCCCGCGTCCGGGCAACGGAAATTCGGGACCGCTCGGGCCGCCGCCAAGGTATCCTAAAGGGGTGTTCGGACGAAAGAATGAAGCGCCCACCGCGCAGGAAACTGTGGACCAGGCTGCCGCGGCAGCCCAGACCAGCTCAGCGCGCACCGCCGCGGGGAAGGGAACCCCTACGCCCAAGCGCAAAGACCAGGTGGCTGCGCGGCAGCGGCCGCTGGTGCCGACCGACCGCAAGGCGGCGAAGAATGCCAGCCGTGATGCCATGCGCGAGGAACGGCTGAAGACCCGCGCCGCGCTGGACACCGGCGACGAGCGCTACCTCCCCCTGCGTGACAAGGGACCGCAGCGCCGGTTCATCCGCGACGTGGTGGACTCCCGCTGGAACCTGGGCGAGTTTGTCATGATCGCCGCCCTGGTGTTCGTGGTGTTCAGCTTCATCCAGAACATCACTGTGCAGAGCATTGTCATGCTGGCGTTCTGGGTCCTGATCCTGGCCGTCATCCTCGACTCGTTCATCCTGCGGTCGCTCCTGCGCCGCCGCCTGACTGACAAGTTCGGCGGGCCCAACTCAGGTGACGTCTGGTACGGCGTGTCCCGTGCGCTCCAGCTGCGCCGCTTCCGCCTGCCGAAGCCCCAGGTCAAGCGCGGCGAAAAGCCCGTCTAACCCGCACGGGTTCCCGGCAAGACCCCTGTTTCAGCAAGACCCCTGTTTCAGCAAGACCTGTTTTCAGCAAGACCTGTTTTCAGCAAGACCTGTTTTCAGCAAGACCCAAAAAGGGCCGCTCCTTGGAGCGGCCCTTTTTCTCGTCTTGCAGCTGCTCCTGCAGTTACACCTGCAGCTACTTCAGCAGGCGGGCCAGCCGCCGGTTGATCCGCGCCGCCCAGAACGGTCCCTCGTAGAGGAACGCCGTGTACCCCTGGACCAGGGTGGCGCCGGCGTCAAGGCGCTCCTTGACGTCGCGGGCCGATTCCACGCCGCCCACCGAAACGATGACCGGCCCGTCCTCGCCGAGGCGTGCCCGCAGCCGCTTCAGGATTTCCACTGACCGCCGCCGCAGCGGCGCTCCGCTGAGCCCGCCCACTCCGCACGCGATCACCTTCTGCGGATCGGTGACGAGACCCTCGCGTGCAATTGTTGTGTTGGTGGCGATCACGCCGTCGAGGCCCAGGTCCAGGGCCAGCCGGGCGACGTCGTCGACGTCGTCGTCCGTGAGGTCGGGGGCGATCTTCACCAGCAGCGGCACATGCCTTCCGGCCGCTGCGTCAGCAGCCTCGCCCACCGCGGTGAGCAGCGGACGCAGCGACTCAATGTTCTGCAGCTGACGCAGTCCCGGAGTGTTGGGCGAGGATACGTTCACCACCAGATAGTCGGCCTGGGGCGCCAGCTCCCGGGTGCTGATCAGGTAGTCATCGATGGCGTCGGCCAGGTCCACGGCCTTCGTCTTGCCGATGTTGATGCCGATGACCGGGCGGTTCGGGCCGGCTTTGGCCAGCGCCGCGCGGGCCTGCGCCACCCGGGGGGCCACGGCTGCCGCGCCGTCGTTGTTGAACCCCATCCGGTTGATCACGGCACGGTCCTCCACCAGCCGGAAGAGCCGCGGTTTCGGATTGCCCGGCTGGGCCCGGCCCGTCACCGTTCCAACCTCCACATGGCCAAAACCCATGTTGGTCAGGGCCACAATGCCGGATCCTTCTTTGTCGAACCCGGCGGCCAACCCGAAGGGCGACGGAAAGTCCAGCCCGAGGGCGTGGACGCGCAGGTCCGGCGAGGGGCGCATGAGCCGTCGCATCACCGGTCCGGCGGGAGTCGAGGCTGCGAGCTTGATCAGGTCGAAGCCGATTCGATGTGCTTTTTCCGGGTCCATGCCGGCGAAGACGACACGGAAGAAGGCAGGGTAGACGCGCATGTTTTCATGCTTGCACTGACGACGGCGCTCCAGCAACTCCGGCCTCGTCCTGTCTCCGGCCGGCGGATCCTCCTGCGCGGCTGCACTATTCTCGATTTATGGGCAGTACTCAATACATGGGCAGTACTCAATACATGGGCAGTACTCAATACATGGACAGTTTTGCGGGCGCCGACGGGAACGGCTCGGAGTGGAAGCCGGACATCCTGGGCGACGGCTACCAGTATCTGACCCTGGAGCTGGGCGAAGATGAGGAAGGGCCCGTCGTGGCCACGCTGGTGTCCTACTCTCCTGAGCCGCCGCCTCCTCCCACGCTTGGCGGCCGGGCCCGGCGCCTGCTGCACGGCCTGCGGGCTCCCGTGGCACCCGAACCCGTTCACGCAGTCCTCTACATCCACGGCTGGAGCGACTACTTTTTCCAGACGGAGCTTGCGCAGTTCTGGAGCCGGCTCGGCGTCGCCTTCTATGCCTTGGACCTGCGCAAATACGGGCGGAGCCTGCGGCCCGGACAGTCCGAGGGGTTCACCCAAGACCTGCAGGATTATGACGCCGACATTGAAGCGGCGCTGGCAGCCCTGACCGGGCACGTCCGCGAACACCTTGGCGCCGACACCCCGGTGCGGGTCAGCATGATGGCCCACTCCACCGGCGGCCTGGTCGCCTCGCTCTGGGCCCACCGCCATCCCGGGCGCATCGAAGCCCTGATCCTGAACAGTCCCTGGCTGGAGATGACCGGCTCCTGGGTGGTGCGCAACGCAACCGCCGGGCTGCTGGAACCGCTGGCACGGCTGCGGCCCAAAACGCGTCTGAAGGTTCCGGAAATGACCAATTACTGGCGCAGCATCAGCCGCGAGGGCGACGGCGAATGGGACCCGGACCCGGAGCTGAAACCGCGCAACAGCTGGCCGATTAGGGCCGGGTGGATCACCGCTGTGCTCGCCGGACACGCGCAGGTGGCCCACGGCCTGGACATTCGGGTGCCGATCCTGCTGATGGCCTCGGCCACCTCCACGATGGCCGGCCCCTGGAACGAAGCCATGAAGACCTCCGACAGCATCCTGGACGTGCACCTGATGGTCCAGCGCGGGCTGCTGCTCGGTCCGCAGGTCACCGTCTGCCGGTTCGAGGACGCCCTGCACGATGTGCTGCTGTCGGCCGGTCCCGTGCGGCGCCGGGTCTACGGCAAACTTGAACAGTGGGCGCGCGCCTTCATGCTGAAGGGCTAGCCGGGATCAGCCCGCCGCACCGGTTATGCGGGCGATGCCTGATCCACTGCTCCCCCGTACCGGCGGTCCCGGCGGGCGTAAATCTCCACGGCTTCCCAGAGCGTGCGCCGATCCACATCGGGCCAAAGGGTGTTCATGAAGACCATCTCCGCATAGGCGGACTGCCAAAGCATGAAATTGGAGAGGCGCTGCTCGCCGGAGGTGCGCAGGAACAGGTCCACGTCCGGAAGGTCCGGCTCGTCCAGGTATTTCTGGATGGTTTTTTCAGTGATGGATCCGGGGCGCAGTTTGCCCCGTGCCACGTCGGCGGCGATGGCCGACACGGCATCAGTGATTTCAGCCCGGCCGCCGTAGTTGACGCACATGTTCAGGGTGCAGACGGTGTTCTCCCGGGTCACCTCTTCGGCGGTTTCCAATTCCTTGATGACCGACTGCCACAGCCGCGGCCGGCGGCCGGACCAGCGGATCCGAACGCCCCACTCATTGAGCTGGTTCCGCTGCCGGCGCAGCACGTCCCGGCTGAAGCCCATCAGGAAGCGGACCTCCTCGGGCGAGCGTTTCCAGTTCTCGGTGGAAAACGCGTAGACGGAGACGTGCCGGATCCCCATCTCGACGGCGCCGGCCATGACATCCAGGAGGGCCGCTTCCCCGGCGCGGTGCCCTTCGGTGCGCGGCAGTCCGCGCTGGTTGGCCCAGCGCCCGTTGCCGTCCATCACGATGGCCACATGCTGCGGCACCAGCTCTGCGGGCACCGGAGGCGGAACCGCGCCGGAGGGATGCGGTTCGGGCCGGACGGGAGGATGCGGCAGGACTGCCGGTTGGGGCTTTGAACGCAAGCTTAGACACGCTCCACATGTTGAAGTGATTTGACGACCCGTTCCAGGTGCCATTGAAGATAACTGCCCACCAGGCCCGCCGACTCCCGCCGCGGCTGCTGCCCGGCGTCGTCGGCCGTGGCCCAGTCCCCCGAAAGCAGGGCGGCCAGCAGGACCATGGTTTCGGGAGAGGGCGATGCCGCCCCGGGCGGGCGGCACGACGAACAGACGGCGCCGCCCAACGCTGCGGCGAACGCCGAATGCGGCCCCGGGGCGCCGCAGCGGGCGCAGACGGTGAAGCTCGGCGCCCAGCCGGCGGTGGCCAGCGCCCGCAGCAGGTAGGAGTCCAGGATCAGCTCCGGGGCGTGGGCCCCGCGGTTCAGCGCCGCCAGGGCGCCGATGACCAGATGGTAGTGGGCATTGGCTGACTCGCCGTCGACGTCGGTCAGCCGCTCGGCGGTTTCAGCGATGGCTGCCGCCGCGGTGTACCGCGCATAGTCGGAGACGATGCCGTGCCCGTACGCGCCCAGGGTCGTGGCCTGCGTGACGATGTCCAGGTTGCGCCCGGAGTGCAGCTGCAGGTCCGCCACCATGAACGGTTCCAGGCGGGCTCCGAACTTGCTCGAGGTGCGCCGCACCCCCTTGGCAACGGCACGGACCTGGCCGTGGTTGCGGGTCAGCAGCACCAGGATGCGGTCCGCCTCACCCAGCTTGTGGGTGCGCAGGATGACGCCCTCGTCCCGGTACGTCCGGGAAGCTAATGATTTTCCTGCCACCATGCTATTTTCCCACGTCCGGCCCCGGCTCCGGCGCACCCCGGAGCACTTGGCTCCCGGGCGCGCCTGCCGCGCGGCTTCCCGCGACCCGCCGGGTTCCGGTCAGGACCGGTCAGGACCGGTCTCGGATGGCCCGGTTCACGGCGGAAATGACCGCCTTGAGTGCTGACATGGTGGTGTTGGGGTCGATTCCGACGCCCCAGAGCACCCGCTCTCCCACAGCCAATTCCACGTAGGAGGCCGCCGCGGCATTTCCGCTGGCCGATAGGGCATGCTCGGTGTAGTCCAGCAGCCGGACATCGATGCCGTCCTCGCTCAGGATTTCCAGCAGGGCGGCAATTGGGCCGGTGCCGGAAGCCATGCGCTTCTGCTGCACGCCGGCGATGTTCAGCGACGCCGTCAGCTTGAACGTGCCGTCTTCGGCGGTGTCCGCATTGACCGAGGAGAGGGCATAGTGTCCCCACGGTTCGCCGTCGGCCTCCGGGGTGGTGGGCAGGTACTCGTCCTGGAACACCTTCCACAGTTCGGCCCCGGTGACTTCGCCGCCGGCGGTGTCGGTGCGGCGCTGGACGACCCCGGAGAACTCGATCTGTGCCCGGCGCGGCAGGTCCATGTTGTGTTCGTTCTTGAGCAGGTACGCAACGCCGCCCTTGCCGGACTGGCTGTTCACCCGGATCACTGCCTCGTAGCTGCGGCCGATGTCCTTCGGGTCAATCGGCAGGTACGGCACTGCCCACGGAATTCCGTCCACCGTGGTGCCCGCGGCGGCGGCGTCCTTTTCCATGGACTCGAAGCCCTTTTTGATGGCGTCCTGGTGGGAACCGGAGAACGCAGTAAAGACCAGGTCCCCGCCGTAGGGGGAACGCTCGGGAACGGGCAGCTGGTTGCAGTACTCCACCGTGCGGCGGACATGGTCGATGTCGGAAAAGTCGATCTGCGGGTCGATCCCCTGGCTGAACATGTTCATGCCCAGCGTCACCAGGTCCACATTTCCGGTGCGCTCTCCGTTGCCGAAGAGGCAGCCCTCGATGCGGTCCGCGCCGGCCAGGTAGCCCAGTTCGGCGGCGGCCACGCCGGTGCCCCGGTCATTGTGAGGGTGCAGGGACAGGATGATGGAGTCCCGGTTCGCCAGGTTGCGGTGCATCCATTCAATGGAGTCGGCATACACGTTGGGGGTGGCCATCTCCACGGTGGCCGGGAGGTTCAGGATCATCTGCCGGTCCGGGGAGGCTTCCAGGACCTCGGCGACGGCGTTGGAGATGCGCAGGGCAAACTCCAGCTCAGTGCCGGTGTAGGACTCGGGCGAGTACTCGTAGGTGACGTCAATGCCGCGCAGCTGCTCTTCATACTTCTTGCACAGCCGGGCGCCGGAGAGCGCAATGTCCACGATGCCGTCCTGGTCCGTGTTGAACACGACCTTGCGCTGCAGCACCGAGGTGGAGTTGTACAGGTGGACGATGGCGCGGTCAGCGCCCTCCAGGGAGTCGTAGGTCCGCTCGATCAGGTGCTCCCGGGACTGGGTCAGCACCTGGATGGTGACGTCATCGGGGATGCGGTCACCCTCGATCAGCTGGCGGACGAAGTCGAAGTCCAGCTGGGAGGCGGAGGGAAAACCGACCTCGATTTCCTTGTAGCCCATCTGCACCAGCAGGTCGAACATCTTGTGCTTGCGTTCGGGGCTCATGGGATCGATCAGGGCCTGGTTGCCGTCCCGCAGGTCCACCGCGCACCAGCGCGGAGCCTTGGTGATGAGCTTGTCCGGCCAGGTCCGGTCCGGCAGCTCGAAGCTGATCTGGTCCTGGAAGGGAACGTATTTGGAGACGGGCATTCCCGAGGGCTGCTGTGCATTTCGCATGTCTGGTGTGGCCTTTTCTAGTGGTTCAAAAGAGCGGCCGGGCAACACAAACTCCGCAGCGAGGGGCGGCCTATACGTTGGTTATGGCCCCGCCGCGGCAGCTAAGAAGACGAAGCTCTGCGCGCACGTGACCACCCTAACAGCAGCCCGAGGGGCTACCCAATTGTGAATTGCGAATTTGTTAGTTTCCGAAAGCCGACTGGCACGTCACCTGAGCCGCGGTCTGGCCGGTGAGGCCGCCCACGTCTCCGGCGTCGGGCATGGTGTTTCCGGTGGTGAAGTCCTGCCCGACCTGCACGCTGACGCCGGTGACCAGGTTGCTCGCCACGACCTGCACTGCGGGAATTCCCAGTGCCGCGGCCACCTGCTGCGCCATTTCAAGGTAGCCCGGGCCGTGGAACACCTGCGTTGCCGGGCTCGGTGCGCCGGTCTGCCCGCCGGAGGCCGCCAGGGCGAAACCCTCCGAGAGCAGGTAGGCGGCCAGGTCCTGGTCACGGGACTCGGTGCCGGCCTCGTCGGCGCTGCCGGTGGCATCAAGGATGGTGACGGGAATCGTTGCCGGATCGAAGAGCGGAGCTTCCTCCGCCGGAGGCGGCGTTCCCTCCGCCGGAGCGGTGCCCGGAGCCGTTTCCGGTTCCGCCGGCTTGGTGATGTCGCGGTCTTCCACCAACGCGGTGAAGAGCGGCTCGGCTGCCGCTTCGTCCAGCACCAGCCGATTGTTGTCGTACTCGTACGGGACAACCGGTGCGGTGACGAAGGCAACCCGGCCCAGGTCCACGTCCTTGAGCCGGCCGGCCAGGGCGATCAGCGAGGAGGCGCTGGTCAGGTCCTTGTCCACCGTCAGGTTCTGGGTCACGGTTTCGGCGATGGAGTACAGCTTGGGCAGATTCTTGAGCGTGCCTTCGTCCTGGACCTTGCGGACCATGGACGCCATGAAGCTCTGCTGCGCGCGGATGCGGCCCTCGTCGCCGCCGTTGCCGAAGCCGTGGCGGGTCCGCAGGAAGGCCAGGGCCTGATCGCCCTGGACGCTGCTGACTCCGGCGGGGAGGCTCAGGCCGGACAGTTCGTCTTCCACGGGCTGGTTCACGCACACCTCAACACCGCCCAGGGTGTCGGACAGCTCCTTGACCGCGTCGAAGTCGGCCATCATGAAGTGGTCAATGTTCAGCCCGGTCAGCTCGTTGATGGCCGCCACTGTGCAGCCGGGTCCGCCGTTGCCCAGGGCACCGTTGAGCTGGCCCAGGTCCATGGCCGGATAGGTGTTGCCGGTGTCCGGATCCGAGCACTCCGGCAGCGGCACCAGCAGGTCGCGGGGGAAGCTGACCACCGTAACGTGCGAGCGGTCTGCTGACATGTTCGCCAGCATCATGACGTCGGAGTTGTTGCTCTCCTGGCCCTCGCGGTTATCAGTGCCCAGGATCAGGATCTGCAGCGGATCGGTGTTGGTGTCCACCGGCACTGCCGCTTCCTGGCTGGCGCCCAGGTTCAGCGGTTTGGTATCCAGGTTGTTCTGCAGGCGGACAACCTGCACGCCGACAAATGCCAAGCCGGAGACCAGTGTCAGGGCCAGGATGACTGCCACTGCCCGCAGGACCGGGTGCGCGGCGCCGTGGCGGCCCAGATGGCGGCCGCCGGGATTGCCGGCAGGAGCCGGACCGGAGGCTGAATCTCCGGAGCCGGAGTTTCCGGAGGCTGAATCTCCGGAGCCGGAGTTTCCGGAGGCTGAATCTCCGGAGCCGGAGTTTCCGGAGGGACCGGCACCCGTTACGGCACGGCGAGATGACATGAGCCGGTCCCCTTCAGTAATTCGTGTTCAACGGTGGCGATTCGCAAGTGAACGTTCGGTAGTGATTCGCGAGTGAATGTTCAAAGTGTACGCGGCGACCCTGAAAAGAATATTCAGGGCCGCTGCATTCCTTCGGGACTAGAAGCCGAGTTTGACCAGCTGCTTGGGATCGCGCTGCCAGTCCTTGGCGATTTTCACGTGCAGGTCGAGGTAGATGCGCGTGCCGAGGAGCGCTTCGATGGCCAGGCGGGCGTTGGTGCCGACTTCCCGCAGGCGGGCACCGCCCTTGCCGATGATGATTGCCTTCTGCGAGGACCGCTCCACATAGAGGTTTACGCGGATGTCCAGCAGCTGGTTGTCTTCGGAGCGCCCTTCGCGGGGAACAATCTCATCCACCACCACTGCCAAGGAGTGGGGAAGCTCATCCCTGACGCCTTCAAGGGCAGCTTCGCGGATAAGTTCGGCCACCATGACGGCTTCGGGCTCGTCGGTCAGTTCGCCGTCCGGGTACAGGGGCGGGGAAGACGGCATGTATCCGGAGAGGACCTCGGCCACGGTGTCCACCTGGAAACCGTCGGCAGCGGAGACCGGCACCACGTCGGCCCAGCCGGCCTCGCCCAGGACTTCATTGCCCAGGGCCGTCACCGACATCAGCTGCTTGGCCAGGGCGGCACGGTCCACCAGGTCGGTCTTGGTCACCAGCGCCACCACCGGCTTGCCCTTCAGCGCGGCGAGCTGCTTGGCAATATAACGGTCGCCCGGGCCCACTGCCTCGTTGGCCGGCAGGCAGAAACCGATGGCGTCCACCTCGGACAGCGTGTCGGCGACCAGGTCGTTCAGGCGCTTGCCCAGCAGGGTCCGGGGCCGGTGCAGGCCCGGAGTGTCCACGAGGATCAGCTGGGAGTCTTCGCGGTGCACGATCCCGCGGATGGTGTGGCGGGTGGTCTGGGGCTTGCTGGAGGTGATCGCCACCTTCTGGCCGACCAGGGCGTTGGTCAGCGTCGATTTGCCAGCGTTGGGCCGGCCCACCAGCGAGACAAAGCCGGCGCGGAACTGTGGATCAGTCATTACGGGGTACCAATTCTGTTGAGTGGACGCGGGAGGATTCCCTGCCGTCGTCGTGTTGAGCGTCTGTTTCCGCTTCGCGGTGCTGTTTCCAGGCGATGATGTGCGAGACCCGGTTGCGGCGGCCCTCGAGGCGCTCGGCGTGCAGCACGACGCCGTCGACCACCACTTCGCTGCCGACAATCGGCACGCGGCCCAAGGCCTTGGCCAGCAGGCCGCCCACGGTGTCGACCTCGTCATCGTCAAGGTCGACGTCGAACAGCTCACCGAGGTCGTTGATGCCGGCGCGGGAGCTGATCCGGTAGCGGCCGCCGCCGAGGTTCTCGATTTCGGGGCGCTCGGAATCGTATTCATCCACGATTTCGCCCACGATCTCTTCGATCAGGTCCTCCAGCGTGACCAGTCCCGCGGTGCCGCCGTATTCGTCAATCACCACGGCCACGTGGGTGGATTCGCGCTGCAGTTCCTGGAGCAGTTCGCTGACGGCCTTGGATTCCGGTACGTAGCGCACGCCGCGGGCGAATTCCTCCACGCGCCGGACCGTGGCTTCGGCCGGGTTGGAGTGCATCTGCGCGGCAACATCCTTGAGGTAGAGGATGCCCACGATCTGGTCGGCGCTGTCCTCGATCACCGGTACCCGGGAGTAGCCCGAGCGCAGGAACAGGGACATGGCCTGGCGCAGGTTGGAACCGGACTCGATGCAGACCATGTCGGTGCGGGGCACCATCACTGACCGGACCTTCGTGTCGCCGAGTTCGAAAACCGAGTGAATGAGCTCGGCCTCGGTGTTTTCGATCATGTCCGCCTCGGAGGCACGGTCCAGCAGTTCGCGGAACTCCTCCTCCGTGAAGAAGGCGGCATCGGGGCCCTGGGTGCCCGGCGCGACGGCGGTGCCCAGCCGCACGAGCCAGCCGGGAACGGGTCCCAGCACCACGCGGAGGAACCGTACCAGGCCGGCGGTCAGGACGACGACGGCGGTCACGTGCTTCCGGCCGATCTGGCGGGGCGAAACACCCACCAGGACAAAACCGATGCCGGCCATCACCACGGTGGCCAGCAGCCCGGCCAGCCAGATGTTCTCCAGGAGCATCTGGAATACGGTGGCAACGGTGACTGCTGTCGCCATTTCGAACCAGACGCGCCAGAACCGCAGCGCGTGCATGTGTGCCACGGGATGCTGCAGGATCCGGCGGAGGGGTTTGCCCGCCTTGCCCTGCAGCAGGGCTTCGGCCTCATGCCGGGGCAAGTAGCCGTATGCGGATTCAGCGGCCGTGAGCAACCCGGCCAGGACCATGAAGGCCACGGCCATGAGGATCAGCAGGGCAACGCTCAACTGCGCGTCTCCTTCGGGGCATCCCGGCCCAGGTAGGCGGACAGGAGCTCGCGCTGCAGGCCGAACATTTCCTTTTCCTCTTCGGGTTCGGCATGGTCATAACCCAGCAGGTGCAGCACGCCGTGCGTGGTCAGCAGCAACAGTTCCTCCTGCATGCTGTGGCCGGCCGTTTCCGCCTGCTCGGCGGCCACCTGGGGGCAGAGGACAATGTCGCCGAGCACGCCGGCGGGGGTCGGACGTCCGGGGACTCCGGGCCGCAGCTCGTCCATCGGGAAGGAGAGCACATCGGTGGCGCCGGGGATGTCCATCCATTCGATGTGCAGCTTCTCCATGGCTTCCTCGTCCACCAGGATGATGGACAGTTCCGCTTCCGGATGCACGTACAGGCTTTCCAGCAGGTAGCGCCCCAGCCGGGACAGTTCTTCCTCGTCCACGGCAACCGCGGATTCATTGTTCACTTCGATGCTCATTTGGCAGTCCCCCGTCCTGTCCGGCGGCCGCCGGCGGCCGGATCGCTGTTGCGGCGGGACTCGTCCCATTCGCTGTACGCCGTCACGATGCTGCTGACCAGCGAATGCCGGACCACGTCAGTGGCGGAAAGCTCGGAGAAGGACACGTCGTCAAGATCGCCGAGGATGTCATGCACGATGCGCAGGCCGGAGGCCGTGCCGCCGGGCAAGTCGACCTGCGTGACGTCGCCGGTCACCACCATCTTGGAGCCAAAGCCCAGCCGGGTCAGGAACATCTTCATCTGTTCCGGCGTGGTGTTCTGCGCCTCATCCAGGATGATGAACGCATCGTTCAGGGTGCGCCCGCGCATATACGCCAGCGGGGCCACTTCGATGGTCCCGGCCGCCATGAGCCGGGGAATCGAATCCGGGTCCATCATGTCGTGCAGCGCATCGTAGAGGGGGCGCAGGTACGGGTCGATCTTGTCGCTCAGCGTCCCGGGCAGGAACCCCAGGCGTTCTCCGGCCTCGACCGCGGGGCGGGTGAGGATGATCCGGGAAACTTCCTTCTGCTGCAGCGCCTGCACTGCCTTCGCCATGGCGAGGTAGGTCTTGCCGGTGCCGGCCGGTCCGATCCCGAACACGATGGTGTTTTCGTCGATCGCGTCGACGTAGTTTTTCTGGTTCAGCGTCTTGGGCCGGATGGTCCGCCCGCGCGAAGACAGGATGTTCTGCGTGAGGACCTCCGCCGGGCGCTGCGCCGTCTGGTCCCGGAGCATGGTGATCAGCTGCTCCAGGAGCTGGGGCGTGACCTTGGTCTGGCTGCGGGCCAAAATCCGGACCTCGCTCACCAGCCGGTGCGTGAGTTCCACTACGGGCGCCGGTCCGGTGATCGAAAGCTCGTTCCCGCGCACATGCAGGTTGGCTTCCGGATAAGCGGCCTCAATGATCTTGAGTGCCTCGTCGTTGGCACCCAGTGACTGGACCATGTGTTCAGTGGAATCAAAGACGATGGTCTGCCGATCCAGTCCGATGGTGCCAATTCCTGAGGATTCAGTCATATATTCGGCCTTCCCAGGCCTTTCATCGCCCCTTTGCAGAGTTTCTCGGTCGTGCCGTGTGTGTGGTGTTCGTGTGGTGTTCGTGTGCTGATCGTGCGCTGTTCGCGCGCCGTTCTGGCAGGAAACGCAGTGCCTGCCTTAAGACAGACACTTCAATATTACTTGATGCCCCCCGCACCCGTCTTCTCCTGTTTTGCGGACCGGCAGGGATTGCCGGCCTGATCGGTCAGCGCCTGCGGGTCTCAATCGGGTCTCAGTCCGGTAGCAGGAAGGTCAAGACAGCGGATCCGGCGTTTGGCGTGTGCCAAGCTTGAAAGCGACCGTTCAGCGAAAGGAGGACAGAATGGGCACATCGCGCCAAACGACACTGCGCAGCCGCCGGGGATTCCTCGGCTTGCTGGCTGCCTCATCGCTCCTCCTCAGCGGCTGCGGAGTGGTGGCAGTTACCCCGACCACCACCATGCCCATCTCTTTCGGCGCGGCGGGCGGTTCAGTGGCGTCCCCCCTGAGCGGTGCGGCTCCTTCGGAGGGAAAGCCCGCCCCGGGCCGCATACCCGTCTACTGGCTGGGCCTGAACGGCTCCGATGTCCAGCTCTACCGGGAATTCCAGCCTGCCGAGAGCGGCGGCGACCCCATCGGTGAAGCAGTGCTCGCCATGACCTCCGGCAAGCCGGCGGATCCGGACTATTTTAATCCG
Organism: Arthrobacter sp. zg-Y1219; assembly: GCF_030125545.1. Classification (NCBI taxonomy): domain Bacteria; kingdom Bacillati; phylum Actinomycetota; class Actinomycetes; order Micrococcales; family Micrococcaceae; genus Arthrobacter; species Arthrobacter sp. zg-Y1219. The sequence goes on from NZ_JASKLY010000003.1 coordinate 169,528, forward strand.
TGGCACAAGGCCAGCCGCGTCACCGCCTCGATCTCCGGCAAGAACGTCATTACCGTCGACATTTCCGAGGATGCCTTCACAACCTCAATGGACGAGGGAATGGCCCACCGTGCCGTTCAGCAGCTGGTCTACACGGCCACCGCGGCGGCATCGAATGCCGGTTTGACCACCGTGGGCCACGAGGCGTCGGTGGTGCTGCTGGTGGACGGCAAGGCGGATTACACCGCCTTTGGGCACGAGGTCCTGGAAGGCCCGCTGCAGCGCGACGCGGCGCTCATGGCGCCCATTTGGATCATCGACCCGCAGGAGGGATCCGGCTCGCAATCCTCCCTCACCGTGCACGGCACGGCAGTCTCCGAAGGCGGCCAGCTCTCCTGGCGGGTGGAACCCATTGTGGACGGCCGGCCGGCGGAGACCGCCATCGAGACCGGTTATGCCGAACTCGAGGCACCCACCGGAGGCAGCTCGCTTTTCGGCTTTACCGTGGAGCTGCCCCCGGGTGAATACAACGTCAGCGTCTTTCACGGCGAGGACCGGGAGAACGAGGATTCCAAGCGCGTGAGCGTCAGCTCCGTGCCGCAGTAGTTCCTACCAGCGGCCCAGCAGGGAGTTGAGGACTGCCAGCGCAGCCGGCCCCGCAGTCGAGGACCGCAGGACGTGTCCGCCCAGCCGGACCGCCACGGCCCCGCCGGACCGCAGAAGGTCCACTTCTGCGGCGCTGATGCCGCCTTCCGGGCCCACAACCACCGCGATGCTCAGTGGCCGGTTCCCGGCCCGCCGGCGCGCTTCCGCGACGGCCGGGGCGAGTCCGCCGTCGGCCTCCTCGTGCAGCACCACCACCAGATCCACGTCAGCCAGCCGCAGCGCCAGTGCCTTTGACTCCACGACCTCTTCGACCAGCGGAACCGCTGAACGGCGGGACTGTTTGGCCGCAGCAGTGACAATCCCCTGCCATTTGGCCTGTCCCTTGGCCGCCTTGTCGGCGCGCCAGCGCACGATGCTGCGCTCGGACTGCCACGGAAGAACCACATGCACGCCGAGTTCTGTTGCCGCTTCGATCGCCTGCTCGTCGCGGCCGCCCTTGGCAAGGGCCTGGACCAGGATCAGCTTTTCGGCTGCCTCGTTTTCTTCGGTGACGGCTTCCACGGATACTTCCAGCCGGGACGGAGCCGCTGCCGACACGGTGCCGGTCAGCCGCAGTCCGGCACCGTCCACAATGTCCACCGGTTCGCCGGGGGCAAGCCGCTTCACGGCTACGGCGTGGTGGGCCTCCGGTCCCTCGAGGACAAACACTGACCCGGGCACGGCGGCGCGGACGGCGCCCGGGTCACCGAAGAAAATGGGGTTGGTCATGGTCAGAGATTGCCCAGGCGGTCCCGCAGCCGGGCGAAGACGCCGGATCCGCTGCCGGCCAGGCGGCCCTCGGCGTATTCCTCACCGCGGAGCTTTGCCAGTTTGCGCAGCAGCTCCTCCTGCTCCGCGTCCAGCTTCTGCGGAGTCTCCACATGCAGGTGGACCAGGAGGTCTCCGCGGCCGTAACCGCGCAGATGGGTGACGCCCAGTCCCTTGAGGGTGGTGATTTCGCCGGACTGCGTGCCGGCCTTGACCGTAATTTCACGGTCGCCGTCGAACGTTTCGAAGTTGATCGAGGAGCCCAGTGCGGCGGCCGTCATCGGCACCGTCAGGGTGGCGTGCAAGTCGTCGCCCTCGCGCACGAACGTGGGATCGGCGTTAACCCGGATCTCCACGTAGAGGTCACCCTGCGGTCCGCCGGCGGTGCCGGCTTCGCCCTGGCCGCCGAGCTGGATGCGGGTGCCGGTGGCAACGCCGGCCGGGATCTTGATGTTCAGCGTGCGGCGGCTGCGGACCCGGCCCTCGCCGGCGCACTCGTGGCAGGGATCGGGAATGACCGAGCCGTACCCCTGGCACGATCCGCAGGGGGCGCTGGTCATGACCTGGCCCAGGATGGAGCGGACAGCGCGCTGCACCTGGCCGGTGCCGTGGCAGATGTCGCAGGTCCGCGGCGAGGTGCCGGGCTGGCAGCAGCTGCCGTCGCAGGTCGGGCAGGTGACGGCGGTGTCGACGTCGATCTTCTTGTTGATGCCGAACACGGCGTCCTTGAGATCGATGCGCACATTGATCAGCGCGTCCTGGCCGCGGCGCGTGCGGGAGGCCGGGCCCCGGCCGCCGCCCGCTCCGGCTCCGCCGAAGAAGGTGTCGAAAATGTCCTGGAAGCCAAAGCTCTGGCCGCCGAAGCCGGCGCCGCCGCCGAAACCGTTGTCGTTGCCGTTCTCGTTGCCGGTGGTGTCGTAGATCCGGCGCTTCTGCGGATCCGCCAGCACCTCGTAGGCGTGGGTCACGGCCTTGAACTCGTCCTGCGCTCCGGGAGCAGAGTTAACATCCGGGTGCAGCTTGCGGGCAAGCTTCCGGTACGCCTTCTTGATTTCTTCGCCCGTTGCGTCGCGTCCGACACCCAGGACCTGGTAGTGATCGCTCACTCGTGCACATCGCTTCCTGTAATTTGCAGTAACCGTGTTGCGGTTTCGCCTTCTCTTGCGAAGACTTCCGCCGGCTCCGGCCGCCTTGGACGGCCGGGAACCGGCGCACTGCTGCTGTATTGTCTAACGTTTTCTAGTTGTTCAGTATCCGGGAAAGGTAGCGGGCCACGGCCCGCACCGTCGCCATGGTGTTGGGATAATCCATGCGGGTTGGTCCGAGCACCCCCACCTTCGCCGAAGCGTCCGGGCCGTAGCCGGTGGCCACGACCGATGCCTCCGACAGCGAACCGTGCGGGTTCTCCCGTCCGATCCGGACCGAAACGCCCCGGGCGTCCTGCTCCATTTCGGACAACAACCGAAGCATGACCACTTGTTCCTCCAGCGCCTCGAGGATCGGGCCAATGGTCAGGGGAAAGTCTACGGTGGACCGTGCGAGGTTGGCTGTTCCGGCCATGACCAAGCGGTCTTCGCGGTTGATTCCGGCCAGTTGTTCCAGGCACCGGGCCAGGGCGGCGGCACTGCGCCGCCTGCGGGCCGGCACCGTGGCCAGGCATTCGGCCAGGTGGCCGGTGATCCGGGTCAGCGGTGTGCCGCTGAGCGAGACGAGGAAGTGCTGCCGCAAATCCAGCAGGTCCGGCTCCGTGACCTGGTCCGGAATGGTGATGACGCGCTGCTCCACCCGGCCGGTCGTCGAAATCAGGACAACCAGCACCTGGGCGGGTGCGAGCAGGACAAACTCGATGTGCCGCACCTTGGCGTTGCCCAAATGCGGATACTGCACCACGGCCACCTGGTTAGTCAGCTGCGACAGCAGCCGGACCGTCCGCTCCATGACGTCGTCGAGGTCGTCGGCGCCCTCCAGCAGGGAGGAGATGGCCTTGCGTTCGGCGGCGGACAGGGGCTTTACATCGGAGATCCTGTCCACAAACAAGCGGTAGCCCTTGTCGGTGGGGATGCGCCCGGCAGAAGTATGAGGCGCAACGATCAGGCCCTCTTCTTCAAGGGCAGCCATATCGTTGCGGATGGTTGCGCTGGAGACCCCGAGCTGGTGGCGTTCCACCAGGGCCTTGGAGCCGACCGGCTCGCGCGAATGCACATAGTCTTCAACAATGGCCCGGAGCACCTCGAGTCTGCGTGGTTCACTCATGGTTTTCCCTCCCTTGCTGACGGTGGACCGGCGGTCAACCGGCGTCGGCCGTTGAGCGGCTGACGGTTAGCACTCACCATGCCTAAGTGCTAAGTCTAATACGGATCAGGGTCGTTGCTAGCATTGAGTGGCCCGAGCCGCGCACGCCTGCGGCGTGCACTTGCCAGCTGCATGCGAACCAACCAAAGCGAGGAAAACACCCGTGTCCAACTTTTCGTGGGGACCGCAGGACATCAGTGCTCCGGCCCGGAAAACCCTCCCCAAGGTCGGGGCAGAGGCCGGTCTGGTGCTCGAGGATGTGCAGAGCGGCTGGGTCGGAGCCGTGGTCCGGGTGGAGAAGTCCGGCGGACTGCATCTGATGGTGCTGGAGGACCGGCGGGGAAAAACCAAGTCGTTTGAACTGGGTTTCGGCTTCCTGCTCGACGGCGAGCCGGTGGAAGTGATCCCGGCGGTCAAGGCGGCGGCACCCGTGTCCCGGCGGACGGCGTCGGGCTCCGTCCGGGTGGACAATGTGCGGGCGCGCACCGCCAGGGCCAGCCGCATCTGGGTGGAAGGAAAGCACGACGCCGAACTGGTGGAGAAGGTGTGGGGCGACGACCTCCGCGTGGAAGGCATCGTCGTCGAGCCCCTGCACGGAGTGGATGATCTGCATGCCGCGGTTCGGGACTTCAGCCCGGGCCCCGGCCGCCGGCTGGGCATCCTGGTGGACCACCTGGTGTCCGGCTCCAAGGAGTCCCGCATCGCCGCCGAAACCATGGCGGTCCCCGGGGCGCGCGGAAACGTGCTGATTGTGGGGCATCCGTACGTTGATGTCTGGCAGGCCATCAAGCCGCAGACCATCGGCCTGACCGCCTGGCCGGTGGTCCCGCGGCACGAAGACTGGAAGACGGGCATCCTCAAGGGCCTGGGCTGGCCGCACCGGGACCACACGGACGTGGCGATGGGGTGGAAGAAACTGCTGGGCAGCGTCAACTCGTACGCCGATCTGGAGCCCTCGCTGTTGGGGCGGGTGGAGGAAGTCATCGACTTCCTGACCGTTCCCTAGCGAACCGCGCGCCGCGTCGGGTACCGGAGACGGGACCCGTTGCCAGTAACCTAGTTGAGGTACAGGGCAGTAAACCGATCCGATCCGATCTGCACAGTTTTATCTGCACAGTCTCACCGGGTTTATCTGCACAGTCTCACCGGGTACCGCGAGTCCAAGCATTGGCCCCAGGGCATAAGACCAAGGCGTCCAGAGTCACAAAGGAAACAGCAGTGTCGAACATCCGTCAGAACCACCACCCGCAGCCCGATGACCGGGGTTCCGGCGCTCGTCCCGCCTACCAGGGAGCGCCCGCCAATGCGCTGCCCCTGACGGCCTCGGAGGACCGGCAGTGGGCAACCATGGCGCACTTCGGCGGCATCCTGGGTTTCATCCCGGCCCTGGTCATCTTTCTGGTTTTCCGCGACCGCGGCCCCTTCACCGCCCAGGAGTCCAAGGAAGCGCTGAACTTCACGCTGCCTCCCACCATCGTTGCCCTGGTGGCTTGGCTGCTGTCCTTCATTCCGGTAATCGGCTGGGTCTTCGCCATCCTTAACGCCCTGCTCTGGGTCATCATTGCCGTTTCCTCGGTGGTGGCCGGCATCGAGGTCAACCGCGGGCGCCCTTACCGGTACCGCCTGAACCTGCGCCGCATCACGTAACGGGCATTCACCTCAGACAGGCCAAAAAAGAAGGACCCCGGCCGGCATCGCTGCCGTCCCCCGGGGTCCTTCTCTTGTTGGATGCCTCTTGTCCCGGTCCGGCAGCCTGTCCTAGTCCGGCAGCCTGTCCTAGTCCGGCAGCCTGTCCCGGTCCGGCAGCCTGTCCTAGTCCGGCAGCAGGCGGCGGACGACGGCGTCGGCGAGCAGGCGGCCCTTGGTCGTGAGCAGCACGCGGCCGGTCAGGGCAGCCCTCGGGTCCACCAGGCCGTCGGCCATCAGGCCCGCGACGGCGAGCCGGCCGGAATCCTTCAGCCGGGACAGCTCCAGGCCCTCCGCAAGCCGGGTGCGCAGCATGACGTCTTCCACGTACCGGGTGTCGGCGTCGAGGGTTTCGCGCCCCACCGCCGGCGACTCCCCCGCCGCAAGCCGCTGCGCGTAGGCGGTCGGGTGCTTCGCGTTCCACCAGCGCACGCCGCCGGCGTGGGAATGCGCGCCGGGACCGATCCCCCACCAGTCATCGCTGCGCCAGTACGCCAGGTTGTGGCGGCAGTGATCAGAGGGTGTCCGGGACCAGTTGCTCACCTCGTACCAGGACAGTCCGGCGGCCGTCATCATTTCGTCGGCCATGAGGTATTTGTCCGCGTGGTCGTCGTCGTCGATCGGCGGCACCTCGCCGCGCCGCATCCGTGCGGCCAGCTTGGTGCCGTCCTCGATGATCAGCGCGTAGGCCGAGATGTGGTCCGGCTCGTAGCTGAGCGCCTCCTTGACGGAGACTTCCCAGTCCGCGAGGGACTCTCCCGGCGTGCCGTAGATCAGGTCGACGCTCACGTTCAGGCCGGCGTCGCGCGCCCACTTCACTGCCTGGGGAACCCGCGACGGCGTGTGCGTGCGGTCCAGGACCGCCAGGACGTGTGGGACCGCTGACTGCATGCCGAAGGAGACCCGGGTGAAACCGGCGTCGGCGAGCAGCTGCAGGGACGCGGGGGTGACCGAGTCCGGGTTGGCTTCGGTGGTGACCTCGGCGCCCGGTTCCAGGCCCCAGGCGTCAACGGCTGTCTTCAGGATCCCGGCCAGGTCCTCGGCGGGCAGCAGGGTGGGTGTTCCGCCGCCGAAAAAGACGGTGCCGAGCTTCCGGTCCGGCAAGCCCGAGGCCTTCAGCGCACGGGCGGCAAAGCGGACTTCCTGTTCCGCGGTGCCGCCGTAGGCGGCCTGCGAGGCGCCGCCGCCGAGCTCGGTGGCGGTGTAGGTGTTGAAGTCGCAGTAGCCGCAGCGGACGGCGCAGAACGGGATATGGACGTAAAGCCCGAAGTTCCGTTCGGCTGCGCCGGCCGCGGCCTGTGCTGGCAGGAGTCCGTCGGCGGGTGCCGGGTCTCCGAGGGGCAGTGCGCTGGGTGTCACTTCTTGGATTTGTCCTTGGATTCGTCGGAGGAAAGCGCTGCCACGAAGGCTTCCTGGGGAACCTCGACGCGGCCCACCATCTTCATGCGCTTCTTGCCTTCCTTCTGCTTTTCCAGCAGCTTGCGCTTACGGCTGATGTCGCCGCCGTAGCACTTGGCCAGCACGTCCTTGCGGATGGCGCGGATGGATTCGCGGGCGATGATCCGGGAGCCGATGGCCGCCTGGATGGGCACCTCGAACTGCTGGCGCGGGATCAGTTCGCGCAGCTTGCCGGTCATCATGACACCGTAGGAGTAGGCCTTGTCCCTGTGCGTGATGGAGCTGAACGCATCCACCTGTTCGCCCTGGAGCAGGATGTCCACCTTGACCAGGTCGGCGACCTGTTCGCCGTCGGCCTTCCAGTCCAGCGACGCGTAGCCGCGGGTCTTGGATTTGAGGATGTCGAAGAAGTCGAAGACGATCTCGGCCAGCGGCAGGCGGTACCGGATTTCCACCCGGTCCTCGGAGAGGTAGTCCATGCCGCCCAGGACGCCGCGGCGGGACTGGCACAGCTCCATGATGGCGCCGACAAATTCGTTCGGCGCCAGGATCGTGGCCGAGACCATCGGCTCGCGGACCTCTTTGATTTTGCCTTCGGGGTACTCGCTGGGGTTGGTCACCGTGACCACCTTCTTGTCCTCCAGCGTCACCTCGTACTCCACGTTGGGCGCGGTGGAGATCAGGTCCAGGTTGTACTCGCGCTCGAGCCGTTCACGGGTGATTTCCAGGTGCAGCAGGCCCAGGAATCCCACCCGGAAGCCGAAGCCCAGCGCCGCGGACGTCTCGGGTTCGTATACCAGCGCGGCATCGTTGAGCATCAGCTTTTCCAGTGCGTCGCGCAGCACCGGGTAGTCGGCGCCGTCGATGGGGTACAGCCCGGAGAACACCATGGGTTTGGGATCGGCGTAGCCTTCGAGGGACTTCTCGGCCGGCTTGGCCAGGTTGGTGACGGTGTCGCCGACCTTGGACAGCCGGACATCCTTCACGCCGGTGATGAGGTAGCCGACCTCACCGACGCCCAGGCCCTTGGACGGGGTGGGCTCCGGGGAACTGACGCCGATTTCCAGCAGTTCGTGGCTGGCGCGGGTGGACATCATCTGGATCCGTTCGCGCGGGGACAGCGAACCGTCGATGACGCGGACGTAGGTGACGACGCCGCGGTAGGTGTCATACACGGAGTCGAAGATCATGGCCCGGGCGGGAGCGTTGGGGTCGCCCACCGGTGCCGGAATCTCGCGGACAATCTGGTCCAGCAGGGCTTCGACGCCAACACCGGTCTTGCCGGAGACCCTCAATACGTCAGCCGGATCGCCGCCGATCAGCTTCGCCAGTTCCTCGGCGTACTTCTCGGGCTGCGCGGCCGGGAGGTCGATCTTGTTCAGGACCGGAATGATCGTCAGATCGTTTTCCATCGCCAGGTACAGGTTCGCCAGGGTCTGGGCCTCGATGCCCTGGGCCGCGTCCACCAGCAGCACGGCGCCTTCGCACGCTGCCAGGGAGCGGGAAACCTCGTAGGTGAAGTCCACGTGGCCCGGGGTATCGATCATGTTCAGGGCGTAGGACTCGCCGTCCACTTCCCACGGCATGCGCACGGCCTGGGACTTGATGGTGATGCCGCGCTCACGCTCGATATCCATCCGGTCCAGGTACTGGGCCTTCATGTTCCGATGCTCCACAACTCCGGTGGACTGGAGCATGCGGTCGGCCAGGGTGGACTTGCCGTGGTCGATGTGGGCGATGATGCAGAAGTTTCTGATGATCGCCGGATCCGTCGCGGCAGGCACCGGTGAGAAGCGGGCCATGGGTGACACTGTGGCGGTTCCTTTACTGTTCACAGGACTTCACGCGGCCGCGGCGGCGGGGCCGCGTGCGGGAACCGGCTTCGGCGCGGTTCGTCGGTTTTTCCTGGTGGTTTTAACTGCTGAATTAACAGTCTCCCACGTTTGCCTGTCCGTGCTGGAACCGCAGAAGGTAATAGCGTGGGGTGATGTCCTTCTCCAACCGTTCTCTTCTTTCCCTTGCCCGCGCAGCCCTTCGCCTGCTCACCCGTTCCGGCACCGCCTCTCCGACGCAGAGCCGGACCCAGCCCAAGGCACAGCCCAAATCCGCCGGCCGGACGTCGTCGCCGCAGAAACCGCAGTCCCGTGCGGCGTCAAAATCCGCACGCCGGACGACGACGCCGACGGCGGGCCGCTCCCAGCCGGCCGCCAAGCCGGGCGGAACGGGCGCTTACCCCGGCGATTTCCGCGGGGAGGTCACGCCCGTCTACGCCCCCTCGCCGGACGGCTCACCCGATCCGGGGGAAGTTGTCTGGGCGTGGGTGCCCTACGAGGATGACTATTCGCAGGGCAAGGACCGGCCCGTGCTGCTCATCGGCCACTCCGGGTCCCGGCTGCTGGCCCTGATGATGACCACCAAGGACCGCAGCAACAGCCGCACCTCCGATCCCGACTACGTCGATGTGGGAACCGGGCCGTGGGATGCGCAGGGCAGGCCGAGCGAGGTCAAACTGGACCGCGTGCTGCAGCTCGATCCCGCTGCCGTCCGACGCCAGGGCGCCGTCCTCTCCCCCGCCGCTTTCGAACGCGTCCGAAAGGCTTTTGCTGCCCGGAACTGACGGCACCGCGGCGGGACGTGCCGCCGCGCCGTCATGCGCTGACCACCCCGAACGGGCGGTTGTGCCCAAATTCTGCTAACATTTATTGCTGTGTGTCCGCGCAGGTCGACGGGCACTTCAGTTCAGGCGCCATTACGGTATCCCCACGCCGCTCAGTCAATGTCTGGGCTGAAATTCCCTCACCGACCAAGTCCGCAATACAAAGAGAGTTTATATAGTGGCCAATATTAAGTCCCAGAAGAAGCGCATCCTCACCAACGAGAAGGCGCGCATGCGTAACAACTCGGTGAAGTCCGAGCTGAAGACCGCAATCCGCTCCGTTGACGCTGCCCTGAAGGCCAGCGACAAGGATGCAGCAGTCGCAGCGGTGGCCAACGCCAGCCGCAAGCTGGACAAGGCCGTCAGCAAGGGTGTTATCCACAAGAACAACGCAGCGAACCGCAAGTCGGCCATCTCCAAGAAGGTCAACGCGCTCTAAGCAGTTGTTTTTGCTTTAGTCTTGTCGGTCTGGCCGGTCCCTTCGGGGGCCGGCCAGACTGCTTTAACCAGCTTTAATCCGGGATCACTAGTCCCGGAAAAACAGTCCCGGAGAATCTGTCCCGGACGCCGGATCAGCGCCCGGGGCCGGATTAGCGCCCGGCAGCCGCCAGGGAGATGACGGTGACCGCGTGCTCGACGGCGTAGACCGGATCCCGGCCGGCGCCCTTGACCTGCGCGTCGGCCTCGGCCAGAACCTGGACCGCTTTGATAAGGGATTCCTGCGACCAGTGCTGGGCATCACGCCGGGCCTGATCCACCTGCCACGGAGCCATGCCCAGTTCCTTGGCCATGGAGGCCGACGAACCGCGCAGGTTCGCCACCTTCGCCACGGCCCGAACCTTCATGGCCAGCGCACCGACCAGCGGGACGGGATCGACACCGGTGTCCAGGGCGTGGCGCAGCATGGACAGTGCCTGCCCGCCGCGTCCGGCCAGCGCCGCGTCGGCGACTTTGAAGGCGGTGGCTTCCACCCGGCCGCCGTAGTACTTCTCGACGAGCTCTTCGCTGATCTCTCCGGAGGCGTCGTTGATCAGCTGCCGGCAGGCTGCGGCCAGGTCCGCCAGCTTCGACCCCACTGCCGCCACCAGAGCGCGCGAGGCCACTGGATCGATCCGCCGGCGGGCAGCCTTGAATTCCTGCGACACGAAGTCCAGCTTTTCCGCGTCCTTTTTGAACGGCTGGCACTCCACCACGGCGGCTCCGGCCGACTTCACCGCGTCCAGGAGCTTTTTCCCCCGGTTTCCGCCGCCGTGGTGCATCACAAGCACGGCATCGGGAGCCGGATCTGACAGGTAGGCCAGGGTGTCGGTCAGGAAATCCTCGTTCATCGTGGCCAGGTTCGAGACTTCAATGAGTTTGGCCTCCCCGAACAGCGACGGGCTGGACTGCAGGGTCAGTTCACCGGCGTCATAGGCTGCGGCATCGAGGCGGACCAGTTCGGTGTCCGGCCGGTCCTGCCGCAGGGCCGCACGGATCCGTTCCATGGCCCGGCCGGCCAGATAATCCTCGGGGCCGCTGAGCAGCACCACCGGGGCCGGTTCGACCTCGCGCCAGGACACGGTTTTTCCCGCCGACTTGCCGGCAGGTTTCGCGGTGCTTCGCTTTGCTGACGGGACGGCCGGATTCACAGCGAACAGACTCCTGGGATGAGACAACGGAACTACGTTTGGGGAACACTCCAACATTACCTGCCCGCCCGGATGCCTGCCTTACGGAGCATGCCCGGTGAGACCGGGCGGGACCCTTCCAACGGCGTCACACCGTTGTTCCGTCTCCAATCCCACCAGCGCCAATTGGTTACTCATTGCAAGCTGAGCGACCCGGGATGACGACAACTGCCGGCTCCAGCAGGACGGACCATCGGGTGTTGATAGGACACCGAGATCCCGATTGCGGGAAGCACCCTCCAGTCGACTCGAAGCGGTTTCCCCTCTGACCACACACTAAGACTTGCACAAGGTCTGCTGGACACGTCAGTCTGCAAAATTGACACTTTTACGGCAGTCTCTGGCCAGATTAGTGTCGCATTCCATGGCTGTAGGCGTAGCCTTCCACCACGGATGCCGCCCGTTGCAGTCGGGTAGCCTCCTGCATCAGCGTCACCTGCATGACACTGCGGGGGTTCGTATGTTCGATACAGCACAGGTTGGCCTTTTCAAGCCGATCCTACCTTCGCTTTGGGAAGATCCCATTGACGTTGACTCGCGCCACGAAGCCACCGGAAGACCGTTCCGCGTGCGACGTCCGAGCTGGACATCGGGAGTACATGGCTCGCCCCACTGCACTTCTGGCGGCTATGAGTGGCATAGCTTCTCGCAGGAGTGGAAGACCAGCGTTTTTCCAAGCCGACGGACGTCTTGGTGGTTGCGACCAGGGTTAGCCGACACAAGCATAAGCCCAGGAGCCAATGCACATGGAAGATAAGAAGCGAGAGGCCATCATCCTGATTCACGGGATGGGTGAGCAGCGCCCCATGGACTCGCTGCGTAGCTTTATTAGGGGCTTACGGCCACACGATTATTGGAATAAACCCGACCGACTATCTGGTTCCTTTGAATTGCGCCGATTTACTTTTAGAAAGACTAATAATGGACCAATGGTCGACTGTTACGAACTGTATTGGGCGCACCACATGGATGACGGTAAATTCCGTGAGACCCTCCGCTGGGCCGTTACACTTGTGTTCCGAAAGCCTTTTTGGAAATTGAACCGAACCCTGCGAGGAATCGTTGGCGTCATACAAGTTGCAGGGCTCCTCATTGCACTGTTCCTCGGAATATCCCTACCCGATCAGGTAATTACAAAAGGACCAGTGGGCGCTTTACAGTCCTGGCAGACCCGAATAGCCCTGAGCCTTGTGATAATCGAGATCATCGCAGGACGGTTTCTTACCCGTTATCTCGCAGATTCGGCACGATATCTGACACCCCACCCCCGTAATGTCACAGCACGCAATAACATACGCTCCGACGGCTTGAAATTGCTGGGAAAGCTTCACGAGGACGGACGTTATGACCGGATTATAGTGGTTGGTCACAGCCTGGGAAGCGTCATTGGTTATGACCTGCTTCGGTTGGCTTGGGATGAACTCCGGCACCCTGATTCCGCCCACTATGGAAACCAACCCGAAGCTGGAGTATTTGACCAGCGTGCGCAGAAGCTTGGCAAATTGCCCAGCCCATCCCAGGTTGACAAGTACCAACAAGCCCAAGCACGACTCAGGGAGGAAAACCGAAAACGAGGGGTCCGCTGGCTGGTTACAGACTTCGTCACGCTTGGTTCCCCTCTCGCGCACGCTTCCCTTCTTCTTGACACACGCTCTGTAAAACTCCGGCAACGGCAGGATGAGCGCGAATACCCGCGATGCCCACCGACTATCGGAAAGGGGGACGAAAAATCTTTCCATGGAAGATCCTACGAAACAAGAGGCAAGACAAGGACCATGCAGGTTGCACACTCTGGAGCACCATTCGGTCCAACCCGCTGGTCGAATCTCTATTTCCCGGTGCAGTCCCGAGTCTTTGGCGATCCCGTAGGTGGACCTGTTGCTCCGGAATTCGGGCCAGGTGTGCGGGATATCCCCATACGGCTGTCGCTGACCGGATGGAGAGCTAAGGTCTACAAGCTTCTGTTTTTTCCTCACACCCGCTACTGGACTTATGACGCACCAAGCGTCGAGCCCAATGGCACGACCCGCAAACAGATGGACCACGCCACGGGAACCAAAGATGCGAACACCATCTTGCGCCATCTTTTAGGACTTTCTGGCCCCCAGCCTCAGACCTCTTCCCCAACTCCCACAGGGGCAAACTTGTAGCTGCGATACCGCAGCCACCGAGCAATTGGCCGAAGGTTCCCGTGAACTTCACGCGGCAAGACGTTCAGGCAGTCATCACGTTCGGGCAGTCATCCGTGGCCCTGTGAGCCGGGTGCGATAGAGAACGGGTTCCTTCATCTGGCATCGGGAGGCCCGGCAAGGCGTTGCGCTTCGCCTCATTGCCCAAGTGGCGTATGGGAGACCCCTTCTCGGCCCGAACGGACTCATCATCATGGATCAATGAGGCCATGCCACACCAGGAAGCAGAGCGCCCCGTTTTAGTGAAACCACCTTTCAGCCGCCGTGACCATTCTCATCCGCGAAGTGCACGGCGAACGAGCCGCCTAACCTTCACAGTTGTGCCGTCCGTTTGAAGGACGATCGAACCCAGCAGATCGGTGCGGGCCACGGCGGTGCCGGCCCGTTCCAGGGCGGAAAGAATCGCCGGGCCGGGGTGTCCGTAGTCGTTGTCGGCTCCAACCGAGATCAGTGCAAGACTCGGCCGAAGTTCTTCGATCAGCTGCGTACCGCCGTTCCGGGCTCCGTGATGGGGGACCTTGAGCACATCCACGCCGTCCGCTGCAAGCCACGCATGCCGGGACAACACCGCGGCTGCGGCCTCCTGCTCGATGTCTCCGGTAAGCAGCAGGGTGAGCTGTGGCCTGCCGGGTTGCGTTTTCGAGTCCGGCTGGTCCTCCGCGCCGACCGTGATCAGAACAACGGCGCTGGCGTCATTCTCAGTGGCCTGCGCACCGTTCCCGGGAGGCCAGAGTACTTCCCACTGGAGTGTGCCGATCCTGGCGGCCATGCCCTCCGTGAGGTGGACCATCTCTGCACCGGCCCCTTCCAATTCCTCCCGCAGCGGTCCGGAAAGTTGCTGCTCCGCGGTGGAATAGGCGATGCCGTGCACCTGCCGGTCCCTCAGCACGCCAGCGGATCCTCCATAGTGGTCCAGATGCGCATGGGAGAGGATGAACAGGTCCACCGTTTCCACGCCCAGCCGATCCAGGCACCGGTCCATGACATCCGGATCGGGGCCGGCGTCGATCACCACAGCCCGGTTTGGACCTGTCCGCACCACCAGGCCGTCGCCCTGCCCCACGTCGCACGCTGCGGCCGTCCATCCCGGAGGGGCCGGTCCGGGCAGCATATAGGTCCAGGCGGCCGATGCTGCGGGCGGCAGCAGCAGAAGGAGGGCTGCTGCCGGTACCGTTTTCCGCCACCCCGTCGCGGCATCCCTCCCCGACTCCTCCCACGCCGCGTCCGGCCGCCGGTGGGTGCGGCCCGAGGCTCGACGCCCGGACAGCAGCCGACCCATCCGCCGTTTCTCGCCATCTGTCCGTTCCTCGCCACCCGTCCGTTCCTCTCTACCCGGCCCCGCCCGCCAGAGAAGCCAGACGCCGGCACCGGCCGCGGCCGCCATGAGAAGGACTCCGGGTGCACCCGCCGGCCAGGGCAGCAGTGATCCCGGCAGCGTGCTGAAGGATCGGGCAACAAACGCGGTCCAAGCTGCTCCTGCCCCGGCTGCCAGCAGGAACGGGACCGCCAGCGCCGGAACAGTGGCCGCAAGGACGGCTGCTGCCATCCCGGCCACCGTCACCAGAGGTACCACTGGCGCAACTGCAACATTTGCCGGCAGCGAGAAAACCGGAACCTGAGGCTGCAGCAGCACAAGGACAGGAGAGCAAAAGAACTGCGCGGCCAGAGGCACGGCCAGGGCAGCAGCCAATGACCAGGGCAGGCGCCGGGAGAGGAGCTCGGTCAGGCGAGGTCCCAGCAGGATCAGCCCGGCAGTCGCCAGTACGGAGAGGATGAAGGCGTAGCTGCCGCTCAGCCAGGGATCCACGGCCAGCAGGACGGTGATGGACAGGCACAGCAAGGCTGCCGGCAGCTTTCCCCGCCCCGTCAGCACTGCAAGCGTTCCCAGGCTGCCCATCACTGCCGCCCGCAGAACGCTGGCATCGGGCCTGACGACAAGGACGAATCCGAGCAGCGCCAGCACTCCGGCGGCTGCTGCAACACTCCGCGGCAACCGCACCGAGCGGGCCAGCAGAAAGACGAAGGCGAGTAAAAATCCGCAGTTGGCCCCGGAGACCGCAACAATATGCGTTAGTCCGGTGTTTTTCATTGCACTTTCCAATGACGCATCGAGGGTGCTCCGGTCCCCCAGGGCCATGCCCGGCAGCAGGCCCGCAGCATCCGTTCCCACGACACCGGAGTACTGGCCGGCAGCAGCGGCAAAAGTGGTTCGAATCCGGGCGGTCTGCCCATACCAGCCGCCGGCGGGTTCCACGCGAGGCTGCCCGTTTGCATACAGCACGGCCACGGAACGCTCTCCCGGCGCGGTCGCCTGCAGGTTCCCCGCCGCGCTGAACGTGTCACCCAGATGGATGCTCCCGTAGCCGCTGTTGCCAATCACCAGAACCGTTGCGGCGGATGTGAACCGCTGTCCCCCGCTGGTCGCTTCCTCGAGCACGGTCTCCACCAGGAATCGGGAGTCTCCGCTGAACTGGTCAGCAGCGACGGCCCGGGCATCGGTTACGGCGCGAAAGTCGCCGGTGACCGCCGCTCCGTCGGCGATGGCGGCGGCGACGGGACCGGCGGTGCGTTCCGCCAGGAGCGCCCCGGCGCAGACGGAGACCAGAGAAGCAGCCGCCAGCGGAACGGCAGCGGCCCGGGCCAAGGTCCTCAGCAGCGGCCAAGGTCGGCCGGGGCCGGCCCGCCTCACTGCGAACCTGCGCTTCTGCAGCAGGAAAGCCATCGCCACCACAATCAAGGCCGTGCCGGCCAGGCCGAAGCCGGCGGCCGTGGCCGACGCACCCTGGTCGGCACGCACTGCCAGGGCGGCCGCGATCCAGGCGGCGGCGGCCACCGGCACCAGACGCAACTCCAGCAATGGGTGTATCTGCAGGCCGGACGGGGCATCCGATGCCCGCGCCCGTACGCGAAGCCGGTGCAACAGCCGGGACGCGGGGCCCGAACCTGCGGCCCGTGAGGCTCCGGACGGCCCGGAGGTCCTGGCCGAGCCTGCAGTTTTGGATGAGCCTGCTGCAGTGGACGAGCCTGCGGCAGTGAAGGAGTCTGGTGAATTGGAGAAGTCTGCCGTATTGGCCGAGCCCGCAGTGACTGCCGGCAGCTGCCCCTGGACCGCAGCGGCCGTGTACCGATGCCACCGGCTGCCCCGCCGGACGGGCCCGGGTTCATCGGGTTCACCCGGTTCATCGGGTTCACCCGGTTCGACGGGTCCCGGCTCACCCCGCCCCGGTTCAACGAGTCCCGGCTCACCCGGACCAGACGCACCCGGACCCGAACCAGACTCACCCGGCCCTTCCTCACCCGCACCCCTCGGAAAACTGCGTGCCGGTTTCGACATCTGCGGGCCTCAGACCGTGATCAGCGGCAGCAAGGCGGCAAGCATGGCTTCACCGATGCCGGGCACCGCATCAATGTCCTCCGGACGGGAGAAGCTGCCGTGGTCCTCGCGCCAGGCAATGATGCGTTCGGCAATAACAGGCCCAACCCGGGGCAGGGAATCGAGTTCCTGCAGCGAGGCAGTATTGATGTTGAGCAGCCCAGCCCCGCCGCCCGCTGCTGATCCAGATCCCGTCCCTGATCCACCGGTGCCGGTGCCGGCATCGGCCCCGCTGGCCGGTCCCTGCGGCGGCGGTACGGCAGCCTCTCCCACCCGGGGCACGACGACCATCATTCCGTCCTGCAACGGCGCCGCGAGATTCACGGCAGTGAGGTCTGCCTCCGGCATCACTCCGCCTGCGGCGTCCACCGCATCAGCGGTCCTGCTTCCGGACGGCACCCGCACCACGCCGGGATGCGTCACGGCCCCGGCGACGTGGATTACCAGCACTGACGGAACAGGAGATTGCCCTGGGGCACCATTGGCTGGATCACTGCGGGTGCCGACGTCCGCTCCGGAGCCCTGTTCGTCCTCCTGGTTCTGCCCGTGTGCCTGGTTTTGTCCCTGATCTTCGGTGCCGGATGTCTGGTCCTCGGCGCCCGAGCCGGAGCCTGAGCTGTCTGCAGCACCATCCCCGTCTGAGCCGTCCGGATCCGACCCGTCCAGGTCGAGCTCGACGCTGCTGATTTCAGCAGGAGTGCCACCGCCTTTAAAAACCGCCAGGCCGGTGGCCACTCCGATCAGCAGGCAGACGGCAAGGACCGCGGCGCGAAAGGACAGGAGCCATCGCCGCGGCGGACCTGACGGGACCCCCGGGCCAGTACCGATGCCATCGGGGGCTTCGGACATGCCGGGAGTTTTGGGGGCCTTCCCTGCTTCATCAGGGTGATCGTCTTTCAGCCACGATGCCGAAAGCCTCGGGGCGGAGGGTGCGGTGTCCCAGCGGTGTTCTGCCATGCCCTCACGCTAGGACGGCAGCGCACGGTGGGGGCGGGAACATTCATCGCTGTGAGTTAGGTGCCCTGCCGTGTAGCCGCTGCGGAACCTGTGCAGGGCAGAACTGCAGGGTAGAACGAAGAGCACTCGGCCCGTGCCGGATTATGCCGACGGGCGGCCCGGCCCGGTTCCGCCACCAGATCCCGGTCGAGTTCCAGCCTCAGGCCCGGCGCCGGGGCCCGCACCCGGTTCCGGCGGAGGCACCGGTGATTCTCCGGCTATCGCCACAGCCAGCACGCCCAGCCCGGCGTGCGCGGCCAGCACGGCGGGCAGCGAACAGATCATCAGTTCCACATCGGGCGAAACGTCGGTGATGGTCCCGGCCAGGCGCTCGGCTTCGCCCTCGTTGCCGAAGTGGTGCACGGCAACGCGCACCCGCCCGGTCCGGGCGGAAATGTCCTGCTGGACCAGTTCGGTCAGCCTCAGGAGGGCTCGCGGAGCGGAACGCACCCGCTCCAGCGGCACGATCCTGCCCTCACGCACCACCAGGATCGGCTTCACGGCGAACAGGGTGCCGATCCAGCCCGCGGCTGCCCCGACGCGGCCGCCGCGGCGCAGCTGTTCGAGGCTGGGAACGTAGAAAAGGATGGTGACGGAGCGGGCGGCCGCCCGGGCCGCCGCAGCCACAGACTCAACGGATCCGCCGTCGCGCGCGGTTTCCGCTGCGGCGACGACGGCGAAACCCAGGCCCATGGCCACGCTGGAGCTGTCGATGACGGTCACGGGGATGGCCGCCGAGCGCGCCGCGAGCCGGGCGGAATCCACAGTTCCGGACAGGTGGCCGGACAGATGCAGTGACACCACTGACGAGCACCCGGCCGCAGCCAGCTCCGCGTAGGCAGCTTCAAACTGCCCCGGCGACGGTCGCGAGGTCCGCACTTCTGAGCCTTGCGCCAATGCCAAAGCGAGGGCACCGATCATGCGGTCGGTGCCCTCGCCGTAAATCTGGTCGCCAATCATGACCGGCATGGAAACCACCCGCACCAGGTCAGTGACTGCTGCGGAAGCGGCCCAGTTTTCGGGCAGCGCGGCGGCGGAGTCGGTGACCACGCCGACCCGGGGCGCGGGGGCGGCTCCGGCTTCGCGGAGCCGCCCCCGTTTCGCTCGCTGGCTCAGCTTTTCCAGCCAGTCCGCGTTCATCTTTCCCCCGTGCCGCTTGCCCGTTGTTGCCTGCCTGGTCTGTCCGTCCGTGCGCCAGCCTACGCCGGAACGACGTTCACGAGCTTCGGCGCGCGCACGATGACGGTGCGGATTCCGCGCCCGTCGAGCGTCTTCTGCACCGCTTCCGAAGCCAGCGCCAGTTCGCGCAGGTCGTCTTCGCTGATGTTGGCGGGCACCTCGAGCCGGTCGCGGACCTTGCCCTGGACCTGGACGACGGCGGTGACCGTGTCCTGGACCAGCAGGGCTTCATCGACTGCCGGCCAGCCGGCGTTCGCCACCGAGGCCGGGCGGCCCAGCAGGGACCACAGGTCCTCGGCGGTGTACGGGGCGAACAGGCTCAGGATGATCGCCACGGTCTCGGCGGCCTCGCGGACCGCGGGATCCGCACCGCCGACGCCGGAGTCGATCGCCTTGCGGGTGGCGTTGACCAGTTCCATGGTCTTGGCCACGACCACGTTGAACTTGTTGTTCTCCAGCAGCTCGGTCGCGTCGGCAATGGTCCGGTGCGTCAAGGCGCGCAGCTTCTTGTCGCCGGCGGTGAAGTCGACGCCGGGTTCACTCGTCACGCCCTGGCCCAGGCGCCAGGCCCGTGCCAGGAACTTGGCCGAGCCCGACGGCGAGACGTCCGCCCAGTCGACGTCGTCCTCCGGCGGGGAGGCAAAGATCATCGTCAGGCGCACGGCGTCCACGCCGAACTTGTCCAGCTGCTGGCTCAGGTCCACGCCGTTGCCCAGCGACTTGGACATCGCCTTGCCGCCGTTGAGGACCTGGCCCTGGTTCAGCAGGGAGCTGAAGGGCTCGCTGGCTTCCAGCAGGCCCATGTCGTGGACCACCTTGGTGAAGAAGCGTGCGTAGAGCAGGTGCAGGATGGCGTGTTCCACGCCGCCGACGTACTGCCCCACGGGCATCCAGTTCTTGGCGGCCTCCGGGTCGAACGGTCCGTCGGTGTAGTGCGGGGAGACGAAGCGCATGAAGTACCAGGACGAGTCCACGAAGGTGTCCATGGTGTCGGTGTCGCGCTTGGCCGGGCCGTCGCACGTCGGGCAGGACACGTTGACCCATTCATCCACCGAGGCCAGCGGTGAGGTGCCCTTCGGTGCCAGTGCTTCGCCGCGCAGCCCGGTGGGCAGCGTAACGGGCAGCTGGTCATCCGGTACCGGAACCTCGCCGCAGGTTTCGCAGTGAATGATCGGGATCGGGGTGCCCCAGAAACGCTGGCGGGACAGCAGCCAGTCGCGCAGCCGGAAGTTGACGAACTTCTCGCCGGTGCCCTGCTCCTCGAGCATGGAAATGGCGGCCGGGATGGCTTCGGACTTGGGCAGGCCGTCCAGGGTTCCGGAGTTGATCAGGGTGCCCTCGCCGGTGGTGGCGGTGCCGGAGACGGACGGATCCTCTTCCCCGGTGTCCAGGACCGGGCGGACCGGCAGGTCGAAGGTCTTGGCGAAGTCCAGGTCGCGCTGGTCGTGCGCGGGCACGGCCATGATTGCGCCGGTGCCGTAGTCGGCCAGCACGTAGTCGGCGGCCCAGACGGGCAGCTTCTCGCCGGTGAGCGGGTTCACGGCGTAGCGGCCGGTGAAGACGCCGGTCTTGAAACGTTCGGTGGACTGGCGCTCGATGTCGGAGAGGGCCTTGACCTGCTCGCGGTAGTCCAGCAGGGCGTCCATGTGCTCGTCGGTGGTCAGCTCCACGGCCAGCGGCGCGTCCGCGGCGACGACGAAGAACGTTGCCCCGTACAGGGTGTCCGGGCGGGTGGTGAAGACGGTGACCTGCTCGGCGGGCTTGTCGCCGTCGGCCTCGATGTTGAACCGGACGTGCGCACCTTCGGAGCGGCCGATCCAGTTCTTCTGCATGGCCAGCACGCGCTCGGGCCAGTGGCCCTTGAGCTGGTCCATGTCATCGAGGAGGCGGTCGGCGTAATCCGTGATCTTGAAGTACCACTGGTTCAGGGACTTCTTGGTGACCTGGGTGCCGCAGCGTTCGCAGGCGCCGTTGACGACCTGCTCGTTGGCCAGCACGGTCTGGTCCTTGGGGCACCAGTTGACCGGGGAGTTCTTCCGGTAGGCCAGGTTCCGCTCGTAGAAGCGCTTGAACAGCCACTGGGTCCAGCGGTAGTACTCGGGGTCCGAGGTCTGGATCCGGCGCGACCAGTCCACACTGATGGCGTAGCGCTTGAATGACGCCGCCTGGGTGTCGATGTTGCGGTAGGTCCAGTCGCTGGGGTGGGCGTTGTTCTTGATCGCCGCGTTTTCGGCGGGCAGGCCGAAGGAGTCCCAGCCGATCGGGTGCAGCACGTCGTATCCGAGCTGGCGCCAGTAGCGCGCGACGACGTCACCCATGGCGAACGCCTCGGCGTGGCCCATGTGCAGGTCGCCGGAGGGGTACGGGAACATGTCCAGCACGTAGCGGCGTTCCTTGGAACCGTCGTCGGCGGGCTTGAACACGCCGAGCTCATCCCAGACCGCCGGCCACTTCTGCTCGATGTCCGCAAAACTGTAGACGGCCTCTTCAGACTCATCCGTCTGTGACTGCGTACTCACTGTTGTCGCCTCTGTCCTCAAAGAAATCCTGTTGATCCGCGGTTGCCGGTCCGTGCCGGTCCCGCCGCTTAAAACTCAAGTTCCTGACGCTCTCCCCCAGACACACAAAAGCCCCTCGGCAAGCAAGGGGCTTGGCCGCGCACGGACGGTGCGCGGCTACCTAAGGAGGAGGGAAACGTTCATCTTTCCACTTTACAACAGCACCGCCCGTACACCAGCCGAACCGCGGGCGGGGAAACTGCGGGCCGCAGGCAAAAGGTACGACGACGGCGGCAGCTGTCCTGCGTGTGCCGGTTCCTTCGCCTTGCGTATCTTTGCGGGGCGTCCGTGCGTCTACCGGATAGGACGCCCTGGGGCAGTTACTGCTTGCCCTGCCGCCGCGGCGGCATCCCGGGCGGCACGGAAGGCCAGGAACGCCTCACGGCTGGTGTACGTGGGGGCAAAGCCGAAGTCTTCCTTCAAGGCCGTGTTGTCCAGCACCGGGCGGTAGCGCAGGAACCGCAGTTGTTCCGGTCCGTGCACGGTCAGCTTCAGCCGGCGCCCCAGCCACAGGGCCGCCGCCAGCACCGGGCCGGGAACCGTGAGGGTTCCCCGGCCCAGCAGTGCGGCGATCTCGCGGACGGTCAGGGCGCCGTCGCCTGCCACATTGAAGATGCCGCTGCGCCCGGTCACCACGGCGCGGACCATGGCGTCGGCGACGTCGGTGTCCCAGGCAAAGACAAACGGGGACTCACTGCCCGCAACCCGCAGCAGCCGCGGCGCATCGAACAGTGCGGTGATCTGGTTGCGGACCTGCTCCCCCAGGATGGTGCCGATGCGGAAGATCGTCTGTTTCAGCTCCGGATGCTCCTGCCGGCAGCGGGCCAGCTCCTCCTCGACCAGGCGCTTGTGGCGGCTGTAGGCAAACTCGTCGTTGCCGCGCAGCGGATCGTTTTCCCGCAGCCACGCCGGGTTGTCGGGGTGGTAGCCGTAGGCCGCTCCGGAGGAGGAAATGACCACATGCCTTACCCCCGCGTCGATGCAGGCCGCCAGCACGTTCCGGGAACCGGTCACATCCACCCTGAACTCCTGTTCGCGGGTGGTGTCCTTGCCCGGATTCACGATCGCCGCCAGATGCACCACGGTGTCGATCCGGCGCTCCGCCAGCAACCGGCCCACGTCGGGGGAACAAACATCGGCCAGGGCGTAGTGAACGCCGTCGAGGCGGCGTTCGGCGGCGGGTTCCCTGATGTCCAGGGACAGGACGTGGGAAATCTGCGGATGCTCCAGCAGCCGGGCCACCACCGCGCTGCCGAGGAAGCCGTTGCCGCCGGTGACGCAGACCCGGCTCACGCGGTTCCCTCCCGGGCTGTGGTGCCGGCAGCACCGCCAGCGCGGACGGCTTTCCGGGCATCCCGCCGCCGCCACCAGGTGGCCAGCAGCAGGCCGGCCAGAATGTCCCAGATCCCCCACCAGGCGGCGATCATGGCCATGCCGCCCAGCCCGGCGAAGAAGGTGAGGGTCAGGCCCAGCCCCAGCCCGGTGTTCCGGGCCCCCACCTCGAAGGCGAAGGCCCTGCGGTCCGGTTCCCCCAGCCGGGCTGCGGCGGCTGTCCAGTAACCGACGGCCAGGGCCACGGCGTCATGCAGCAGCACCACCAGGAAGATGGTGCCGAGGTGCTCGCGCAGCGGTCCCAGGTTGCTGGCCGTGCCGGAGACGATGAACACCAGCAGCGCTACCAGGCCCACCCGCTGCACCCACGGCAGGGCCTTGGCGGTCAGGGCGGGGAACCGACGGGCCAGCGGCATCCCCACGGCAAAGGGAACCCCGATGATCAGCAGCACCTGGACCAGCATCTCTGCGCGGTTCAGGGAAAAGTCCCGCATCAGGGCGTCAGTGGCCGGGTTCAGCGACGCCCAGAGCGCCACATTCAGCGGCATGACCACGATGGCCACCAGGTTGGATACCGCGGTCATCGACGCTGACAAGGCAACATTGCCTCCGGCCCGGTGGGTCAGCACATTGGAGATTCCGCCCGGCGGGCAGCACGCCACCAGGATCATGCCCAGCGCGATCGAGGCTGGAACCTTCAGCAGCAGGGCAAGCCCGACGGTGACGGCGGGCAGGAGCAGGTATTGGGCGCCGATGCCCAGCACCACCGCCTTGGGATGGCGGGCAACGGTTCGGAAGTCAGACGGGCGGACCTCCAGGGCGATTCCGAGAATGATCAGGGCCAGGACCGCGTTCAGGACGATCAGCGAGGCTGGGGTGAAGCTCAGTACGACGTCGTCAATGGGCATCCGCGCCCACCTCCTGCCGCGCCGGCGCCCCATTCTTGCCGCCGGGGTGGTCCGGCGGGTCAAGGAGCGCCAGGTGGGCGGCCAATTGGGCCCGGTAGGCATCCTTGTTGACGTAGTAGCTCATCCGGTCCAGCCCAAGGTACTTGTAGCCGCCGGTCATGTCAGGTGACGGTCCGGCCAGGGCCTTCCGGAACCCGGCCGCGCGCTGGGGCGCACGGGCCTGCGCGGCGAGGTAGGCGGCTGCGAGTTCGGCCTGCCGGTAGCGGCCCTCCCAGCCCAGCCCGGAGGCTTCCACCATGCCCACCACCATCAGGTTTTCCGCCTGCCGGCTGAACATGTTCAGGTACAGCGACGGCGACGGGCCGGTCCAGCCCAGCTGGGCCCGATCCAGGAAGGGGTAGGAAAGGACGTAGCCGGTGGACAGCAGCACGAGGTCGTAGTCTCCGGAAGTGCCGTCGCGAAAGTGCACTGTGTGACCGTCGAGCCGGGAAACGTCCGGCATGACCCGGAGGTCGCCGTGGCCCAGGTGGTGCAGGATCAGCGAGTTGACCACCGGATGCGATTCGTAGATCCGGTAGCCCGGGTCGGGGAAGCCAAAGCGGCGGGGGTCGCCGGTGAACATCCGCAGCAGCCGCTTGTCGATGAACTGCTTCAGCGGCCGGGGCAGCGGACGGCCCCGGTTCAGTGTGTCGGCGGGCCGGCCGAAAATGTACTTCGGGATGAAGTAGTACCCGCGGCGGACGCTGATGTCCACGGCCGCGGCATGGTGCACGGCGTCCACGGCAATGTCGCAGCCGCTGTTGCCCGCACCCACGACCAGAACGCGTTTGCCGGCCAGCTCGGCGGGGTTTTTATAGTGCGCCGAGTGCAGGATCTCGCCGGCAAAGGTGCCCGGAAACTCGGGCACGAAAGGAGTGTGCAGCGTGCCGGTGGCCACAATCACTGCCCTGAACCTGGCGCTGCCCTCCCCGTCCGCGCTGCGCCAGGACACCTGCCAGCCGCCGTCGTCCTCCGTGGCGCAGGTGATCTGCGTCCCGAACCGGATGGAGCCGCGCAGCCCGAAATGGTCCGCGTACCCGCGGAAGTACTCCCTCAGGTGCCGGTGCCCGGGATAGTCCGGGGTGCCCGCGGGCATCGGATATTCCGCGAACTCGGTGGTGGTTCTTGACGAAATGAGATGGGCGGATTCATATACGGTGCTGGACGGATTCTCGATGTTCCAGAGTCCGCCCACATCGGTGTGCTGTTCAAAGCCGACAAAATCCAGCCCCCGGCGGGACAGCGCCCGCATGGCCGCCAACCCGCTGGGTCCTGCTCCGATGACCGCCACCGGCAGTCCCCCGCGTCCTGCCGTAGGTTCCAACACTCATTCCCGCTTTCGTGACCTGCATCACCTTTGATGCTGCCAGCACGCTACGACAAAGGGCAGGAAGGGTCAAACACCGCCCCCGGCCGGTTGCCGCCGGGTTCTGCGCGCGGACGACGAAGGGCCCCGGCGAAAATTCGCCGGGGCCCTTCAGTCCTGCCGCTGCAGCAGTCCTACCGCTTAAGCAAAAGCGCTTACAGCACGTCCTCGTCGACCCAGTCGAAGGTCTTCGTTACGGCCTTGGACCACAGCCGCATCTGACGGTCACGCTCGCTGACCTCCATCTGCGGAGTCCAGCGGGTATCTTCGGCCCACTTCATGGCCAGCTCATCGGTGTCGTTCCAATAGCCCACGGCCAGTCCGGCTGCATACGCGGCGCCCAGGGCCGTGGTCTCGACGATCTTGGGGCGGACCACGTCCACGCCGAGGATGTCCGCCTGGAACTGCATGAGCGCCTCGTTGGCGACCATGCCGCCGTCGACCCGCAGCTCGGTGAGCGGCACGCCGGAGTCGGCATTGACGGCGTCGAGCACCTCGCGCGTCTGGAAGGCGGTGGCCTCCAGCGCGGCGCGGGCGATGTGGTTCTTGTTGACGAACCGGGTCAGGCCCACGATCGCGCCGCGGGCGTCGGAACGCCAGTGCGGAGCGAACAGTCCGGAGAAGGCCGGCACAATGTACACGCCGCCGTTGTCCGTGACCTCGGTGGCGAGGGTTTCGATCTCCGCGGCACTCTGGATCATGCCCAGGTTGTCGCGCAGCCACTGGACCAGCGAACCGGTGACGGCAATTGAGCCTTCCAGTGCGTAGACCGGCTTGGCATCGCCCAGCTGGTACGCCACGGTGGTGATCAGGCCGTTCTCGGAGCGGACGATCTCCTCACCGGTGTTGAAGATCAGGAAGCAGCCGGTGCCGTAGGTGTTCTTGGCAGCACCCTGGCTGAAGGCAGCCTGGCCGAAGGTGGCGGCCTGCTGGTCGCCCAGGATTCCGGCGACGGGGGTTTCGCGCAGCAGCTGCGCGCCGTGGACGGTGCCGTACACCTCGGAGGAGGACTTGATCTCCGGCATCATGGACATCGGCACGCCGAAGTCCTTGAGGATTTCCTCGTCCCAGGTCAGGGTCTCAAGGTTCATGAACAGGGTGCGCGAAGCGTTGGTCACATCGGTGATGTGGACACCGTTTTCCGTGCCACCGGTGAGGTTCCAGACAATCCAGGAGTCGGTGTTGCCGAAGAGCAGGTCTCCGGCCTCGGCGCGCTCACGTGCGCCTTCCACGTTGTCCAGGATCCATTTGATCTTGGTGCCGGAGAAGTAGGTGGCCAGCGGCAGACCCACCCGTTCCTTATAGCGGTCCAGGCCGCCGTCCTTCGCCATTTCGTTCACCGTCGGCTGCGTGCGGGTGTCCTGCCAGACAATGGCGTTGTACACCGGCTTGCCCGTGGTCTTGTCCCAGACCACGGCGGTTTCGCGCTGGTTGGTGATGCCGACGGCGGCGATGTCGTGCCGCGTCAGGTTCGCCTTTGACAGCGCGGTTCCCACAACTTCCCGGACGTTTGTCCAGATTTCCTCGGGATCGTGCTCCACCCAGCCGGCACGCGGGAGGATCTGCTCATGTTCCTTCTGACCGGTCGAGACGATTTCGCCGTCGTGGTTGAACACGATGGCACGGCTGCTGGTGGTGCCCTGGTCAATGGCAATGATGTAGGTCGGGTCAGGCATGGTTGGCTCCTTTTACTGCTGGACGGACGGGAGAGCACGGGAACAAGCCGCCGTGCTGAGGGACTTAGACGACGGGCATCGGAATGCCGTTGAAGACCAGACCTGCCAGCGAGCCGCCGATGATGGGGCCGACAATCGGCACCCAGGCATAGGCCCAGTCGCTCTTGCCCTTGTTGGGGATGGGCAGCAGGGCATGGACGATGCGCGGGCCGAGGTCACGTGCGGGGTTGATGGCGTAGCCGGTCGGGCCGCCGAGGGAGGCACCGATCGCAAGCACCAGAAGGCCCACCGCGAGGGGGCCGAGCTCATTCGGGGTCCCGCCGAACGCGAGGATGACAAACACCAGCACAAAGGTGCCGATGACTTCAGTAACAACGTTCCAGCCGTAGGAGCGGATCGTCGGGCCGGTGGAAAACACGCCCAGGATGTTCGCCGCGTCGGGTTCATCGTCAAACTGCTTCTTGTACGCGAGCCAGGCCAGCACGGCCCCGAGCATTGCGCCCAGCAGCTGCCCGGCCAGATAGACCATGACTGAGGCGAAACTTGTTTCCACGCCGGGAGCCAGGTCTGAGCCGTTGAAGATCAGGCCCATGGTTACCGCGGGGTTAAGGTGAGCGCCGGACTGAACCGCCACGAAGACACCTGCGAAAACGCCAAGACCCCAGCCGAAGTTGACGAGAAGGAAGCCTCCGCCGTTGCCCTTCGTCTTACTCAACGCCACATTCGCGACCACGCCGCAACCAAGCAATATGAGTGTTGCCGTTCCTGCGAACTCACTGAGGAATACCTCACCGAGAGTCACCATTGACTTCTCCATCCTTCTGATCAGGTTTACCGGCTGATGTTTTAGTCGGTCTGAACAACTCTGTCATGACTCTGCCCCCCAACCAGACACGCCGGCATCGCCTGCGCACTGCCTACTTGCGCAGTATTGCGGTCTTGCACTAGGCAATCAAGGACTCCCCCGTAAACGCAGTTGGCGACCCGGAAAACGCAGGGATCTGCCGCCTCAACCCGGCCCCGGCGACCGGCGGACGGGCTCGGATTCAACCGCCGGGCGCCATCCTCGGTAGAGTCAACTGCATGGAACCAGCCCCCAAACTGACCCTCAATAACGGCGTTTACCTTGACCAGGTGGGCTATGGCACATACAAGGTCCCCGCCGCAGATGCAGCCGGCCTTGTCACCGACGCCCTCGCCGCCGGATACCGGCACATCGACACCGCTGCCCTGTACGGAAACGAGCAAGGTGTCGGCGAGGCTATCCGCACCTTCACGGCCTGCAGCGGCGTTCCCCGCAACGAGATTTTTCTCACGTCCAAGGTGTGGAATTCGGACCAGGGTTACGACCGAACGATGCAGGCGTTCGAGGATTCGATGGCCCGGCTGGGCCTGGACACCCTTGACCTGTACCTCATCCACTGGCCCTGCCCCGAGCGCCGGCTGTTCGTGGAGACCTATCGGGCGATGGAGGAGCTTTACCGTGAAGGCCGCGTGCGGGCCATCGGCGTATCCAACTTTCAGCCGGACCACTTGGCGCAGCTGATGGATGCCGCTGATGTCGTGCCGGCGGTCAACCAGGTCGAGCTGCATCCCTGGCTGCAGCAGCACCGGCTCCGCGCCGTGCACGCCGAGCTGGGCATATGCACGGTCGCTTGGAGCCCGCTGGGGCGCGGCGCCGTCCTGTCCGATCCGGTGATCACGGCCATCGCCGTCGAACTCGGGGTGTCTCCGGCACAGGTGATCCTGCGCTGGCAGGTGGAACAGGGAAACGTCGTGATTCCCAAGGCCAGTTCGCCCGGGCGCATGGCCGAGAACCTGGACGTCTTTTCCTTCAAGCTGACTGCGGGCCAGCGGGCCGCCATTGCCGGCCTGGACCGGAACCAGCGCTCGGGCTCGCATCCGGACGAGGTGAACTAGTGCGCACCGCAGCTGAAGACAGCAAGGCAGCCGGCGTAACGTTCGCCCGCCGCGCGGAGGAACGGACTTTTACCGTGGACGGCATGCTCCAGCGATGCTGGGATTTTGCCCCCGTGCCGGAGGGCTCCGGAGCCGCGAATCCGGACGGAGACGACGCCGCCGGCCGGGACGCGGCTCCGCCGATCTTCATGGTCCATGGCTTCCGCGGCGACCATCACGGACTGCTGCGGATTGTCGAGGCGCTGCCCGGACACCGCGTCCTGGTCCCCGATCTGCCCGGTTTCGGACGGGGCGAGCCGCTGCCGGGACCGCACGACGTCGGAGCCTACGCCGGGTTCGTGGCAGCGGCGCTGGAGGGCGGGGTCCCGGGCCTGGGGTCCGACACCGTTCTGCTCGGGCACTCCTTCGGCTCCATCATCGCCTCCAAGGTGGCGGCCGAACGCCCGGAACTGATCAGCGAACTGGCGCTGGTGAATCCCATCTGCGAGCCGGCGCTGGAAGGACCCAAGGGCATCACCAGCAAAGCGGCCGAACTCTACTACCTGTCCGCGGCACGCTTGCCGGAGCGGCTGGGCATGGCCCTCCTGCAGCACCCGGCCATTGTGCGGGGCATGAGCATCTTCATGGCCAAGACCCGCGACCCGGCGCTGCGGCGCTGGATCCACGGCCAGCATCGGGCCTACTTCAGCGCGTTTGCCAACCGGGATGTCGTTCTGGATGCGTTCCGGGCCTCGATTTCCTCCACCGTCCGTGACACCGCCGCGCAGCTGGACATGCCGGTGCTGCTAATTGCCGCGGAACGCGACGACCTCGGATCAGTGGCCGGTCAACGGAAGCTCGCCGCACTGATTCCGGACGCGGAGCTGCACATCCTGCCCGGCGTCGGGCATCTGGTGCATTACGAGGCTCCCGCCGAAGCGGCGGCGCTGATCACCGATTTCCTGCAGCGGAGGCACCCGTGAGCCTGCGCATCGCAGTGGACGCCCGGTTCACCCGGACCGACCAGCACGACGGCATCAGCCGGTACGGCGCCTCCCTGATCGAGGCTCTCGCCGAAAACGGGGGCTCCGCTGAAAAGGCGCAGGTGCTGATGCTGATTTCCGACGAGCGGCAGCTGGCGCTGCTGCCGGACCTCCCTTGGATCAAGCTCAACAGCCCCCTCTCCCCCGCCGAGCTGCTGGTCGCCTTCCGCGTCAACCGGCTGGGCGCCGACGTCGTCGTCTCACCTATGCAGACCATGGGCAGCTGGGGGCGGAAGTATCCGCTGATCCTGACCCTGCATGACCTGATCTATTACTCGAATCCGACGCCGCCCGGTTTCCTGCCGCTGCCCGTGCGGGCTTTGTGGCGGCTCTATCACCTGGCGTACTGGCCGCAGCGGCGTCTGCTGAACCGGGCCGACGTCGTCGCCACCATCAGCGAAACCACCCGCTCGCTGATGGCCCGGCACCGGCTGACCAAACGTCCCGTGCGCATCGTCGGGAACGCGCCGCAGCCGGGCACTACCGTCCGGAATCCTGCACAGGCGCCGGAAAAGACGCTGCTCTACATGGGCTCGTTCATGCCGTACAAAAACGTGGAAACGGTGGTGCGCGGCATGGCGCATCTGCCCGGCTACACGCTGCACCTGCTCAGCCGGATTTCCCCGGACCGGCGGCGCGACCTCGGCGCGCTGGTGCCGGACGGCAGCGAGGTGGTGTTCCACAACGGCGTTTCCGAAGAGGAATACGCGGAGCTGCTGCGCTCGGCCACCGCACTGGTGACGCTGTCCCGTGCGGAGGGCTACGGCCTGCCGATGATCGAGGCAATGGCAGCCGGCACCCCGGTGGTGGCCAGCGACATTCCGATCTTCCGCGAGGTCTCCGGCGGAGCTGCCCTGCTGACGGATCCGGACAGCCCGGAGGCGTTTGCCGCCGCTGTCCGCGAGCTGTCCGAGCCGGATCGCTGGCGCCGGATCTCCGAGGCGGGACTGCGCCGGGCGGCGGAGTATTCCTGG
This sequence comes from Arthrobacter sp. zg-Y1219, assembly GCF_030125545.1. Lineage (NCBI taxonomy): Bacteria > Bacillati > Actinomycetota > Actinomycetes > Micrococcales > Micrococcaceae > Arthrobacter > Arthrobacter sp. zg-Y1219. The sequence goes on from NZ_JASKLY010000003.1 coordinate 200,151, forward strand.
GAGACCTCGGCGGCCCAGCTGCTGGACGCTGCCGCCGAAGCGGTGCGGCTGTTCGGGGAGCGCCGGCCGGCCTCCCGCTAGGCCTGCAGGGTCACGACCATCTTGCCCTTGTTGGCACCCTTCATCAGATCGATGAAGGCCTGAGGAGCATTCTCCAGCCCGTCGACGAAGGTCTCGTCGTAGCTGACCGTGCCTTCACTGAGCCAGCCGGACATCAGCGCTGCGAACTCATCCGCGTACTGGTTGTAGCTGCCGACGATAAAGCCGCGCAGGGTCAGTTCCTTGCCGATGGCCAGCGCCAGGTTGCGCGGTCCGGTGGGTGCCTCGGTGGTGTTGTACTGCGAGATGGCGCCGCACATGGCGATCCGGCCAAACTTGTTCATCACCGAGATGGCGGCTTCGAGGTGGTCGCCGCCCACGTTGTCGAAGTACACGTCGATGCCGTCGGCACCGGCTGCTTTTTTCAGTGATTCCTTGACCGGGCCGTCGTGGTAGTTGAACGCCTCGTCAAAACCGAGGTCCAGCAGGTGCCGGACCTTCTCATCGGAACCGGCGCTGCCAATGACTTTCTTGGCGCCCAGGGCCTTGGCGATCTGGCCGACCAGGGACCCGACGGCGCCGGCGGCACCCGAGACAAAGACGACGTCGCCTTCCTTGAATTCCGCCACCTTGGTCAGTCCGGCATAGGCGGTCAGCCCGGTCATGCCGAGCACCCCCAGGTAAGACGTCGCCGGAGCCAGGGCCGTGTCGATGACCCGGGCACGCTTGCCGTCGAGCACGGCGTAGTCGCGCCAGCCCAGGCCGTGCAGCACGAAATCACCGGCACTGTGGTTTTCAGAGCGGGACTCGAGAACTTCACCAATCGCGCCGCCGTCCAGCGGTGCATCGACCTGGAAGGGCGGAACATAGGACTTCACATCATTCATGCGTCCGCGCATGTACGGGTCCACCGACATCCAGCGGTTGCGGACCAGGATTTGGCCGTCCTCGAGCTTTGGCACGGGCACCTCGGCAAGCCGGAAGTTCTCGTCGGTGGGCCAGCCCTCGGGGCGGGAGGCCAGCTGGATTTCGCGGCTGGTCTGAGGAGCGTTCGTCATGAAGTGCCTTCCTTTGTGGGCCCGGAGGCCCGGTGGGGATTAAAGATTGTCTCTGGTGGGCGTCCGTGCCGCTGCCTGCAGCGCCCCGGTCACCTTGGCGAGTGTCTCCTGCAGCGCCTGCAGCTCTTCCGGTTCCAGTCCCGCGGCTTCGGCAATCCGCTGCGGCAGCGGCAGCGCCTGCTCCTGCAGGGCGCGGCCCTCGTCCGTCAGATGAACCTCAACGCGGCGTTCGTCGGCGGCGGAGCGGTTCCGGCGCACCCAGCCGGCGGCTTCAAGGCGCTTGAGCAGGGGCGAGAGGGTGCCGGAATCGAGCTCCAGCGAGCGGCCCAGGTCCCGGACGCTGGCGCCGTCGTTCTCCCACAGGACCGTCATCACGAGGTACTGCGGATAGGTCAGGCCCAGCTGATCCAGCAGCGGCCGGTACACGGCGGTCGCCGCGCGGGACGCCGTGTACAGCGAGAAGCAGACCTGGCGATGGAGGGAATCACTCATGCCCCGACGTTAGCTCACAATTTAGTTGTACACAACCGATCGCGGATGCGGGTCCGGTCTCCTGCCGGCGATTCGGTATTTGCGGAGCGGGATTGACCGGTAAACGCTCCGGGTGCAAAGTCAGCAGCATGGCATCGTCTCCGGCAATCCGCACCGAGAACCTGTTGGTGCGGCGCAGCGGAACCGCGGTCCTGAACGGCCTGAGCCTGACCGTCCCCGCGGGGCAGGTCGTGGGCCTGCTGGGCCCCAGCGGCAGCGGCAAAACCACCCTGATGCGCACCGTCGTCGGAACGCAGAAAACCTCGGGAGGCACCGTCACCGTCCTTGGCAACCCCGCCGGCAGCCCGCAACTGCGCCGCAAGGTCGGGTATCTCGCGCAGGGGCCCGGCGTTTACGACGACCTGACGGTGGCCGAGAATCTGCGCTATTTCGCCCGCATCGTGGGAGCGCCCGACACCGACCCGGAGCGGGTGATCGGCGAAACCGGGCTGGAACAGCAATCCCGGCGCCTGGCCGGGAGCCTCAGCGGCGGCCAGCACAGCCGCGTCTCACTGGCTGTTGCCCTGCTGGGTGCGCCGGAACTGCTGGTGCTCGACGAACCGACGGTGGGACTGGATCCCGTGCTGCGGCGTGATCTGTGGAAACTGTTTGCCTCGCTGGCGGAGCGCGGCGTGAGCCTGCTGGTCAGCAGCCACGTCATGGACGAAGCCAGCCGCTGCGCCCGCATCCTGCTCCTGCACGAGGGCCGGCTGCTGGCTGACATGACGCCGCCGGAGCTGCTGGAGAGCACGGGCACCACCGATGCCGACGCCGCTTTCCTGGCCCTGCTGGGGGCGGCATGAATCCGGGCCTTGCCCTGGCCACGGCGCTGCGGGTGCTGACGCAGATCCGGCATGACCCGCGGACGGTGCTGCTGCTCCTGCTGGTTCCCAGCCTGCTGATCGGGCTGCTCTCCTGGATCTTCGAAAACACCGGCGTTTTCCAATCCGTTGGCCCGGCGCTGCTGGGCCTGTTTCCGTTTGTGGTGATGTTCCTCGTCACCAGCATCACGACACTGCGGGAACGGCGCTCGGGCACATTGGAGCGGCTGATGACCCTGCCCCTGGGGAAGTTCGATTTCATCACCGGCTACACTCTCGCCTTCGGCCTGCTGGGAACGCTCCAGTCCCTCATCGCCTGTGCCTATGCCGTCTGGATCTGCGGACTCGAGGTCGCCGGCAACACCTGGCTGCTGCTGGCGGTGGCGGTGCTCGATGCCGTGCTGGGAGCCACCCTGGGCCTGTTTGTCTCGGCCTTTGCCGCCTCGGAATTCCAGGTCATCCAGTTCATGCCTGCCCTGGTCTTTCCGCAGATCCTGCTGGGCGGAATCTTCATTCCGCGCCCCCAGATGCCGGACGCGCTGGAGGCGGTCTCGGACTGGCTGCCGCTGTCCCACGCCGTGGAAGCCCTCAACCTGGTTTCCGGCGGCACCGGATCCACGGCGGAGATCCTGCGCGAAATCGGCATCCTGGCGGCTTTCGCCGTCGCCTTCGTGGTGCTGGGAGCGATAACGCTGCGCCGCCGAACTCCCTGAGCGCCGGGCTCAAGCCGGGCCCAGCCGGCCGCTTTGCGCGGGACTTTGGCCATCGATTTTTTTACCCGCCCCGCCCAGTTCTAAACTGCTGATATTCAGCTTAGGTCTCCGGCATGGCGAGGGAGTTGATACTGATGGTTTTCCGGTTCGATCCGGCACCGGGATTGGACCTCTTCGATCCGCTTTGCGGCAGCCCGGGGGCAGCCGACGACAGCGACATTCCCGTGGATCTCTACCGCGAGGGAGACCACTACATCGTGAACGCCGACCTTCCCGGCCTGGACCCCGGCTCCCTGCATCTGGACGTCGAGGGGCGGCTCCTGACCGTCAGCGGGCACCGCACCCTGCGCGACCTTTCCGGAGCCCGGTGGCTGGTCCGCGACCGCCGCCGCGGCCTCGTCCAGCGGCAGATCCTGCTGGGCAGCGACATCAATGCCGCCGGCATCAGCGCCCGCTACGACTGCGGGATCCTCAGCCTGTATCTTCCGGTGGATCCGAATCACCGCCGGCGGAAGATCCCGGTGCAGTACGGCTGACCCGCGGCTGACTACAGGACGTCGGTTCCGTCCACCCGCACGTACACAGGATCCCCGGTTCGACGGGCGGAGACCGCGGCCTTGGTGGCCCGCAGCGCCGCGGTCACCGCGGGGGCAGCGGCGTACGAGAAGAACAGCAGTGTGCGGTAGCGCCCTCCCGAGCCGCCCAGCTGCCCGTCCCGGTGCACGGGGGCCGGCCCCGGCGGGTCTTCCAGGGGTGCCGGCCCCACCACCCGGATTTCGGCCGGCAGGTCCAGCCGGGGCAGGAAGGCGGTCAGCGCTTCGCGGGAGCCCGTGAGCTCGGCGTACCGGACCGCCGGCGGCAGGCCCAGCTCGCCGCGCAGTGCCAGCTCGCGATCGGCGGCTCCGGCCGGATCCCAGCGCAGCAGGTGTCCGACGGTGGAGGTGTCGTCGGCGGTGACCACCACCACGCCTTTGTCGCCGGCGGGGCGCACCAGCGCCGCCGCGCTGAACCAGCGCCGCAGGGTGTCCTCCCCCGCGCGCAGCGACTCGCGGGACATCATGGCGTTGCCGTCCAGCAGGATCGCCGCGGCATAACCGCCCGCCGCCACCGGCTCGGCACCCGGTGTTGCCACCACCAGGGCGGGAGCATCGGGAACGTCCGCCCGCACATGGTCTCCCGCCGAGGAAATGACGGTAACGGAAGGAAAGGCCCGGCCCAGCTCTTCGGCGGTGCGCCCGGCGCCTGCGGCGGATCCGCGCAGGTGTGTGCCGCCGCAGTTGCTGCAGCTCCACACCGGTTCCGGCCGGCCGCACCAGCGGCAGGCGGGAATGCCGTTCCGGCTGGCCAGGCCCAGCGGCCCGGCGCACGCCCGGCAACGCGCCGGTTCCCGGCACTCCTGGCAGGACAGCGCCGGGGAGAACCCCGTGCGCGCCACCTGCACCAATACCGGGCCACGGGTCAGCCCGTCCTGCGCTGCCTTCCACGCGGCATGCGGAATCCGCGCCCGCGCAGCCAGCGGATCCCGTTCCATGTTGAACGAGTCTGCGGTGCTGACCACCCGCGGAGCCAGCGACCGCACCGTGCTGCGGTCTGCAGAAATATTCGCCGCCCAGCCGCTGGCCACCAGCCGCTGAGCCTCGGTGCTGCGCGAGTGCGAGGCCAGCAGCAGCGCCGCGTCCTCTGCTGCGGCCCGCAGCAGCAGGACGTCACGGACATGCTGGTACGGAGCACGCTGCTCGGCATGCAGGTCATCGGCGTCATCCCAGAGCACCGCCAGGCCAAGGTTGCGCACCGGAGCGTAGGCCGCCGACCGGGTGCCGATCACCACCTGCACGTCCCCGTGCAGGACCTGCAGGAAACTGCGGTAGCGGGGCGTGGGACCGTCGTCAGCCGTCAGGCGCGCAAAGGTTCCCTTGCCGATGCGCGCAATCAACGCCGTCTCCACCCGGGCCAGATCCTTGGCATCGGGCACGACGACGACGGCGCCGCGTCCGGAGAGCAGGGTCGCCTGCACTGCGGCGGCGATTTCCTCAGGCCAGGCGCCGGCTCCGTATCCGCCCAGCGACGACAGCGCGGCCCGCGGGCTGTGGCCGGCTGCCAGATGGGTCAGGAACCGCGGGCCGTGCGGATACCGGCTCCACGGATTGGGTCCGGAGCCTTCCGGCCCGGACGGGAGGTTCTCCCCGGAGAGCTCGGCCGCGGAGGCAGGGTCCGCTCCGGTCGGTGCTTCCGCAGCTGCGGCGGCGCGGGCCTGCGGAGTAAATTCCTTGTCCACCCGTGCGGCGCGCGGCGGAATGGCCACCCGCAGCACATCATGGACGGTGCCCGAATAGCGCGCGGCAACGGCCTCGGCCAGGCGCAGGATCTGCGGCGCCAAAACCGGCTGCGGCGACACGACTTTTCCCAGCGGCATAAGGCGGGCCGAGGTATCCGCCTCGGCGGTCCGCTCGATAATGAATCCGGACAGCTCCTGCCCGCCGAACCGGACCCGGACCCGCGCGCCGGGCACGGCGTCGTCGTCCAGGTTCTCGGGCACCAGATAGTCGAACGGACGGTCCAGGTGCGGCAGGGGCGAATCCAGCAGCACCCGCGCGATCGGCAGCGCAGGTGCCGCGGACTGTGTCCCCAGGCTTCTGGACGGGGAGACAAAGCCGTGCAGCAGGGACAGCTGCCCGGTTTCCCCGGCCGGTTCCTGCCGCCCGGTCTTCCCTGCCGGTTCCCGCTGCATGCGCCGGTTAGGCGTTGAAGTAGCTGCGGAGGTCCTCGACCTTGTCCTTGCGCTCCCAGGTGAACTCCTCGTCCTCGCGGCCGAAGTGGCCGTTGGCGGCAGTCTTCTGGTAGATCGGGCGCTTCAGGTCGAGCGAGTTGATGATGCCCAGCGGGCGGAGGTCGAAGACCTCCTCGATGGCGGCGGCGATGCGGGCCGGGGCCACGGTTTCCGTGCCGAAGGTCTCCACGTAGATGCCGACCGGATGGGCCATGCCGATGGCGTAGGCAATCTGGATCTCCGCGCGGCGGGCCAGCCCGGCGGCCACCACGTTCTTGGCCACCCAGCGCATGGCATAGGCGGCGGAACGGTCAACCTTGGACGGATCCTTGCCGCTGAACGCGCCGCCGCCGTGGCGGGCGAACCCGCCGTAGGTATCCACGATGATCTTGCGGCCGGTGAGCCCGGCGTCTCCGACCGGTCCGCCGATGACGAACGGGCCGCCCGGATTCAGGATGTGCTTGACGTTGGAGATGTCCAGTTCGGTGCCGGCGAGGACCGGCTTGATGACGTGGGTGACCAGGTCCGCGCGCAGCTGCTCGAGTTCGACGTCGACGGCGTGCTGCGAGGAGATGACCACTGAGTCCACGGAGACCGGACGGTCGCCGTCGTAGCCGATGGTGACCTGGGTCTTGCCGTCCGGCCGGAGGTAGCCCAGCGTGCCATTTTTGCGGACGGCGGTAAGGCGCTCGGAGAGGCGGTGGGCCAGCCAGATGGGGGTGGGCATCAGGACCGAAGTCTCGTCCGAAGCGTAGCCGAACATGATGCCCTGGTCGCCGGCCCCCTGCACATCGTAGGGGTCGACGTTTTTGCCGGCACGGTTTTCCACCGAGTTGAACACTCCGGAGGCGATTTCCGGCGACTGCTGGCCGATCGAGACCGAGACGCCGCAGCGGGCCCCGTCAAAGCCGTTGGCGGAGGAGTCGTACCCGATGCCCAGGATGGTGTCCCGGACCAGCTGGGGGATCTCCACGTAACCCTCGGTCGTGACTTCGCCGGCCACATGGACCAGCCCGGTGGTGACCAGGGTCTCCACCGCCACGCGGGATTCGGGGTCAACCTTGAGCAGGCCGTCGAGGATCGCGTCACTGATCTGGTCACAGATTTTGTCCGGGTGACCTTCAGTGACGGATTCCGAGGTGAAAAGACGCAGCCCGTCGCGGGGAGCGGAAAGTACTGAAGCATCTGGGAAAGTCACGAGTTTTACTCTACTGGGTCTTAGGCCGGGTCCCCGAATGCGGGCCCGGCGCCTGTGGGCGGCAGCCCGGCGCTTGTGGGCGGCAGCCCGGCGCTCAACCGGAAGCCGGCAACGGCTTCGCAGCCTGTCAGGGGACGGCGACGGCGGCGTCGAGCTCCCGCACGACGCGGGCGAGGATGCGCCGGGCGATCTCGGTTTTGGTTCCGGTGTAGGTGGGAGCCGGAGCCGCTGCGGAATCCTGCGGTGAAAGCAAAGTCACTTCCGTGCTGTCCTGGCCGAATACCAGGGAGGTGCCCACCCTGTTCAGCACCAGCAGTTCACATCCCTTGCGGGCAAGTTTCTGCCTGCCGTAGTCCAGCACCTCTGAAGTGCCGTCGCCGGTTTCGGCCGCGAAGCCGACAATCAGCGACGGCCGGGCCGCCCCGGAGGCACCGGCCGCGTTCCGTGCTTCGACGGCCTCGGCCAGGATGTCAGGATTGCGGACCAGGGTAATCACCGGGTTGGTGCCGTCGTCGCGCTTTTTGATTTTGGTGTCGGAATTGCGGTCCGGGCGGAAATCGGCGACGGCGGCGGCCATGATCAGCACGTCGGATCCGGGCGCGGCACGGTGCACTGCCTCGCGGAGTTCCAGTGCGGATTCCACCCGGGTCAGTTCCACGCCGTCGGGCGCCGGAACGTCCATGTGCGCGGCGATGAACCGGACACGCGCGCCGGCTTCCAGGGCGGCCTGGGCAAGGGCAACGCCCTGCTTCCCGGAGGACCGGTTGCCCAGGAACCGCACCGGGTCCAGGGATTCGCGGGTACCCCCGGCAGTGATGGTGACGGTTTTGCCGTGAAGCGCGGCGGCTTCGGAGGCGGCGGCTTCGGAGGCCGGAACACCGGCGCCGGCAGCAACCGCGGCGATGGCGGCTGCGAAAATCTCGTCTGGTTCGGGAAGCCGGCCTGCCCCGGAGTCTTTCCCGGTCAGCCGGCCCACTGCCGGATCCAGGACCAGGACGCCCCGGCTGCGCAGGGTCGCAACGTTGGCTCGGGTTGCCGGGTGCGACCACATCTCAGTGTGCATGGCGGGGGCGAAAAGAACCGGCCCGCGCGCCATCAGGAGTGTGTTGGTGAGCAGGTCATCCGCCTGCCCGGCGGCCGCCCGCGCCAGCAGGTCGGCGGTGGCGGGGGCCACGACAATAAGGTCCGCCTCGTGACCGAGACGGACGTGGTTGACCTTCTCCACCTCGTCAAAAACCGAGCTGGAGACCGGATTTCCGGACAGTGCCTCCCAGGTGGCCACACCCACAAAGCGGGTGGAGGCCTCCGTGGGAATGACCGACACATTGTGTCCGGCTTCAGTGAAAAGCCGCAGCAGCGACGCGGACTTGTAGGCGGCGATGCCGCCGCCCACACCGAGAACTATGCGCACCGCTGCTGCTCCTGACCCTGACCAGTGGTCAGCTGTTACCGAAGGGGTTCTTGCTGGCTACTCGGCGGATTCGACCGGGCGGCTGACGAGCATGCCTTCGTTGATTTCGCGCAGGGCGATGGACAGCGGCTTCTCGTTCAGCTTGGTTTCCACCAGCGGGCCGACGTACTCGAACAGGCCCTCGTGCAGCTGCGAGTAGTAGGCGTTGATCTGGCGGGCGCGCTTGGCGCCGTAGATGACCAGTGCGTACTTCGAGTCAGCTACGTTCAGCAGGTCGTCGATCGGCGGGTTGATGATGCCTTCAGACACAGTAGACACAGATTCTCCAAAATCTTTTATACGGGATGTGGCGGTGCGTCAGCGCGGGCGCGGACTGATTCCCATGAGTGATACAAGCTCAGCTGCTGCCCGCTGGACGTCATCATTTACCACAGTGTGATCGAACTCGGGCTCGGCAGCAAGTTCCAGTTTAGCGGTTTCCAGCCTTTGCTGCTGCTCTTCGGGTGTTTCGGTGCCGCGTCCTACCAGCCGGCGGACCATCTCGTCCCACGACGGCGGGGCCAGGAACACGAAATTTGCCTCGGGCATGGACTTTTTTACCTGCCGTGCGCCCTGCAGATCAATCTCCAGGAGCACCGACCGGCCCTCGGCCATGGCGGCCTCGACGGTGCTGCGCAGCGTGCCGTAGCGGTTGCGGCCGTGGACCACTGCCCACTCCAGCATCTGGCCCTCTTCGACGAGTGAATCAAATTCCTCGGCGGAGACAAAAAAGTAATGCACCCCATGTTCCTCGCCGGGACGCGGCGGGCGGGTGGTTGCCGAAACGGACAGCCACACCTCCGGATAGTTGTCCCGGATGTACGTGGACACCGTGCCTTTGCCAACTGCGGTTGGACCTGCCAGAACTGTCAGCCGCGGTTGCGACACTGAGGACCTCATTTGCTCTCGTTGTGATTCGGCCCCGACGGCGCGGCCGCAGTGAAAGCGGCCCCTAGTCGGATTCCAAAAATTCAATCAGCGCTTTGCGCTGGTGGACGCCCAGACCACGCACACGGCGGGTCGGAGCAATACCTACGGTAGTCATTATTCCAGCTGCGCGGCGCTCTCCGACGCCAGGCAGTGCCCGGAGCAGATCCACCACCTTCAGGCGGCCTACTGCTTCCTCGGAAGACCGGGACAGGATGACCTCTTCCACGGACAATTCCCCGGTCTTGATCTTGGCCTTGATGTCGGCCCGCACGGATCTGGCCGCGGTTGCCTTTTCCCGGGCTCTGGTGCGTTCGTCTTCGGTCAGTGGCTTGAGGTTCAACAGAGCCTCCCGGGCAAGGACTGACCCGGCATCAGCTGCTCAAAACACAGCGGCAGTGCTGGGACGGTGCTGGTGTATGGGGGTACGGTCTGAACCTATCCGCAACCCCGCCGCAATTGCAATGTGCTCCACTACCCGATCAGGGCACCGGGACGGCACCGGGGACGACACCGGGGACGGCACCGAAAGCCGGTTCAGGATCCGCCCAGCCCCGCCAGCGTCCGCCGGGCGGCGTCCCGCAGTCCGGCCACGGCGGGACCGGCCCGCAGGATGTCCCGGCTGGAGGTGGCCAGGACGTTGGGATACGCCTCGCCGAAGGTGGCGCGCAGGTCGGCTCCGGTGGCGCCCTGGGCGCCAAGGCCCGGGGCCAGGATCGGCGTATCCGCCGCCGCCGGTCGGATGCCCAGCTCCGTGAGGGCGGAACCGACCGTGGCGCCGATGACCAGTCCGGTGGATCCGAGCGGCCGGCTCCGGGGCATCGGAGCGTCAGCACCGTCAGCAGCCCCGTCCAGCCCGGGGGCCTCCTCCCGTCCGGCCAGCTCGCGCCGGTTCTCCGCCGCCGCAGCGTCCACGATCCGGGCCGCCACCGACCGCGGACCGCCCACATGCTGGACGGAAGCGCCCTCGGGGTTGGAGGTCAGGGCGAGGACAAAGACACCGCGCCCGGAGGCGGCCGCCAGGTCCAGGGCGGGGCGCAGCGACTCAAATCCAAGGTACGGACTCAGCGTGACGGAATCCGCGGCCAGGGCGGATCCGTCCCGCAGCCAGGCATCGGCATAAGCGGCCATGGTGGAGCCGATGTCCCCGCGCTTGGCGTCGGCGATGCTGAGGATTCCCGCGTCGGAGCAGGCCGCCAGCACCCGTTCCAGGGCAGCCAGGCCTGCGGATCCGTGGCGTTCAAAGAGCGCCACCTGCGGCTTCACGGCAGCGGCGTACTCCCCCGCGGCCTCCAGGACGGTGAGGGAGAAGCGCTCCAGGGCGGCGGCGTCGTCGTTCAGTCCCCAGGCGGCCAGGAGCGCCGGATGGGGATCGATGCCGACACACAGCTGCCCGCGGCGGTCCATCGCCGCGCGCAGCCGTGCGCCGAAGGTTCTGCCCGGATCAGACACTTGATGAAGCCCGGAGCTTGGCGGCATGCTCCTGCAGGGAGGTGACATCCCACTCGTAGGAGCGCATCGCCTCGATCGCCTGCACGGCGGCACCGAACTCGGAGACAGTGGTCACCACCGGGCAGCCGATGGAGGTGGCGGCGGCACGGATTTCGTAGCCGTCGCCGCGGGCCTGGCCTCCGGAGGGAGTGTTCACGACGAGGTGGATTTCACCGGCGGTGATCAGGTCAGCGACCGTGCCCTCGCCGTCGGGACCGGTGCCCTCGCCGACCTTGCGCACGGTGGTGGCCTGGATGCCGTTGCGGCGCAGGACCTCGGCGGTGCCGCCGGTGGAGAGGATCTCGAAGCCCAGGTCCACCATCAGCTTCACCGGCATGATGATGGAGCGCTTGTCCCGGTTGGCCACCGAGACGAAGATCTTGCCCTCGGTCGGCAGGGCGGAGTTGGCGGCCGCCTGGGACTTGGCGAAGGCGGTGTCGAAGTACTTGTCGATGCCCATCACCTCGCCGGTGGAGCGCATTTCCGGGCCGAGCAGGGAATCCACCACGGTGCCCTCGGGGGTGCGGAAGCGGTTGAAGGGCAGGACGGCTTCCTTCACGGCCACCGGGGCGTCCGGCGGCAGCACCGAGCCGTCGCCGACGGCGAACAGCTTCCCGGCGGCGCGCAGCTCGGCGATGGTCCGGCCGGTTCCGATCAGGGCCGCGGCCTTGGCCAGCTGCACCCCCGTGGCCTTGGAGACGAACGGCACGGTCCGGGAGGCGCGCGGGTTGGCTTCGATGACATACAGGACGTCCGAGGCCAGCGCGAACTGGATGTTGATCAGACCGCGCACGCCCACTCCGGCGGCGATGACCCGGGTGGCTTCGCGGACGCGGTCGACGACGTCGGTGCCCAGGGTGATGGGCGGCAGGACGCAGGCGGAATCGCCGGAGTGGATGCCGGCTTCCTCGATGTGTTCCATGATGCCGCCCACGTACAGGTCGGTGCCGTCGTAGAGGGCGTCGACGTCGATCTCGATCGCGTCCTCCAGGAAGCGGTCCACCAGCACCGGGTGGTCCGGCGTGATTTCGGTGGCGTTGGCGATGTAGCGCGAGAGGTTCGCCTCGTCGTAGACAATCTCCATGCCGCGGCCGCCCAGCACGTAGGACGGGCGGACCAGCACCGGGTAGCCGATTTCGTCGGCGATCTTCTTGGCATCGTCGAAGGAGACGGCGGTGCCGTTCTTCGGGGCGATCAGTCCGCCAGCGTCCAGCACGCGCTGGAAGGCGCCGCGGTGTTCGGCCAGGTCAATGGCTTCCGGCGAGGTGCCCAGGATCGGAACGCCGGCGTCGGCCAGGGCCTGTGCCAGCTTCAGCGGGGTCTGGCCGCCGAGCTGGACGAAGACGCCGAGCACTCCCCCGGTGCGCTGCTCAGCGGCGATGACCTCGAGGACATCCTCCAGGGTCAGCGGTTCGAAGTAGAGCCGGTCGGAGATGTCGTAGTCGGTGGACACGGTCTCCGGATTGCAGTTGATCATCACGGTCTCGTGGCCGGCTTCGCGCAGGGCCATGGTGGCGTGCACGCAGGAGTAGTCGAACTCGATGCCCTGCCCGATCCGATTTGGGCCGGAACCGAGGATGATGATGGACGGCTTGGCGTGCTGCGCCACCTCGTCCTCCTCGTCATAGGAGGAGTAGTGGTAGGGCGTGTAGGCGGCGAATTCCGCGGCGCAGGTGTCCACCGTCTTGTAGACCGGGCGGATGTTCAGGGCGTGCCGGACGCCGCGGATGACGGCCTCGGGCGTGTTGGTGAGCGCGCCGATCTGCTCGTCGGAGAAGCCGTGCCGCTTGGCTCGGCGCAGGATTTCCTCGTTCACGGTGCCGGCGCCGCGGATTTCTTCGGCCACCTCGTTGATCAGGACCAGCTGGTCCAGGTACCAGGGGTCGATGCCGGTGGCCTCGTACAGGTCCTCCACGGTGGCGCCGCCGAGCAGGGCCTGCTGGACCTGCTGCAGGCGGTCCGTCGTCGGCCGCTTGGCGGCTTCGATCAGGGCCGGAACGTCGGCCGGATCCACGGGGGCGAAGGACAGCGAAGCGCCCTTCTGCTCCAGGGAGCGCAGCGCCTTCTGCAGCGCCTCGGTGAAGTTCCGGCCGATCGCCATGGCTTCGCCCACCGATTTCATGGTGGTGGTCAGCGTGGGGTCCGCGGCCGGGAACTTCTCGAACGCGAAGCGCGGAACCTTCACCACGACGTAGTCCAGGGTGGGCTCGAAGGACGCCGGCGTCTGCTTGGTGATGTCGTTGGGAATCTCGTCCAGCGTGTAGCCCAGGGCCAGCTTGGTGGCGATCTTGGCGATCGCGAAGCCGGTGGCCTTGGAGGCCAGCGCTGAGGAGCGGGAGACGCGCGGGTTCATTTCGATGACCACGACGCGGCCGGTGTCCGGTTCAATGGCGAACTGGATGTTGCAGCCGCCGGTGTCCACGCCCACCTCGCGGATGACGGCGATCGCGATGTTGCGCAGGTTCTGGTACTCGCGGTCGGTCAGGGTCATGGCCGGAGCCACGGTGATGGAGTCGCCGGTGTGCACGCCCACCGGATCGAAGTTTTCGATGGAGCAGACCACCACGACGTTGTCGTTGCGGTCGCGCATCATTTCCAGCTCGTATTCCTTCCAGCCGAGAATGCTCTCCTCGAGCAGCACCTCGGAGGTGGGGCTGTACTGGATGCCGGCGCCGGCGATGCGGCGCAGGTCCTTTTCGTTGTAGGCCAGGCCGGAGCCGAGTCCGCCCATGGTGAAGGAGGGTCGGACCACCATCGGATAGCCCAGCTCGTCGGCGGCGGCGAAGGCTTCGTCGAGGCTGTGCACGATGATTGACTTCGCCGATTCGGCGCCGCAGCGCTCGACGACGCCCTTGAATTTTTCCCGGTCCTCGCCGAGCTCGATGGCGGCGATGTTGGCGCCGATCAGCTCCACGTTGTACTTGTCCAGGACACCGTTCTTGTCCAGGGCGATGGCCGTGTTCAGCGCGGTCTGGCCGCCCATGGTGGGCAGGATCGCGTCGGGGCGTTCCTTGGCGATGATCTTTTCCACCACCTCGGGGGTGATGGGTTCCACGTAGGTGGCGTCGGCGAATTCGGGGTCGGTCATGATGGTGGCCGGATTGGAGTTCACCAGGATGACCCGCAGGCCCTCCTCCCGCAGTACGCGCAGCGCCTGGGTGCCGGAGTAGTCGAATTCCGCGGCCTGGCCGATCACGATCGGACCGGAGCCGATGACCAGGACGGACTTAAGGTCGGTTCTGCGGGGCATTAGAGGGATTCCTTGATCTTGCTGGCGTCGGTCTTGCTGGATTCCATGAGGTCCACGAAGCGGTCGAAGAGGTACGCGGAGTCATGCGGGCCGGCGGCGGCCTCGGGGTGGTACTGGACCGAGAAGGCCGGGATGTCGAGGCAGGCGAGGCCTTCCACGACGTCGTCGTTCAGGGACACGTGGCTGACCTCCACCCGGCCGTAGCGGGCCTCGGGCGCGGTGACCGGCCCGTCCAGCGGCGCGTCGACGGCGAAGCCGTGGTTCTGGCTGGTGATTTCGACCTTGCCGGTGCGGCGGTCCAGGACCGGCTGGTTGATGCCGCGGTGGCCGTAGCGCAGCTTGTAGGTGCCAAAGCCCAGGGCGCGGCCCAGGATCTGGTTGCCGAAGCAGATGCCGAAGAACGGGGTGCGGGTGTCCAGAACGCCGCGCAGCAGGTTCACCTGGGCGTCGGCGGTGGCGGGGTCGCCGGGGCCGTTGGACATGAACACGCCGTCGGCGTCCAGCGCCGTGACGTCCTCCAGGGTGGCGGAGGCGGGCAGGACGTGCACGCGCACGCCGCGCTCCGCGAACCGTACCGGCGTCATGGACTTGATGCCCAGGTCCAGGGCGGCGACGGTGAAGCGCGGCTCGCCGTCCCAGCCGTGGTCCTGCGGCTCGATCACGTAGGAGGCCTCGACGCTGACCTCTTCGGCGAGGCGGGCACCGGCCATGGATTCCTGCGCCAGGACGTCGGCCAGCAGCTCGGCCTCCGGGCGGTTGGCTGCGGTGCCGGAGAAGATCCCGGCCTTCATGGCGCCGCGTTCGCGCAGGTGCCGGGTCACGGCGCGGGTATCCACGCCGGAGATCCCGACGACGCCCTGCGCCGCGAGCTCTTCGTCCAGGGTGCGCTCGGAGCGCCAGCTCGACGGCCGGCGGGCGGCGTCGCGCACAATGTAGCCGGCCACCCAGATCCGCCGGGATTCGGCGTCGTCGGTGTTCACTCCGGTGTTCCCGATGTGCGGCGCCGTCTGCACCACCAGCTGGCGGGCGTAGGAGGGATCGGTGATGGTCTCCTGGTAGCCGGTCATGCCGGTGGCAAAGACCGCCTCGCCCAGGGCGGTGCCCTCGGCGCCGTAGCTGCGGCCACGGAAGGTGCGGCCGTCTTCAAGCATCAGGACAGCTGCGGTCGGGGTGGGGATGTGCTGCACGGTCACAGTTGTTCCTCGCTTGTTGGTGCCGATTCGGCAGGCAGGAGTTCGGTAATCGCTGATACCAGCGGTGTCTTCTCGTCGGCGGAGCGGGTGCGGAACCCGGTGTCCACGGAGGTGGTTCCGAGTTTCCAGGTCACGATGACCAGGCCCTCCTTCTCCACGAATTTCCCGGCCATGCCGCGCTCCAGCCGGACGCTTTCCAGGTCCGCCCGGGGAATCCAGAGGTCGGGTGCGCCGCTGCGGACCAGCAGGAGGCCTTCGTCGAAGACTGCCGCGGTGGCGTTGGACTTCACGCCCAGCCCGTAGACGGCAATCCGGTCCAGCCAGTCACCGGCGGTGGTGGTGCAGACGTACTGGCCCAGGGCCTGGAACCGGGGTACCTCCAGGCCGTCGGGCATCGGCACCGGGCGCGGGACCCCCTTTTGGCGCTGCCGGCGGCCGCGCCAGCCCAGGGCAAACAGGCCCAGGAGCAGCACTATAAGGACAATCATGCCCAGGGCGAATATCAGCCGATCCATGCGGACTCCTCTGCGGAAACGGGGTGAGGCGTGTTCAGGGCGGCGTTCAGGACCGTGGGATGGCCGGCGAAGAAGGTCGCCTGCACGGTGCCGGGCAGTTCCAGTCCGGCAAATGGTGAGTTGCGCCCCTTTGAAGCCATCTTATTCGGGTCCACCGTGCGGCGCGCAGACGGGTTCACCAATATGACGTTGGCCGGTTCTCCCGGCACCAGCGGCCGGCCCTGCGATTCGAGGGCGCCAATGGCCGCCGGGGTGACGGAAGTCACGCGGGCGAAGCCCTCCCAGTCCATTAATCCGGTCTCGATCATCGCGTGCTGCACCACCGACAGGGCGGTTTCCAGTCCGATCATGCCCATGGCGGCCTGCGCCCACTCGCACTCCTTGTGCTCGGACGGATGCGGTGCGTGGTCGGTGCCGACAATGTCGATCGTGCCGTCGGCCAGCCCGCGGCGCAGGGCGTCGACGTCGGCAGCCGTGCGCAGCGGCGGGTTGACCTTGTAGACGGGGTCGTAGCTGTGCACCAGGTCGTCGGTGAGCAGCAGGTGGTGCGGAGTGGCCTCGGCCGTGACGTTGATGCCGCGTTCCTTGGCCCAGCGGATGATTTCCACCGACCCGGCGGTGGACACATGGCACACGTGCAGCCGCGATTTGGTGTGCTGGGCCAGCAGCACGTCACGGGCGATGATCGATTCCTCGGCCACGGCGGGCCAGCCGGCCAGGCCCAGCACGGCGCTGACCTCCCCCTCGTTCATCTGCGCACCCTCGGTCAGGCGCGGCTCCTGTGCATGCTGGGCAATCACGCCGTCGAACGCTTTGACGTACTCCAGGGCGCGGCGCATCAGCACCGGATCCGCGACGCACTTGCCGTCGTCGGAAAAGACGCGCACGCGGGCACGGGAATCCGCCATGGCGCCGAGTTCCGCCAGCTGTTCGCCGTCGAGCCCGACGGTCACCGCGCCGACCGGGCGCACGTCCACCCAGCCGGAGCGGCGGCCCAGGCTGTAGACCTGCTCCACCACGCCGGCGGTGTCCGCCACGGGGTTGGAGTTGGCCATGGCGTGGACGGCAGTGAAGCCGCCCAGGGCAGCGGCACGGGT
The DNA here is from genome assembly GCF_030125545.1 of Arthrobacter sp. zg-Y1219. Lineage (NCBI taxonomy): Bacteria > Bacillati > Actinomycetota > Actinomycetes > Micrococcales > Micrococcaceae > Arthrobacter > Arthrobacter sp. zg-Y1219. Next base: position 217,201 of record NZ_JASKLY010000003.1, read on the forward strand.
TCCGGTTTCCACTGTTTCGGCGTCTTCGCGGCCGGGCTCGCGCAGGTGGGTGTGCAGGTCAACCATGCCGGGCAGCGCAATCAGGCCGGCCGCCTCGATGACGGCGGCGTCCGCCGGTGCTGAGAGGTCCGGGCCGACGGCGGTGATTCGTCCGGCGGAAATCAGGATGTCGGCGGTTTCCTTGCCGAGGATTGACGCGTTCCGGATCAGGTAAGTGCCGGTTGCTGTGTTCTCAGTCGTCACTGTGTTTTTTGTCGTCACTGTGCGGTCTCCAGGGTGGCGGTGCCGGCCGGGGTGTGATCTCCGGACAGCAGAAGGTAAAGGGCGGCCATTCGCACGGAGACACCGTTGCTGACCTGTTCCAGGATGGTGGCGCGGGGCGAATCAGCGGCCCGGGAGGAGATCTCCAGTCCGCGGTTCATCGGTCCCGGATGCAGCAGGATCGTGTCCTGAAGTCCGAGCGTGTCCAGCCGGTCCAGGCGGACGTCGTCGAAGCCCCAGCGGCGCGAGTATTCGCGGACCGAGGGGAAGAATGCCGAGTGCATCCGTTCGCCCTGCACCCGCAGCATCATGACGGCGTCGGGCCCGGCGTCCAGGGCTGCGTCCAGGTCGTAGCTGACCTCGCAGGGCCAGGACTCGACGCCGAACGGCAGCAGGGTGGGCGGGGCCACGAGCGTGACGGTGGCGCCGAGCGTGCGCAGCAGCCACAGGTCGGAGCGCGCCACCCGGGAGTGCAGGACGTCGCCTACGATCACCACGTGCATGCCGGTGAGGTCGGTGCCGGGAGAGGCCGTGCCGTGCAGGCGGGCCCAGTGGCGGCGCATGGTGAAGGCGTCCAGCAGGGCCTGGGTGGGATGCTCATGCGTGCCGTCCCCGGCGTTCAGGACCGAGGCGTCGATCCAGCCGGAGCCTGCCAGCCGGGCCGGAGCCCCGGAGGAGCCGTGGCGGATCACGACGGCGTCGGCGCCGATGGCGGCCAGGGTCTGGGCCGTGTCCTTGAGCGATTCGCCCTTGGACACCGAGGAGCCCTTGGCGGAAAAGTTGATGACGTCGGCGGAGAGGCGCTTGGCGGCCGCTTCGAAGGAGATCCGGGTCCGGGTGGAATCCTCGAAGAAGAGGTTGACCACGGTCCGGCCGCGCAGGGCGGGGAGTTTCTTCACCTCGCGCTGCGATACGGCCGCCATTTGTTCGGCGGTGTCCAGGATGGCCAGGGCGTCGGTGCGGCTGAGGTCGCGGGTCGAGAGCAGATGCTTCACGGGGCTCCCTCGATGACGACTTCGTCCACGGCCGGAACATCAGTTTCCCGCAGGTGGACGCGGACCTTTTCCACGACGGCGGTGGGCAGGTTCTTGCCGACGTGGTCCGCGCGGATCGGCAGTTCACGGTGGCCGCGGTCCACGAGGACGGCGAGCCGGACAATCCGTGGCCGGCCCAGTTCCGTGAGGGCGTCCAGTGCGGCGCGGATGGTCCGGCCGGAATACAGGACGTCATCTACGAGGACCACCACTTTGTCATCGATTCCGGACAGCGGAACCCTGGTGGCGTGCGGAGTGCGGGTGGGCTGGCGGGCCAGGTCGTCACGGAACATGGTGACGTCCAGCTGCCCGACAATTGCGGCGGGATCCACTGAAGGATCGGCGGCGGCGATCTTGTCTGCGAGCCGGCGGGCCAGCGGATAGCCCCGGCGCGGAATGCCCATCAGGACAAGGTCTGCGGCGCCTCTGTTGGCTTCCAGGATCTCGTGGGCAATCCGGGTGAGCGCCCGGTTTATGTCAGCTGAAGCCAGAACGGTGCGTGCGGGTGCGGATGCGCCCGGCGGGTTGGACAAGTCCATATTCTGCCTCCTCCTTCCCCGCCTCACAGGACGGAATTTAAAGGGTGAATGCGGTTTCAAGCTACCACAGCGGGCGGTCCGGGCTTCGAACTGTGACGCCGTCCCGTCCGCTCCGATCGCGGGATCCGGCTGCCCGCTCCGCGATAGGGGCAACTTTGCGGTTTTTCATCCCCAGTGCGCCGGTCTTCGGCCCGCAACAGCCTTTTCCTCATAGGGTTGCCCTATGAAGGACGCAGATTCATGAGCGGGCACAACCCCGACCACTTTGCCGGACAGGCCCGTGCGGTCCCCTGGACTCCCCCTCCGGGTGCCCCGCAGCCGGCCGCCGAGCAGCCCCCGGGGTACGGTCCGGTGCCGGTGCAACCGCTGTGGTCCGCCCAGCCGCGCGGAGGCACCGGCACGGCCGCGACGGTGCTGCTGATCATCGGGTCATCGCTGGCCCTGCTGCTGGTGGCCTGGTTCCTCTGGTGGCAGCTGGGGACCACCGCGTTCCTGCTCTGCGGGATCCTGGCACTGGTGCCGCTGGGCATCTGCCTGCTGGGACTGCATTGGGTGGACCGCTGGGAACCCGAGCCCCGTTCGGCGCTTCTGTTTGCGTTTCTGTGGGGTGCCGGCATCTCGGTGGGCATCGCGCTGCTGGTCGGCCCCTATGTGCGCGGCGCCCTGCATCTCCTGCTGCCGGGGCTAGCGCCGGAGTTCATCGGCCCCGTCCTGGAAGCGCCGATCGTCGAGGAAACCGCGAAGGGACTGGGCGTCCTGCTCCTGGTCCTGGTGCGGCGCAGCCACTTTGACGGGCCGGTGGACGGGATCGTTTATGCCGGCACCGTCGCTGCCGGCTTCGCGTTCACGGAAAACATCCTGTACTTCGGATCGGCGCTGATCTCCAGCGGAGGTTTGGGTGCGCAGCTGGGCTTTGTCTTTGTGCTGCGGGGAATCTTCTCGCCGTTCGCGCATGTGCTCTTCACGGCCGCCATCGGCGTCGGACTGGGGATCACCGTGCGGCGCGGCGGTGCCCTGCGCATCACTGCCGGTTTCCTCGGCGGCCTCATCGCGGCGATCCTGGGCCACATGTTGTGGAACGGCGGCACCGTGCTGGTCTCCGGCAGCTTCTTTGTGTTCTATTTCCTGCTGCAGGTGCCGCTGTTCGCCCTGGCGGTGACTGGCGTCATCCTGCTGCGCCGGGCCGAACAGCGGCTTACCCGGCAGCGGCTGGGCGAATACGCCGCAGCCGGATGGTTCACGCCCCAGGAGGTCCTCATGCTCTCCACCCGTGCCGGCCGGCACCAGGCGATGGCCTGGGCCGGCCGGTTCGGGGCCCGCAGCACAATGAAAACCTTCATCCGGGAAGCCACCCGGCTGGCGCTGACCCGCCAGCAAATCGCTGCCGGGCGGGACCTGCCGGCCAACCGGGCCGCTGAACACACTCTGCTGCACGACCTCACCCGTACCCGCGGAACCATGCTGGCCCGCGCCGGCGGGTCCTGAGGAACGCAAAAACCCGCCCGGCCCACTTGCGTGGCCGTGCGGGCTTAGTGCGGAACCGGTGTGCTTAGGCCAGCAGCGAAGGCTTGAGCTGGTGAAGCCGGCTCAGGAGACCGTTCACGAAGGCCGGTGACTCGTCAGTGGACAGGGTCTTGGCGAGTTCAACGGCTTCGCTGATCGCCACCTTGTCCGGAACGTCGTCGTTGTAGAGCAGTTCCCAGGTGCCCAGGCGCAGGATGATGCGGTCCACAGAGGGCATCCGCTCCAGGGGCCAGCCCTGCGAGTAGGTGCCGAGGAACTCATCGATGGTTTCCTGCATGGAAACCACGCCCTCCACCAGCTCCAGGGTGTACGGGTTGATCGTCTGATCGGTCTGTTCCCGGCGGGCCTTGATCATGTCAAAGGCCGACGCCGAACGCTGCTCAGCTTCAAACAGAACTTCCAGTGCCCGGGTCCGGGCTTTAGTGCGTGCACTCACTCGTTAACGCGTCCCAAATAATCGCCGTTGCGGGTATCTACCTTGACCTTGGTGCCCTGTTCCAGGAACAGGGGAACCTGGATTTCGTAGCCGGTCTCCACGGTGGCGGGCTTGGTGCCGCCGGTGGAGCGGTCGCCCTGAAGGCCCGGCTCGGTGTACGTGATTTCCAGGATTACCGACGGGGGCAGCTCAATGTACAGCGGAGAACCCTCATGGATGGCAATCGTCACCATCAGGGATTCGAGCATGAAGTTGGCGGCGTCCCCCACGATGGAACCCGGCACGGTCAGCTGGTCGTAGTCCGAGGTGTCCATGAAGACGTAGTCGTCGCCATCCTGGTACAGGTACTGGTAATCGCGGCGGTCAACGGAAGCCGTTTCGATCTTGATGCCGGCGTTGAAGGTCTTGTCGACTACCTTGCCCGAACGCACGTTGCGCATCTTGGTACGGACAAACGCACCACCCTTGCCCGGCTTCACGTGCTGGAACTCGATGATGCTCCAAAGGTTGCCTTCAAGCTTCAGCACGGTGCCGTTCTTGATGTCGTTGGTCGTCGCCACAGTTTCTCTTTCGTTGATCCGCAAAAGTTTTCGTTTTAAGTCCGCAGACCATTCTACCTGCTCCGTGCCCCTACAGGCTGAGGCGGATGCCGCCCTGGGGTTCGGAGGCGATCTCCTGGTAGGCAGCGAACAGCAGCGAGGTGTCCGGAACCTCCAGCATGGAGGGCCGGGCGAGGCCGTCCAGGACCACAAAACGCAGCAGGTCGCCGCGGGATTTCTTGTCGCGGCGCATGCCGTCCAGCAGGGCTGACCAGCGGTCCTTCCGGTAGGTGACCGGCAGTCCCAGCAGGGACAGGATGTCCTTGTGCCGGTCCGCCGTGGCGTCATCCAGCCGGCCGACCATGCGGCCGAGCTCGGCGGCGAAAACCAGCCCCACTGACACGGCGGCGCCGTGGCGCCACTGGTAGCGTTCAGCCAGTTCGATGGAGTGGCCCAGCGTGTGGCCGTAGTTCAGGAACTCCCGGCGGCCGGCTTCGCGCAGGTCCGCGGAAACCACCTCGGCCTTGACCGCAATGGAGCGTTCCACGAGTTCGCGCACGACGGCGGAGGCGCCGTCGCCCACTGCCTCCGGGTTGGCTTCCACCAGGTCCAGGATGGCCGGATCCGCGATGAAGCCGCACTTGATGACTTCGGCCATGCCGCTGAGGAGCTCGTTCTTGGGCAGGGTGCCCAGCGCGTCCAGGTCCGCCAGCACGCCGGCGGGGGGATGGAAGGCTCCCACGAGGTTTTTGCCCTCGGCCGTGTTGATGGCGGTCTTGCCGCCAACTGCCGCGTCCACCATGCCCAGCAGGGAGGTGGGAATGTGGACCACCTTGATGCCGCGCAGCCAAGTGGCGGCGACGAAACCGGCCAGGTCGGTGACCGCGCCGCCGCCCACCGCCACGATGGCGTCGGAACGGGTGAAGTCGTTCTGCCCCAGGACCTGCCAGCAGAAGGAAGCCACCTGAATGTGCTTGCCCTCTTCGGCGTCCGGGATTTCGGCGGTGACGGCGGTGAGGCCGGTGGCGGCGAGTTCGTCACGGACGGTGTCGCCGGTGGCACGGAGCGCGCGGGGATGGATGACCAGGACTCGGCGCACCCGCTCCCCCAGCATGGCCGGAAGGCGGTCCAGCAGTCCGTTGCCGATCACGACGTCGTAATTGCTTGCGGGGCTTTCGCCGGTCACCGGGATGACGGTGGGATCGGAGGCCATGGAGTTAAGCTCCTTCATTGAGGATTGTCGTCAGCCGGTCGATGATGGCCGTGACGGTGAGTCCCCTGGTGTCAATGGTGATGTCGGCCAGGGATTCGTAAACGGGCCGCCGGGCCTTGGCCAGTTCCTGCCAGCGGCGCACGGGGTCGCCGGCAAGCATGGGGCGGTGCCCGGAGCGGATAATGCGGGGCAAAACTGTTTCCAGGTCGGTGTCCAGAAACACTACGGTGGAGCGGCGCAGCAGCTGCTGCGTCCCGGTGTCCAGCACCGCTCCGCCGCCCAAAGAAATGACGGCGCAGGGTTTTTCGGCCAGCGCCGCAGCCACGCAGCGGGCTTCAACCTCACGGAAGTAACATTCCCCGCGTGCGGAAAAGAGTTCCGGAATGGGACCGTGGCGCTCGGTGACGAGCTGATCGGTGTCGGTGAACTTCAGCTGACGGCGGGCCGCCAACTCGCGCCCCACCACCGACTTGCCGGCCGCCATGAAGCCGATCAGGACAATGTGCCGGCAGGACTGGTCAGTCTGTCCGGACACTGGTGCCAGCCGATGCCAGGGCGCCCGGAATGTTCTCCAGGTAGGACCGCAGGTTCCGCGCCGTCTCGGCCACGGAATCGCCGCCGAATTTCTCGGTGACCGCCTCCGCCAACACGAGCGCGACCATGGCCTCGGCCACTACGCCGGCCGCCGGCACGGCGCACACGTCGGAGCGCTGGTGGTGGGCGCGGGCCGGCTCGCCGGTGCTGACGTCCACTGTCTGCAGTGCGTGCGGGACGGTGGCGATCGGCTTCATGGCCGCCCGCACCCGCAGCACCTCACCGATGCTCATGCCGCCTTCGATGCCTCCGGCACGGTTGCCGGAACGGACCACGCGGCCCGCGGCGTCCTGGAGGATTTCGTCGTGGGCGGCGGAGCCGCGGCGGGCCGCGGTGAGGAAGCCGTCACCGATCTCCACGCCCTTGATCGCCTGGATGCCCATCAGGGCACCGGCGATCCGCGCGTCGAGCCGGCGGTCCCAGTGCGTGTAGCTGCCCAGTCCCGGCGGCAGGCCGTAGGCAACAACCTCCACCACGCCGCCGAGGGTCTCGCCGTCCTTGTGGGCAGCGTCCACCTCGGCCACCATTGCCGCGGACACGTCCGCGTTGAAGCAGCGCAGGGGATCGGCGTCGAGGGCGGCGACGTCGGCGGGGCCGGGCAGCGCCGATCCTTCGGGGCTGCCGACACCGGCGATGCTCACGGTGTGGGAAACCAGTTCAACGCCCAGGGACTTCAGGAACGAGGAGGCCACCGCGCCCAAGGCCACGCGGGCGGCGGTTTCGCGGGCGCTGGCACGCTCCAGCACGGGACGGGCCTCGTCGAAGCCGTATTTCTGCATGCCGGTAAAGTCTGCGTGTCCGGGGCGCGGGCGGGTCAGCGGGGCGTTGCGCGCGGACTCGGCCAGCAGTGCCGGGTCCACCGGATCCGGAGACATGACCTGCTCCCACTTCGGCCACTCGGTGTTGCCCACCTCGATGGCAACGGGGCCGCCCTGGGTGAGCCCGTGCCGCACTCCGCCGAGGATGCGGACCTGGTCCTGTTCGAACTTCATCCGGGCGCCGCGCCCATAGCCGAGCCGTCGGCGCGCCAGCGCCTCTTGGATCAGGGAGGTGTTCACTTCGACGCCTGCAGGGACGCCCTCAACTATTCCTACCAGTGCAGGCCCATGGGACTCACCGGCGGTCAACCAACGCAACATGGTTTCAATACTGCCATGATCGGCGCGCGGCTTCAGCGCCGCGGCGCACCGACCGCGTCACACATCACGTTTGTGACGGCATTCTCGTCACGGAACTTCCCGCCGGCGAAGAGCCGCACCTGTTCCACTGCCTGATAGAGCAGCATTTCCAGTCCGGGCACGATCCGGCCGCCCTGCGCGGTCCAGACCCGGGCGATGCTGCTGGGCCACGGGTTGTAGGCCACGTCGAGGAGGACGGCGCCCGGCCCGGCAACGGCCCTCGGTGCCGCGGCCAGGGCGTCGGCCAAGGCATCGGCGCCGTACGGAGGAAGGGTGGAGATCACGACGTCGGCATCCGCGCAGAGCGCCGCCGCATCGGTCCAGGGCCGCAGCTCCAGCGCGGTGCCGGTGCGGCGGCCGACGTCGGCCACCGCCGCGGTGCCGTTTTCCCGTGCGGGAAACCGTCGGGCGCAGACCGTCACCGAAGCGGCGCCGAGCCGGCCCGCTGCCGCAACAGCGGCGCAGGCGGTGCCGCCGGCGCCGAGGATGACCACACGCGGCGTGCTCCGGGCACCCGCGTGGCGCAGGGCGTTCACGATGCCGGCCACATCGGTGTTGTGCCCGGTGAGGACGACTCCGGCGCCGGTGTACTCGAAGGTCACGGTGTTCAGGACCTGCAAGTCCGCGGCGGTGGCGGTGAGCCTGTCCATGGCCGGGAGCAGCGCGGACTTCAGGGGCATGGTGACGGAGAGCCCTGCCCACTGCGGTTCCGCGGGGTCGGGCACCCGAAGGGACGCGGCAAAGGCTGCCGCGTCCTCCTCGGGGACGTCCAGGGAATCATAGGTGCAGTTGAACCCGAGGTACTGATAGGCGGCGCGGTGCAGCATCGGCGACTTGGAGTGGCCGATGGGATGCCCCAGGACGGCTGCCCGCCGGGGACGCTCCGTCAACTACCCGCACCTGCCCGGTTTCTGGGTGCCGCACCATTCCTGGTACTCCAGCACGTACTTGGCGTGCTCGGCCAGGGTGGAGGAGAACTCGGTCTGGCCGGTGTCCAGGTTCACAGTCACCCAGTAGTAGTACGGAACGTCAGCGGGGTTGGCGGCCGCATCGATGGCCTCCTTGCTCGGCGAACCGATGGGTCCGACGGGCAGCCCCGGGTTGGCGTACGTGTTGTACGGGTTCGACTTGTCCGCCTTTTCCTCGGGCGTCAGGTCGTAGCTCTTGCGGTTCAGGCCGTACGTCACGGTGGCATCGGACTGGATCAGCCCACTGGTTTCCACGTTGTCGGCCCGGAGACGGTTCTGGATTGAACCGGCAACCTTGGCGTAGTCGGCCTCTCCGGCCTCCGCCTGGATAATGCTGGCCTTGGTCAGGATCCGGTACTGCTCGGCGGGATCAGTGATTTCGGCGTCCTCGAGCGTGGCGAAGGTATTGCCGATCATCTCCTCGATGATGGAGGTTGCGTCCTGCTCCAGCGGGAAGCGGTATTCACCCGGGTGCAGGTAGCCCTCCAGGCTCACTGCCTCGGCCGGCAGCCCGAAGGCTTCCGGATCCTCGGCCAGGGCCTCGAACTCCGCCAGCGGAATTCCGGTGGATGCACTGAGGATGTCGAACACTTCGCCCTGGCGCAGGTCGCGGGCAACGGCGGCGTAGTGCACCGCGGCACCCTGCTCGCCCAGCAGCGCTTCGAGAGCAGCCGAGGATGACATCTGCTGCTTCATTTCATAGGATCCGGGCTGGATCTGCCGGCCCTCGGCCTCTTCGGCGAACGCGTTGACGAATTCCTTGGCCGTGGCGACGATGTCCGCCGTTTCCAGCTTCGTGCCGATGATCATCGGTCCGTCGCCCTCGGCGACCGTGAAGCTCACGCTTCCCGTTCCGGCGCCTTCATAGTCCTTGATCTCATTCAGTCCCAGCAGGTCCCGAAGGAACATGGTGAGGCCGAAGACGACGCCCCCAAAAAACACCAGCACAACGAGCATGACGATGGTGCGACGGCGGCGGCGGCGCTGTTTCTCCCCGGTGGGGCGGCTGTTGCCGCGCGTGTCCTGCTCGTCCTCGAAGAAGTCTTCCACCGGAGGGTTGCCTCCAGCCTGGTCAGCTCCGTGATGGGCGTTCGGTTCATAGTCCGGTTCCGCTCCCATGGGCGGAAAATCCGGATATCTGTGGCTCACAGCGCGGACCCGTTTCCGCGCTTGTTGTCCTGGGAAATGATTGGCTCCTGTGTCGGGGCCGGCAGGGCGCCTGTCTGGCGCTGCTGCCGGCATGATGTGACCGGCTCCCCCACATCGCGTTCAAGGGAACGCTGCATGTCAATGGCCTGCTGCAGAATCGCTACAGCGGCCGCTTGATCCACCACTCTACGGTGATCCTTGCTGTTCAAGCCAGCTTCGTGCAACGAACGATGTGCGCTCACAGTGGTGAGGCGCTCGTCCACGAGGTGAACGGGAAGACCGTTGCCGCTGCGTTCCAGTTCGGTCAGCAGCAGATCGGCGTAGTCCCGGGCCATCTGGGTTGAGGCGGTTTCCGTGCCGCGCATGCTGCGCGGCAGGCCAACGAATACCTGAACGGCATTGCGGTCAGCAGCCTCGCGGACGAGTACCTTGATGTCGCTGTTCTTTTTCGCGTCCCGCTTCAGGGTTTTCACCGGCATGGCCAGCATCCCGTCCGGATCGCTCACGGCCAGGCCCACCCGGGCCAGGCCGACGTCTACCCCCAGCTTAACCCCGCGGGGGTAGTCCTGCAGCTCCATGTCAGCCCCGGTTGGCAACTGCGGCTTGGATGGCGGTGAGTGCCTCACCGAGCTTGGAAGCGTCCGAGCCGCCGCCCTGCGCCACATCGTCCTTGCCGCCGCCGCCGCCGCCGAGCACCCCGGCGGCAAGCTTCACCAGCGCACCGGCCTTGACGCCTGCGGAACGTGCTTCCTCGTTCGTGGCCACAATCACCACGGGGCGGGAATTGGACACCCCGGCAACGGCGACGACGGCGGCGCCCGCACCCAGGCGGGAGCGCAGGTCCAGGGCCAGGGTGCGGAGGTCATCCGCACCGGCTCCGGGTCCGGCGTCGTGTGCAAGAACACGGACGCCGTCGACGTCAACGGCCTTGCCCACCAGTGCCGCGGCGGACGCGGCCAGCTGCTCGCGGCGCAGGCGCTCGAGTTCCTTTTCGGTGGACTTCAGCTTGGCCAGGGTGGCGGCCAGGCGGTCCGGCAGTTGAACGGACGGAACCTTGAGCATTTCGGAGAGTTCGTTGACCAGTGCGCGTTCCGCGGCCAGGTGCCGGAAGGCATCCATGCCCACGAAGGCTTCCACGCGGCGGTTTCCCGAGCCCACTGACTGCTCGCCCAGCAGCGTGAGGCTGCCGATGCGGGAGGTGGATTCGACGTGCGTCCCGCCGCAGAGTTCGCGGGACCAGTCGCCGTTCATCTCCACAACGCGCACCGTGTCGCCGTAGGCCTCGCCAAACAGCGCCATCGCGCCGAGGGCCTTGGCCTCGGCCAGGGACATGACCTTGGTCTCGACCTGGTAGTTGCTGCGGATCGCGAGGTTGGACACCTCTTCGATTTCAGACTTGGCGGCGTCCGAGAGGCCTTCGCCCCAGGAGAAGTCGAAGCGGAGGTAGCCGGCCTTGTTGAAGGAGCCGCGCTGCAGCGCCTCCGGGCCCAGGATCTGGTGCAGTGCAGCGTGCACGATGTGCGTGCCGGAGTGCGCCTGCTCGGCCTCGTGGCGGCGCTGGGCGTCGACGGCGGCCAGCACGGCCGAGCCCTCGGCGATTTCGCCTTCCCGGACGATGGCCTTGTGCACGCTCAGGCCCTTGACCGGGCGCTGCACGTCCTGCACTTCGAGGACGAAACCGTCACCGGTGATCAGGCCGGTGTCGGCGGCCTGGCCGCCGGCTTCGGCGTAGAACGGGGTTTCGTTCAGCACCAGGGAGATTTCCGAGCCCTGGCCGGCGTGCGGAACCCGGGCGCCGCCCGAGATGATGCCGCGCACCAGGGATTCGCTGGTCAGCTCGTCGTAGCCGGTGAAGACGGTGGAGCCGGCGGCCAGCAGTTCGTTGAACACCGAGACGTCGTTGTGGCCGTGCTTCTTGCCGCGGGCATCCGCCTGGGCGCGCTGGCGCTGTTCCAGCATCAGGGAGCGGAATCCGGCCTCGTCGACCTTCAGGCCCGCTTCCTCGGCCATTTCCAGCGTGAGGTCGATCGGGAAGCCGTAGGTGTCATGCAGGGTGAAGGCGTCTTCGCCGGAGAGCGGCTTGTTGGCGGCCTGGGATTCCTTGACGGCTTCCTCGAGGCGCTCGGTGCCGGAGGCAATGGTGCGCAGGAACGCTTTTTCCTCGGCGTAGGCGATGCGGCTGATGCGGGCGAAGTCGGTTTCGACCTCGGGGTAGGTGCCCTTCATCGCGTCGCGGGAGACGGGAAGCAGTTCGGGCAGGACGGCGGTCTCCACGCCCAGCAGGCGCATGCTGCGCACCGCACGCCGGATCAGGCGGCGCAGCACGTAGCCGCGGCCTTCATTGGAGGGGCTCACGCCGTCGGCGATCAGCAGCAGGGCCGAGCGGACGTGGTCGGCGACCACGCGCATCCGCACGTCGTCGGTGTGGTGCGGATCGGAGGGGTCCTCGGCAGAGGTGTACTCCTTGCCGGAGAGCTCCGAGGCCTTGTCCAGGACCGGGCGGACCTGATCAGTCTCGTACATGTTCTCCACGCCCTGGAGAATCATGGCCAGGCGCTCCAGGCCGAGGCCGGTGTCGATGTTCTTCTGCGGCAGTTCGCCGAGGATCTCGAAGCTGTCCTTGCCGGTGCCTTCGCCGCGCTGGTACTGCATGAACACGAGGTTCCAGATTTCCACGTACCGGTCATCGTCAGCCGCCGGGCCGCCGTCGACGCCGTAGGCGGGTCCGCGGTCGTAGAAGATCTCGGAGCAGGGGCCGGCGGGGCCGGGCTGTCCGGTGGACCAGTAGTTGTCCTTCTTGCCGAATTTCTGGATGCGTTCGGCGGGAACGCCGATCTTGTCGCGCCAGATGGCGAGGGCTTCGTCGTCGTCCTCGTAGACCGTGATCCACAGCTTTTCGGACGGCAGGCCGAAGCCGCCGTCGGCAACCGGCTTCGTCAGCAGTTCCCAGGCGAAGCCGATGGCTTCTTCCTTGAAGTAGTCGCCGAAGGAGAAGTTGCCGGCCATCTGGAAGAAGGTGCCGTGACGCGCGGTCTTGCCCACTTCCTCGATGTCCGCGGTGCGGATGCACTTCTGCACGCTGGTGGCCCGCTTGTACGGGGCCTTTTCACGGGCGGTGAGGTAAGGGATGAAAGGCACCATGCCGGCCACGGTGAAAAGCAGCGACGGATCATTGGTGACGAGGGACGCGGAGGGAACCACCGTGTGGCCCTTGTCGCTGAAGAAATCCAGCCAGCGGCGTGCAATCTCGTGGGACTTCATGGTGCTTTTTACCCTTCCGGTAATTCAGGCGTTCGCAGGTTGATGCTGCTGGCACGGCGTTCCAGACGGTGCGGCGTGCCAGGTGGTGCAGGCTAGGTTTCGGCGGTCAGCGGCGCGCGGCGGCCATGGTGTCGGCGACCGTGTCGCCGGTGTCCATGCCCAGGGCGGTGCGCAGTTCGCCTTCACGTTCAGTCATGCCGTCACGGAACGCGTCGGCGAAGTTCTGCAGGGCGCCGGCGGCGGTGCCGATGGCCTGGTTGAGTCCGGCCGGACCCAGGGTGTTCTTGGCGTCCGAGAGACGGCGGACGGCGATGACTCCGATGGTGACACCGATGGACATCCAAAAGACTCGTTTGATCATGCTCTTCGCTCCTGTGCTGGTGGCGGGTTTAGCGGCTGCGGCGGCCGCGGCTCTTGCCGCGCGAGGAAAGGGCCGAACGGACTCCGTAGCTGAAGGCCGAAACCTTGATCAGCGGAGACCCGACTGTTGCAGCCACCAGGGAGGACAGCGCGGAAATGTTGGCCGTGGCGTCCGAGACGTTGGAGGAAATGCCGTCCACCTTCTGCAGCTGCAGGTTGGTGGAGGACACCGTGGTGGTGACTTCCTCGATCAGCGGGGTGGTCTCGTTGCTGATGGTGCGAATGGCGCCGCGCAGTTCATCAAACACCTTGCCCAGCTTCCAGATCGGGACGGCCAGCAGCACTACCAGCACTGCGAACACACCGGCAGCAATCAGACCGGCAATATCTCCACCCGACATGGCACTCCTCTTGGGGTTGAATCTTGGGGTTGTAACTTGGACTTTCCGCTATGTACCTTACCTACTTCGCGGCTGCAGCACTTACTCGCCCCTGCGGGGCGTGCGCGGCCGGCAAAGGGGCCGCATAACCGAACAGCCCGCGGCGGGGGCCGCGGGCTGTTGCGATAAATCGAGAAAAACTCGAGATTAGCGTGCGTAGTATTCCACGACGAGCTGCTCTTCACAGGTCACGGGAACTTCCGAGCGCTTCGGGCGGCGCACAAGGCGGGCCTGCAGCTTGTCCAGGGAAACATCCAGGTAACCGGGAACGGCGGGCAGGACGTCGCGGTGGGCGCCGGCAGCGGCAACCTGGAACGGCGTCATGGTCTCGCTGCGCATGTGCACATGGATGAGCTGGCCTTCGGAAACGCGGAACGACGGGCGGTCCACGCGGGCGCCGTCAACCATGATGTGACGGTGCACAACAAGCTGGCGGGCCTGGGCGATCGTACGGGCGAAGCCCGAGCGCAGCACGAGGGCGTCGAGACGCATCTCGAGCAGCTCGATCAGGTTTTCACCGGTCAGACCGGCGGTGCGGCGGGCTTCCTCGAAGACACGGGTCATCTGTGCTTCGCGGATGCCGTACTGGGCGCGCAGACGCTGCTTTTCACGCAGGCGTACCGCGTAGTCGCTGTCCTGCTTGCGACGTGCGCGGCCGTGCTCACCCGGGGGGTAAGGACGACGCTCGAAGTACTTGGCTGCCTTGGGGGTCAAAGCAATGCCGAGGGCGCGCGAAGCGCGGGCCTGACGGCGTGCACGTGTGTTGTTAGCCACGTTCACCTTTCACTGTTTTGGCGGTTTGGCCACCGCAGCCCTGGTTTTCACCGGATACCGTGATGACTGATATGTAAGTACTGGCCTCCATTAGGGAGAGCTCGGGCCAACCGCTGCCTTCTGCTACAGACACGGCACCGGGCACAACTCCGCCGCTATCAGCTTCGAAGGGGGGTCCGGCGTCGCGCTTGCCAGTCAACCATCAATCCTAGCACGCTCACCGGGGGCGTTACTTTCCCCGGATGATCCCGCGCAGCCGTTCCAGCCGCGCCGAGATGTCCCGTTCAACACCGTTGCCCGTGGGCTCGTAGTAGTTGCGGCCCACCAGGTCATCCGGCGGATACTGCTGCCGGGCAACGCCGTGCGGTTCGTCGTGGGAGTAGACGTATCCCTTGCCGTGGCCGAGCTGCTTTGCTCCGGGATAGTGGGCATCCCGCAGGTGTGCGGGTATCCCCTGCCCGCGCCCCGCGCGCACGTCGGCGATGGCCGCATTGATGCCGTTGTAGGCGGCGTTGGACTTGGGGGCGGTGGCAATGTGCACCACTGCCTCGGCCAGGATGATCCTGCCCTCGGGCATGCCGATCAGCTGCACCGCCTGGGCTGCGGCCACCGCTGTCTGCAGCGCCGTGGGATCGGCCATTCCCACGTCTTCGGCGGCGGAAATCACCAGGCGGCGGGCGATGAACCGGGGGTCCTCCCCCGCTTCCACCATTTTGGCCAGGTAGTGCAGGGCGGCGTCCACGTCCGAACCGCGCAGGGACTTGATGAAGGCGCTGGTGACGTCGTAGTGCTGGTCGCCGGCGCGGTCGTAGCGCAGGGCCGCCACATCCAGTGCCTTTTCGGCGTCGCTGAGCGTGACCTCGGGGATGCCTTCGGCGTCGTCCCGTTCGGAATAGGCGACGCCGGCGGCGGCCTCCAGCGCGGTCAGTCCGCGCCGCGCGTCGCCGGCGGCCAGCCGCACCAGGTGCTCCAGCGCTTCATCGCTCAGGGTTACCCGTCCGGCGAGGCCGCGCTCGTCCTCCACGGCCCGCTGCAGCAGGGCGGCAATGTCCTCTTCGGTGAGCGGCTTCAGCGTCAGCAGCAGGGAGCGCGAGAGCAGCGGCGAGACCACCGAGAAGGACGGATTTTCCGTGGTGGCGGCCACCAGCACCACCCAGCGGTTCTCCACCCCGGGCAGCAGCGCGTCCTGCTGCGCCTTGTTGAAGCGATGGATCTCGTCCAGGAACAGCACTGTGGTGATGCGGTGCAGATCACGGTTGGTCAGCGCGTCATCCATCACCCGGCGGACATCCTTCACCCCGGCGGTGATGGCGGAGAGCTCCACGAACTTCCGGCCGGAGCCGCGGGCCACAACGTGGGCCAACGTGGTTTTTCCCGTGCCGGGAGGGCCCCAGAGCATGACCGACGACGGTCCGGCGGGGCCGCGGTCGTCGGCGGATTCCGCCAGGGTGCGCAGCGGGGATCCGGGTCCGAGCAGGTGCTGCTGGCCCACCACCTCATCCAGCGACCGCGGGCGCATCCGCACGGCCAGCGGGCTGCGCGGGCGCTTCCGGCCGTCGTCGCCGGCACCGGCACCAAACCCGCCGCCGTCGTTGTCATCGCGGGTATCGGTGTCGCCGTCACTGTCGCTGCTGAACAAATCACTCACTCCCCAAGGCTACTCGTGCCGTAGCGTTGACCGGGCCCGGCGACTGCCGGCGCTCTGCCCAACCGAACCAGCAGTCCCGCCAGGAGAATCGTCAAAATGCCCGTCACCCGCTCCACCTTTGTCTCCGCCGACCGGCTGCCGGGCTGGCTGGAACGGTTCGCCGCCGGCAACGGCGAACTGACCCTGACTCCGGAGCACGGCGGCCTGCATCTCCTGGCGGCCAACGGCACCGAAGCCGACCTGCTGGCGCCATGGCCGGACGACGGGCGGCCGGGGCGCGGTTCGAACGACGTCGAGCGCCTGGTCTCGCTGGCCGGCCAGTCCCGCACGCTGGGAATCGTGCTGCTGCGCCGCGGCGGTTTCGCCGTGGGGGTCGCCCGCGACGGCGTGCTGCTCGCCTCCAAGGCCGGCAGCCGGTATGTGCAGTCCCGGACGGCGGAGCAGGCGGCCCGGATTTTCGCCGAGCATCCGCCCGAGTACCTGGTGTTCGGCGGCGACCGGCCCCTGCTCGAGGTGCTGGCCCGCGAGCCGGTTTTTCGTCCCTGGAGCGCTCTGGCCCGGCTGCGTTTCCTGGACGTTCAGGATCCCAAAGCGGCGGCGCTGGCCAAGGCCGCGAAGGATGCGGCGTCGGTCTTCATCCGGATTTCGGTGCCGTAAGCTCGGCGCCCTGAACGGCGGCGGAGGCGGCGGCTTGAACAGCGGCGGGGCGGCGGCTCAGGCCGCTGCTGCCTCGTCAGTTCCCGGCGAGCCGGCGGACGATGTCCGCTGCCGGCTGCTCCGTGGCCAGCCGGTACCCCGTGCCGGCCCACAGGCTGACCCCGTCCGGATCCCCCGCCGCTGCTGCGGCGGCCCGCAGCGGAGCCGTGATCTGGTTGACGTACGGATAGGCGTCCGGCGCATCCGGATAGGCGCGCATGAAAGCGTTGGTCAGCCCGCGGGCCGGACGGCCGGAGAACGCCCGGGTCAGTGACGTTTCGGAAAACCGCCCGCCCTGCGCTGCTTCCCGCAGGGCCGCCCGGTGCACCGCGCTGGTGCCCGCTTCGCTGCTGAGCAGCAGCAGGGTTCCCACCTGGACGGCTGCAGCACCGGCGGCAGATGCTGCGGCGGCGTCCGCCGGTGCGGAGATTCCTCCGGCAGCGATCAGGGGCAGGTCGCAGGCCCTCCGGATCCCCCGGAGGAGCAGGTCCAGGGGAAGGTCGCCGGGAACTTTGGCGCTGTCCAGCGTTCCGCGGTGCCCTCCGGCCTCGGGCCCCTGGACACAGAGCACCCGGGCGCCGGCGTCGGCCGCGGCCTGGGCTTCGGCAGTGTCGGTGACGGTGACGACCGTGCAGATGTCCCGCCCGGCGAGTTCCGCCAGGATCTCCGGGTCCGGCAGTCCAAAGGTAAAGGACACCGCCGGCACCCGTTCCTGCAGGACCAGTTCCAGTTTGGCGGGCCAGCCGTCGTCGTCGTCGGGGTCCAGCAGCCCGGGTTCCGCTGCGGTTCCGGCAGCGAGAAGGTTCCGGAAGGCCAGTGCCGCTGCCAGCTTTTCGCCGGCGGTGGTGCCGTCATCGGGGGTGCCGGGAGCGGCGCGGTAGGTGTTGGCGCGGTCCGGAACAAAGAGGTTCACGCCAAACGGCGCCTGGGTGAGTCTCCGGGTGCGGGCGATTTCCGCTGCCACGGCGGCTGAGCTTTTGTAGCCGGCGGCCAGGAACCCCAGCCCGCCGGTGTTGCTGACCGCCGCGGCGAGTTCGGGCGTGGACGGCCCGCCCGCCATGGGCGCACCGATTACGGGCAGGGCAAGAGACTGAAGGCTGAACACGCTGCGCCTAGAGGGTGACGGTGCCGTCGATGGAGGTGACCGTGGACCCGCCCACCCAGATCTTGCCGTCGCGGGTGAACACGCGGACCCGGCCGGACCGCTGCACCGCGGTTCCCTGCGTGACCACATAGCGCTCCGGTGCCAGGGAGGCGCCGATCAGCCATTGGGCGAGGCCGGCGTTGAGGCTTCCGGTCACCGGATCTTCGGTGATGCCCAGGCCGGGAACGAAGGCGCGGACCTCAAAGTCGGTTTCGGCGTCCTCGGGCTGGGCGCCGATGACGCCCACGCGCAGGTTGCCCATGATGGTGGGATCCGGCTTCAGCGCCAGCACCGCAGCGGCGTCGGGCAGCAGAAGTCCGAGCCAGCCGGGGCCGTTGTCGATCCAGTTGGAGGCGAGGATCTGTGTGCGGTCCAGGTTCAGCGCACGCAGTGCCTGGTCCAGGACTTCGTCCTCCAAGGGGCCCGAGCGCAGCAGCGGCGGCGCGGCGAACGCGGCAATGCCTGCGTTGGCGTGAAGCGTTACGAGGCCAATCCCGCATTCCTGCACGACGACGTCGGGATAGCGGCGCTTGTTGCCGGCCTCCAGCCACGCGTGGCAGGTACCCAATGTCGGGTGTCCGGCGAACGGGATTTCTCCGCCGGGGGTGAAGATCCGCACCCGGTAATCGGCGCCGTCGCGGGTGGGAGGCAGCACGAACGTGGTTTCGGACAAATTCGTCCACCGCGCGAAGGACTCCATGTCGGAGTCCGAAAGTCCCTCGGCTTCCAGCACCACGGCGAGGGGATTCCCCAAATACGGCTCGCTGCCAAAAACGTCCACCTGTTTAAACCACCGCTGTTTCATGCCCAAACTCTATCCCTTCACCGTGGGGAGTTTTCATTCGCTGCGGGGAGTTTTGTGAAGCTGAGTTTTACGAACTAAGGCAGGTGTTTGCAGGCGTGCACCCGTGCCGCCTACGTTGGAAGAAGAATCAAGAGTTCCAGCCACGGGCCCTGGCCGGCTGGACGGCAACCCTCTCGCCGTAGCGGGGTGCTCCAGGTGACGATTCGGCCGCCCGGCAAAACTTCCCGGCTGCGGCAAGTACCGCGTTTGTGCCGACCCTGTTGTTAATCGTCGGTCCGGCGCTTAAGGCAGAGGAATCTCTTCGCATGTCTCTTGTTACCGATCTTCAGCCCGCGGCCCTGCGCCGTGCCTATTCGCGTTTCCCCTCCGGCATTGCCGCGTTGTGCGCTGTGGTGGACGGGCAGCCGCAGGGAATTGTTGCGTCATCCTTTACCGTGGGCGTTTCGATGGATCCTCCCTTGGTGATGTTCGCCGTGCAGAACACCTCCCGCACCTGGCCGGTGCTCCGGCCTGCGGCCAGGATCGGGGTGTCGATCCTGGGCTCCGACCACGAGGGGATCTGCAAGCAGATTGCGTCCAAGTCCGGGGACCGTTTTGCGGGCCTGAACCTGCACACCGACGAATCGGGTTCCCTTTTCCTGGACCGGGCAGCCCTGTGGCTCGAGTGCTCAGTGGAGAACGAGGTGCCCGCCGGGGACCACAGCGTCGTGCTGCTCCGCGTCCACGGCCACGCCTCGCATGACGATGCCCACGAGCCGCTGGTGTTCCACGGGTCGGCGTTCCGACACCTCAGCGTCGCGGAGTTTGCCTGAGCCGCGGCGCTGGAAAACCCGCGCTGACGCGTGCGAACTAGGGCCGCTAAAGTGACTGCATGATTGCACTCACGCACGCGCCTCATGACCTCGTGGTCGGAACCAGCGATGGTATCGATGTTCGCTTTGCAGGTGTTGAGTTCAAAGACGCGCCAGGCTTCGTCGGTGTCAGCGCCGGAGAGCCGGGCATCCATGTGCACCTCAGCGGAGTGCGTGGGAAAGAGACAATGTCCCGGGACGGCCGTTTCAACCGAGGACTCGAGGAGTGGTGGAAGCGGCGTGAAGCTGCAGGATCAGACCGATCTGAGAACCCGCCTCCGATGCCTGGCGTCGCCGTTTTTGAGGGGATCACCACGGTTGTATCTGATGATATTGGCACCGAGTACCGGCGGTCAGGAGGCCAGACGGCCGGCAGCGGTATGGAGTGGGACGCGCTCTGGGTCTACACACCGGCTCCACCTGCTGAGGCTCGGACGCTTCGACTCGAGTTCAGCGTCGGCGGGGAACTGACCGGAAAGTACTGCGAGTTCAGTCTCTCGGACCCCATCAGCGCGGACGGGTTAGCGAACCACGCTCCACATTGAGGATCCTCTACCGGATAAATACTTCCCGGGCCTTGGGAACTGGAGCATTTTGGAGAAGAAAAACGGGGGATCATGGACGTTGTCCTTCGAACACCAGGTGTAGACGAGCTCGGGGAGATCTGCAGCGTTTTGGGGAAGTGGCAGCACGACGGGGAACCGCTGCAGCTACACCCAGGCGATCTGGGCTGGTACTCCCTGCGAGGGCCAGCCGCCACTGCCGCTGCGACGCGCGTGTGGTCTCAGGGCGACACGAACCTTGCCATTGCCCTTCTCGACGGTCCCGAGCTGTTGCGGTTCGCCATTGATCCGACGCGGCGCCAAGACGCAGCCCTTGCCCTTCGCATCGTTGTTGACGTCAACAACCCGATGGCCGGAATCCTCGGCGCAGGAGCAGCAACTATCGAGGCGCGCGGTGCGGTTGCCTTGATTGAGCAGCTTGCGCAGAACGATTGGGCGCCCCACGAACCGTGGACACCGCTCCACCACGATCTGGCCGCATCTCCCAAGGCGTCGGGCTTCGTCATTGAGACCGTGGAACCAGGTCACACCGCTGAGTGGGTGGCTGTGCACTGGTCGGCCTTCCGAGGTACACCGATCCCGGACGGGCGCATCCAACATTTCGTGGACGGATGGCGTCTAGCTGCGGAAAGCCCCTTTCTCGACTTCGGGCGCATACTGTCCCTGCGATGCCGTGACGGTCAGGTCGTCGCCGTCGCCGCGGTGTGGTCGGCTGGCGAAGGGCGTCCTGGACTTATCGAACCGCTGGCAGTACATCAGGAACACCGCGGTCGCGGATACGGCACAGTCATGACAAAGGCGGCAGTCGACGAGCTCCGGCAAATGGGATCATCCAGCGCCGTTGTTTGCGCGGAGACCTCTAACGCGGGAGCCGTCGCCACCTACCTGGCGGCAGGATTCACAGCGCACCCGGAAGTCACCGACTGGCACCGAAGTGTCTGACGCCTGAGCGATGCCACCCAGAATAGCCCTGCCGCCCGGCCAGCCGGTCGCCGGTCCTTCACTGGGACAGGTCTTACGCTGACCACTAAGATCACTGTGACTTCCGGCGTGAACGCACATGAACCCGATGTGAGATGCTCATCTCCATGATTGTCCCGACACGCCTTCGACTCGCGGAAGTAAGCGACCTGCCTTTCATTTTCCGCCAGGAGCGCGAGTACATCGAGGCCATTGAACCGGATGCGTACCAGGGGTGGCTGGCAGCCCTGGACCTGAACCTCGCGTTCTGGATCGAGTACCTTCCCCAGACGCTCTTCTGCGTCGATGCAGACGGACATCCCCTCGGGTATGCGATGTGGAGCCTCGATGGTGACACCGCGACCCTGGTCTCGATCAATGTCATCGGCAGCCGTCGTCGCCAAGGACTCGGCCGGCTCCTCCTGGATGCGTTCGAACGGAGGGTCTGCCCAAGCGGAGCTCGCGTTGCGGAGCTCGGTGTTCACCGCACCAACCAGGCACGCCTGCTCTACCAGGGCGCGGGCTATGAGACCACGGGCCAGGACGGCGAGTATGTGTTGTTCAGCAAAATCCTCAGAGAATTCTGACTCCAGCAAAATACGGTTTAAATGCGGCTATCTGCGTTCGAGGGCTTCGGCGGCAAGTACCTCGCGGCGGCATACTTCCATTTCAAGCGCATCCTGATTGTCGTTAACGCGGAAGCTCACGCCGGTTTCCTGGAACCCAAGGCTGGCGTAGAGGCAGCGGGCCGGGGTGTTGTGAGCGTAGACGTGCAGTTTCATTTTCGGCAGGCCGGTGAGCCGGAAGCCAGCCCGTGTGGTGTGCTGCACCAGTTCTCGTCCCAGGCTTTGGCCCCTGCGCTGTGGATCCACAATGATGTAGCCCAATCTCATCATTCGGGCAGGCTGGTCCTCCACCAGCAGCGATGCATGGCCAGTCATCTCACCACTGTCAGGATCCACCGCGGACCAGTACCGTCGTTGCGGATTGCCCAGATAAGTGCGCAGTTGCTGGTCCGTGAGAGGCCAGGTGAACGTTGGCCCCGACCACAGCATCATTTCTTCCTTGGTACTTACCCAGGCGCGGAGCTGTGCAAGGTCATCGAAGGATGTCGGTCGAAACTTCACAACTTGATCGTAGGGGCAACCCGCATCCCTTCTGGCTCTTTGGTCCGCGAACCACGCTTCGTGTTCTCCAACCCCTTCCATATGAGGGGTCCCAATACATCCCATCCGGCTCCCCGTAGACGCTTAACGGTCCCCGCACCACCGGTCTGAACGGCATACCGGCAGAGACGCCCTCACAAATGGACTTAATGGACCGAAAATCCTCCGTCAACGGTGACCAACTGCCCGACGACGTAAGCCGACGCAGCGCTGGCCAGGAACACGGCCGCACCTGCGAAGTCCTCCGGCACACCATTTCGCCCGACGAGTGTACGCCGAGCCAGAGCTTGGACGGCAGCTGGGTCCGAGCTGAGCCGCTTATTCAAAGGGGTTTCCACGAAGCCGGGCACCAGTACGTTTGCGGTGACACCGTATGGTGCCCAAGCCTCGGATTGTGATCGGGCCAAAGCCTCGACTGCTGCTTTCGATACTCCGTAGGCACCACTTGACGCGAACGCTCGATGTGCCTGCTGAGAGCTGATGTGAATGATCCGGCCGAAACCGCGTTCCGCCATTCCGGGCGCCAGGCGCTGGCCGAGGATGAACGGCGCCTCGAGGTTTACCTGCATGGTCTCATCCCAGGTAACCTCGTCGAGCTCGGGCATCAGCGGGCGAAGATTGATACCGGCTGAGTTGACCAGGATGTCGACAGCACCGGCGGTATCGGCAAGAGTGCGTGCCCCCTTGCGGGTTGAGAGGTCCACGACGACGCCGTCGGCGGAGCCTCCTGCCCCGCGTATTTCCTCTACTGTCGCGTCGATCGCAGCGGCGGTCCGGGCCGCGATGAGTACGTGTGCGCCCGCTGCGCTGAGCGCGAGTGCAATTGCTTTGCCAATGCCTGAACTTCCTCCCGTCACGAGTGCCACTCGCTCATGCAGGCCGAAGAGACCACGGAGATACGTTGATGAGTCCATCGCATGAGCGTAGCGCCGGAGCATCGTGCTCTATGGACGTGGCCCCTTACCTGGCCCTGCCTGCCGGGCTGCTACCGGCGTCGCGAGTAGGGGTCTTAGCGCGGCGACCGATGAGGAACCATAGAAACGGACCGATTACAGGGAAGGCAAGCACCACGAGCACCCACACCGCCTGCGCGAGGCCGGTGAGATGGTGAGAGCGCGCAATGCCGATGAGAGCCATGACAAAGAGGAGCAGCGCGAGCACCCCAATTCCGAGAACGGTGAACTCCCACTGAGTGGGAACGACCGGGTTTGCGCCTTGAGCTGTCCATGCCAGCATTGCAGTCCCCCTTGTGTCCCGCGAGATACGGACGCCACCTCCACCCTAAGCACTGATCTCGAGCTTCTTAAGGGATCCTTCACCTCGTTGTACTCAGCGTGGGCTGCGTCCGGGGATTACTCTCGTTAAGCCCGGATACGTCTCCCCCCTGAGGCTCAGCGGCCAGCCTGTCCGCGCACGCGTACCGACTGTTGAGCATTGTCATCCCCAGATCGAACTCTTCTTCCCTGCCCTCCACAATTCGTGAACGGCTCAATTGCAGTTGACCCTCGGATCGGCCTTGTTCTGTGTGCCGGGATGAGCCGCCGGCATGACGATTCCGGTCACACGCCGATGACCATGGCCTCGGCAGGGAAACGACAAAAGGGCAAATTGAGTTAATGTGCTCATGACTCCCCCAAAGCACCTGTGGGCGATCCCCCTGGTTGCCAGAACCAAAACCGGATCACCCCCTGAGGGGCGATCCGGTTTTACGATATTCACGAAATAAAGCAGTGCACCGCAGGCGCGGCAGACCGAACTTACACGCGGTGCGTGCTGGCCAGTGGGCATGCCCACGTATCGACCCCGCCGCGGCCCACCTTGTTGATATAGGCGGTGACGTCCTTCAAGGATTGGCCAAACGCGGTTTCGGTATACCGCACCCCCAGCTGATCACAGTGCTGGCGGACCAGCGGGGCGACTTTTCGCAGATTCGGGCGGGACATGGAGGGAAACAGGTGGTGTTCAACCTGGAAGTTCAGTCCTCCCATAAAGGTATCCACCCACCGGCCTCCGGTGATGTTGCGGCTCATCAATACCTGACGCCGCAGGAAATCGATGCCCGCGTCCCGCGGCGCGATCGGCATGCCGATGTGGTTCGGCGCGAAGGCAATCCCCATATACAGCCCGAAAACGGCGAGTTGGACGCCGATGAACGCTGCGCCCTTGCCCGGTGAAAGCACGAGGAAGACCAGCACCGCATAACTGACCAGACGCACAGCGATGAAGCTAAGTTCCACCCACCGCCGCTTGATCCGACCCTTTCCCAGTACCCGCTTGATGCCCTGCACATGCAGGTTGACTCCCTCAAGCAGGAGTAGCGGGAAGAAAAAATAACCCTGTTTGGTGGCAAGCCAGCGCGTCAAACGGTTCGTGCGCGCTTCGGCCGCCTCGGGGGTGAATGCCAGCACGCCGGGAGCGATGTCCGGATCCACGCCGATTTTGTTCGGTGCAGCGTGATGCTTGCTGTGTTTTGCATTCCACCAGCCAAGGCCCATGCCGGCGAAGAGATTAACCACGATCAGTGAGACCCACTCATTCCACTTCGGTGACACGAAGATCTGCCGGTGTGCGGCGTCGTGGCCCAGAAACGCGATCTGTGTCATCAACAACGCCAGCACCACCGCTGTCACCATCTGCCACCACGTGTCACCGAGCAGGATAAAAGCCAGGGCCAGCACCAGGCCCATCAGGGTTAATCCGATCAGCTTGGCCCAGTAATAGCCGTAGTTCCGGCGCATATAGCCGGCTTCCTGAACCTGCCGGGTCAAAGCGGTGAAGTCGCTGAGATGCCGCTGGCGGGCCGGGCCAGCTGGCCGGTGTTTGCCTTTCGCACTCGAATCCACGCTGGTACCCGTCATAAGGGCGTCTTCCATAATTCACTCTCATATCGGCGGACAAAGTCCATGTCATATTAACGAACATCACCGGATCCGATCCTCCGCCTTTGGCTGGGAGCAGTCCGCATTCCGGCTGTTGTCCGGTCAGTCCTAAGCGTGCTTATCATATATGGAAGACGGCTTCCCCGTTTCATTGCCGGGGCAGAACGGTGTGCCGCGTCAGTTCATTTCAGTTCAATGCGTCAGTTCATTTCAGTTCAATTCAGCCGGAAGGACGCGTCTTTCGCTGCAGCGAGTTCGCTCTGGACCTGCGGCCAGCACGGTCCCTCCTGGCAGGCAGAAGATCGCCGTCGAACTCCACCGCTCCCCTTTGAATCCCCAGCAGTGGGCGTGCCGCGACTTAGCTGGCGCTCAACCGTTGCTCGCGTTTGCGTCCGGCCCGGGCAGCGAGGAACAACAAGGATCCGACCACTATGTAGGCGGCGGCGCCGAGCCAGATGGTCCCGGTTTGTTGTGTGAGGAGGGCGACGCTCGCAATGATCGCGAGGATCGGCACGAATCGGGGGGCTGTGAAGTGGTCGTGATCGACTTTGTCCTTTTTGAGGACGAGGACGCTGACGTTGGCAGAAAGGAACACCAGGAGCAGGAGCAGCACGGTGGTTTCGGCCAATGAGGAGACATTTCCGGTGAGGGTAAGGACGATCGTCAATGCGGCAACGACAACAATGGAGACCCAGGGGGTGCGACGGCCCGGCAGCACGCGGGCAAAGGCCCGAGGGAGCAGTTCCGCTTCCGCCAATCCGTAGCCCACACGGCTGGCCATCACCATGAACAGCAGTGCTCCGTTGGCAATGGCGACCAGGGCGATGAGGCTGAATAGTCCCGGCGGGATTCCGACTTCGCTGGCGGCAACAACCTCGAGGAGAGGTCCGGTGGACTCGGCCAAGTCACCCGGGGGCATGACGATGACCGCCCCGAGAGCGATGAGGAGATAGACGACCCCTGCGGTGCAGATGGCGCCGAACAGTGCGCGGGGGTATGCCTTGGACGGGTTGCGCACTTCCTCGGCCATGTTTGCTGCCGCCTCGAAGCCGAGGAAAGAGAAAAAGGCGACGATCGATGCGGCGAAGGCGCCTTGGAACGGCGGTACGTCCGGTGCGAACTCAAGCAGCCGGGATGGGTCTCCGTTGCCGGAGGCGAGGACGATGGCGGCGACGACGATGACGATGACGAGACCGGTTACCTCGATGATGGAAGCTACGAGGTTTGCGGTGAGGGACTCTCGGACGCCGCGAAGGTTGATCAAGGTCAGCAAGATGATGAACACGACCGCTGCGGGGGCGGCTGGCACGTCGAGGAGCACCGTCAGGTAATCGCCCGCGAAGGCGTTCGCCAGGGCAGCGGCCGTGGTGATTCCGGAGGCCATCATCAGGAAGCCGACGAGGAATGACACGTAGGGGATGCCAAAAGCCCGGTCGGCGTAGCGCGCGGCTCCTCCGGCGTGCGGGTACTTGGTGATCAGTTCCGCGTATGTCGCGGCGGTGAGCAGCGCGACGACCAGTGCGATCAGCAGGGGTATCCAGATCGCGCCACCGACATCGGCCGCCATGGTACCCACGAGGGTGTAGATGCCGGCGCCGAGGGTGTCGCCCACGATAAACGCGAACAGCAGCGGTGTACCAATTGCCCGCTTCAGCCCGGTTGGTGGTTTTGATGTGGTCGTGCCGGGATCTTTCGTCATTGGGCTATTGGATTCCGTTTGCCGTCCCTGCGCAACTACTTGGGCGAAATCAAGTGCACCAAAGGGCTACTTGGGCGAAATCAAGTGCACCAAAGGGCGTTGAGGGCAGGTAGGCGACCAGCATTTACCGGATCGCATGCCTAGAGTCGTTCACCCAGGAAGTGTTTCCGACAAGCCGGTGCCGGGTGAGTCGGACGCGGAGAGCCTCCGCCAAACAACCGATGTTGGTCGGAACTTCCGTGCCGGTGGGGATCCCTTGGCGGACACTTTCTCGGCCAGGACACCAGGCCTTGTTTTAAGAAGCGGGTGACTCGTGGGCGGCAAGTTCCTGGACCAATTCCATGCAACGCAGGCGGGCCGGAGAGAAGTCGTAGGGCATCATTCCAATGGCCTCGATGAGGCTCACGCGCTTTTCCCCTCTGCCGGCGCCTTGGCCGACCTCGTCCTCACCTTCATCAGCGGTAGCGGGGCGCAATGCCTCCCAAGAGTCGAAGAGCGCTTCGTCGCTCTGCGCCAGGCCGGAGTCCTCGATGACGGCTTGCAGCACCAGCTCGAAGGCGTGCCGTCTGGCAGCCACCTGTGCCACGCGGGGGTCATCGACGGCGACCGTGTCATCGAGTGCCTCTTCGGCGGCATCAACGCGGTCGGATTCCTCCCGCAGACCCGGGTGGGTGGCAAAGGCGATGTAACGGCCGGCATTGACGGCCGCACCGAGCGGGCCGAAGATCCGCTCCATGACCAGCAGGTTGTCCAGGTCCGCCTGGCGCAGCGACCCATCGGGCAGGCCCTTGAGGCGGCCGGTGACGAAGTCGGAGAGGAGACCCATCCTGCCATCCGGGGTGCGAATGCACTGCACGACCGTGTCGTCGTGGCCGCTGGCGGCACCGGCAAGAGCCGTGTCAGCAAAGGCGTCACGGATGTCGTCCAAGGCGATCCCGGCGTCGGCCATCTTCTGGATCCACAGCAGCCGGATCATGTCTTCGTAGCCGTATCGGCGGCGGTCGTCGCCGTCCCGCTCGGGGAGCAGGCCAATCTCGTGGTAGTCACGAATCACCCCCGGCGTGGTGCCAACGAACGATGCCGCATCATCGATCTTGACCTGACGCGGCGGAATAAGGGAGCCATGCATGAGCGGGCCTTCCTCAGTGGGACGGGACGTGAGTCCATCGAACCACATAATGCGACGGACGGCGCAACCCCAAATACCTCACCGCCGGAAGCTCAACCGCTCGGCTGATCCCCGGGGAAACATGATTGTTCTTTTTGCTCCTAGACGCAGAGGCCGACGATGTCCGTGGATTGGCGGACTGCCTTAGCAGGTAGGGTGCACTCGTGAACAAGTTCATTCCAAAGAATCCGGTTGGGGTGATCGCCGCAGGGCGGCGGCACTCAGCCGGCGTGAATTCAGATGGCCCAGTGGTGGCCTAAACCGCACCAGGATTTGAGCAACTGAGTTTTCGGGCGGACCACACGAGTCAACTCGGTTTATTCGTGGTCCACCTCGGCGGCGGTGATTGCCTTGTCCGTGAGGATCGGCATCATCACCAATAGGGCGAGGGTGAGTACTCCCATAATGCCAAACATGGCTTGGAGGCCCAGCCATTGGGCCAGCAGTCCCCCGGCAGCTGCCCCGATGGGCATGGTTCCCCAGGCTAAAAGACGGTAAGCACTGTTTACTCGGCCGAGTAGTCGGTTTGGGGCGATGCGTTGACGCAGCGACACTGTGATGACATTCCACACCACAATCAGTGTCCCGCCCACAAGGAGAATGGGCCCAAGTATGTAGGGGTTGTTGGTTAGTGCTGGTGCTCCGACGAACAGTGCGCAGCCGAGGATGGTGAGTGCCAGGGATTTGGATCGGCCCAGTTTCTCTTCCACTGATTCGGAGATGAACGAGCCGATGAAGGCACCGACGGCGGACGTCGTCAGAAGTAATCCGAAACCAACTTCGGATAGCCCCATTTCTGAACTAGGCCCTACGGCGAACAGAACGAGGACGGCGAAGGCCGCGCTGGACGCAAAGTTGAGGACGCCGGTCATTACTGCGAGTGTGCGAAGGATTTTCTGATTCCAGAGAAACCTCAGGCCTTCCCTGATATCGAACCGTAGTGTCGTCTTTTGTTCTCGTTCTACCCGAAAGCTGCCCGGCAATAGGAGTAGCCCGCCTACCGCTGCAAGCCACAGGGCTGCCGGGACAGCGAAACCTGCAACCACACCGATACCTATCAGCAGCCCGCCTAGTGGAGGGCCTATGAATTGGTTGGCGGTGAGTTCAGCGGCATAGAGCCGTCCGTTGGCGCGTGAAAGCTGACCTTTGGTCACAATTTGGGGCAGGATCGATTGCGCCGAGGTGTCGTACAGGGTTTCCGCCACCCCAACCGTTAAGGCGACCACGTACAGGGCCCAGATGGACCCGAGGTCGAGAAGGATCACAGCTATCAGCAAAGCGGGCAGGACAGCGCGGCTCAAGTTGGCCCACAGCATGAGCTTTCGTCGATCTACCCGGTCTGCCAGTGCTCCGGCAGTCAACGCGAAGAAAAGCCAAGGAAGCGTTGCGGTGACAGTGAGTCCGGCGATCAGCGTCGGAGATTGCGTGAGCTGAATCGCCATGAGCGGTAGCGCAATCTTGAACACCCCATCCGCGAGGTTGGAGAGTCCCGATGACGTCCAAAGCTTCCAGTAAGAAGCTCCGAGAGGTAAGCCGTCCGTCGTTCGCACTGGCGCTGCGTTAGGGGTCATGCTCTGAACCATCGCACGGTAATTTAGAAAGTTCAAGGGGGTTGATTTTGCTAAACAGCCCCTAGGATGAGTCCATGACCGACTCGAAGCGCCCGGACGCGAAACAGCAGAATCCCGCTGCCAACGCCCAAGAGATCAAGGCGCTGGCTCATCCGCTGCGCCTGAGAATACTTCGCTTATGCGGGCTCCATGAACTGACCAATAAACAACTCGCCGACCGTTTAGGCCACGACCCGGGAACCGTCCTTTACCACGTGCGGCAGTTGCTCGCCTCAGGATTCCTCGAACCCGCCGGCGTCCGCACAGGCGTAAGCGGTGCGCTGGAAAAGCCATATCGCTCGTCGGGGCGATCCTGGAGTCTGGACAGGGCGCTGCATGATGCAGGTCCGGACGACCCCCTCGCACCGCTCGACGCGGTGCGGGAAGAACTGACCGAAGCAGGTCCGGACGCACTCGCCAATCTATCTCGCTTCGTCCTGCACCTTTCGCCACAAGACGCCGAGGACCTCATCACACGGGTCTACACCGTGCTTAGCGAATACACGGACACCGATCAGCAGCGTTCCGATCAGCCTTCGTACGGAGGCATCTTCATCCTTCACAGAACAGCGGATCAGGCTGACGAGCAAAGCGAAGCAGGGAACGAAGCCTAAAACGGATTACACGAAACCTGCCCCGTAAGCCGATCCTCCAATGGGATGAGTGTGGTCGGCAGCCGACGGCCGTCATGAGGTCATACAATCGGCAGAATGACTGCTCTCACCCTTACGAAAGACCAGTACGACAGCGCCGTTTCCCTGTGGACGGCTACAGGTCTCACACGCCCGTGGAACGATCCAATGGACGACCTCCTCCGAGCGATGAACGGTGCGACGTCGACGGTCCTTGGGTACTCCCTAGATGGCGACTTGGTGGCCACCGCGATGGTAGGGCACGACGGTCACCGCGGCTGGGTCTATTACCTTGCGGTCGCACCAGACAGGCAGGAATCCGGCTTGGGGCGCATGATGATGGAGGCCTGTGAGCAATGGTTGGTTGAACGCGGCGCTGTAAAGGTGCAGCTCATGATCCGCACCAACAACAGTCCGGTTATCGACTTCTACAACCAGCTTGGATACGAGCTCTCAGACGTTCAGGTGAGGGCTAAGTGGCTGAACACAGATCATCCTGCCAACACAGATTCAGCTGCCCACTGAAGGAGATCCGTCAGCGGACGTAGGGATTCAGGGTTCTTGGCCGTAGTGGTTGGCCCTTGGGCGAACGAGCATTACTCCCGTGACGCAAATGATCGGCATAACAATCGCCAAAATGACGTGATCTCTTGTCGGTTCCTGCAGCACGACCAACATTATGGGTATGACGACAGCCGCGATGGATGCAGTGACAATCTGGACGAAAAAAATAGATTCTGGTGCGTCTCTGTTGTGCATGAATCCAGGGCTCTGGTTGGCGTACCGTCTGACTATGGTTGCCAGTTCTCGCTGAAGTTCCTTCGCCTGGTCGCGGGTGAGCCGCCAATCAAATCCGGCAGTAAACACCGGAAATACGGTCTAGTCGTTGCCGATGGGAGCACGGGTGGCCTTTGTCGGACCCGAGACCATTAGGTCGGCGACAGCAAGGTAATGTCTGCACTGTTTGTCTGCTTACAATCCGCAGACCAATTCTCTACACTGTAGACTCCAGGCGTAGACTTGCTGTCAAGCGAGGCTGCTTGTCATTCGATGAGCAGGCCCGATGCAAACGACCAGGACGGATCCTCGATGGCATCCCCGAAAGAACAACCCACCTCGACCGGGCCGCGGAAGGTACGGCTGAGCCGGGAGCTTGTACTCAAGACCGCCCTGGAACTGGTGGATGCCAACGGCCTGGAGGCCTTGAGCATGCGCCGGCTCGGCCAGGAACTGGGGTGCGATCCGATGAGCCTGTACCGGTACGCAGCGAACCGGGCAGCCCTGCTGGATGGTGTCACCGAGGCCGTAATGAATGAACTGTCCCTCTCTGCGGACGATCCAGACTGGCAGGTCCAGCTGCGCCGGATTGCCCATGACCTCCGGCTCCTGGCCCTGCGTCACCCCAATACGGTGCCGCTTCTGGTCACCCGGCCCCTGTCAACCCCGCTGGGCCTGCGCCCGCTGGGAACCCTGCGGCCGCTGGAGCAGATTCTGGGGCTGCTGATTGAGGCCGGCTTCGAACCAACCGATGCGCTGCACGTTTACCGCGCCTTCCATGGGTTCGTCTACGGGCATATTCTGAATGATTTTCAGGAACTGGTCGTGGACGCTGACGAAAACGAAGCAACCCTGCGCCTGGGCCTGCACCACTTGCCGGTGAAAGAGTTTCCTCGTCTGCGGGCGCTGGGGCCTGTCCTTGCCGAGTACGACGGCGCTGCGGAGCTCGATCAAGGACTGACTATCCTGCTCTCGGGCTTGGCGGAACAGCTCAAGGTCTGCGGGTCTGATGCAGTGCCGGCGGCTTCACAGCTGTGAGTCAAAACCAGATGTCACAGATCGCAGCTGACCTGCTGCGCGGCAGATAAGGAGCCCACCCGGTGGTTGCCCATCAGAGAACCGCAGCGGGCATGAACATTGCCGCCGCACGCTACCGTTTCAAGGAAAGCCTGTTCCTCTTTCCGGCCTTGGTTATGCTGGCCGGAATCGCGCTGGCACTTAGCGCCGCTGCCCTGGACAGAGCCCTCGGCCATGACACCGGTCTGCCGTTGACGCTGGCGATGAGCAGCAACGCCGCGACCTGGCTGCTGGCCACCGTGGCCGGTGCCATGATCACCACCGTAGGCGTCGTTTTCTCGCTGACCGTGGTCAGTCTGCAGCTGGCCAGCGACCAGTTTTCCCCGCGTGTGATGCGCTCGTTCATCCGTGACCGGTTGAGCCAGGGGGTTATCGGGCTTCTGGTGGGCACGTTCTTTTACTGCATCCTGATCCTGCCGACCCTCAGCGGGGAGCCCACCGACCCCGCACCGCGCATTTCCCTGACGGTGGCGGTTGTTCTGACGGTGGTGACCGTGGCAGGCATCATCGTGCATCTGGATCATCTGGCCAGGGGGCTGCAGGTCGGCAACCTGGCGCGGGTCATTGCCGCCGAAGGCCAATCCGTCGTTGCATCCCTGGACCGTGCGCCCGCCGGACTGCGTCCCGCGGACCCTGAAGATTTCCCTGTCCCGGAAGACGCCGCTGTCATCCCCTGCCCGGTCAGCGGATGGGTGAGCCAGCTATCGGCCGGCGGGTTGCTCAGGGCAGTTCCGGCCGGGACCAGGATCCGGGTGGAGACCCGGGTGGGCGCTTACATCCATGCGGGCGAGCCGTTGCTGACCGTGTGGCCGGCGCCGTCGGAACGCAGCCGGGAACACCTTGCCCGGTCCGTTGATGTCACCGATGCTCGGACCATGCTCCAGGACGTCGACTTCTCTGTTCGGCAGCTCGTGGACATTGGCCTTCGAGCCCTGAGCCAGGCCGTCAATGACCCCACCACGGCCGTGGAGGTTCTGCTCAGGCTGGGAAGCCTGCTGCGGGTGGTCCTGACTGCGCCGCTTGCGCCTCAGGCACTGACCGATGACGCCGGGCGGGTCCTGGTGCAGCCGTGGAACCTTGACCATAACGAATACATCGACCACGCCTTTGACCAGCTCCGCCAGAAATGCCTGGACCAGCCCGAGGTGGCCGGGGCCATGCTGCGGGTCCTGCGGATGCTCACCGCCCACGTTCAGGAACAGGGCTGCCCGGAACATGGGCCGGCCCTACAGCGGCAAATGCGGTTGCTTCTGGAATCTGTCCGAGACCAGCCGGGACTGCACCCCGAAGACCTCCGGCGCCTGGAGTCGCTGTCCTCGGACGAAACCGACCCCGCCGACCACAGCCGCTAGGCTGCCCCGCCGCTTTACCGGGTGCTCAAGCGAAGACGCCGCGATGGGCTTCTGCGGCATCGCACGGTCTTGACGGTGCCCGTGGAGCAGGTCACAGAGACACATCATGAGGATGCACCTCGTCCCTGATGCCCGTAAGCCGCTCCCCCCAACGGGACAACCAAAGCGATGACTTGGACAACAGCCTCGCCAGCGCCCCAATGGCTCTCCCCCACACACCACCAAAGCATCCGAGCAAGGAGCTCCAAGCCGCTTCGATGCGAGTCATTCTTCGGCAAACGGGTCGCTCGCCGTCGCGCTCGTGAGGTGTCAGTCGGCCGGAGAGCAGGCGGCTGCCTTCACCGGAAGTCAATCGCCGCGGCAAAACTACTTGTATTGATCCGGGCCGGGTCTTATATGACGCAGAGCATTCTTCAAACCCGTGCGTGGACTGGCCTGATTATGGTCCGCGGCTAAGGGATATGAGGCAGGAAATACGAGTACATGCAAATCAATATGTATTTTTCGTTTACCAAACCTTTACCTCCCGGATGAAAGCGACTAACGTCTTTCGGATTACTTCGAAAGGAAGTCGCCGAAATGATGAGACCGAGCAATGTCCGCGATCCTCCAGACACCGTCCGATCCGCTGGGACGCATGCGGGTTTTTCGATTCCACGGGCAGCGGTCCTACCCGCAATGGCACTGGCCCTGGTACTCGCAGGATGCAGCTCCCTGGACCAGCCCGGCGTTGCCGCCGGCAGCGACTCCCCCTCACCGGCTCCGGGAAATTCGGCGCCGGAGGCCGGGACGAACACACCCGCAAGCGGCGATCCCGACAAAGCGGAGCTTTTTCGAGCGGAAGACCCGGTCAGCATCGAGACCTATTTTCAAACGGAACCCCAGCTTCGACCGGAGAACGGAAGCGTCCTGCTTGAGGAATCCGCGACCGGGCCCAGCACCTTTGAGTTGCCGGACATGGAGCCAGGAACAACTTTCAAGACCTTCCTCACCTGCAACGAGGCGGAGGCCTATAAAGTCCAGTTCCTGGATGCTGAAGGTAAGCCCGTAACGTCAACCGGCGGGGACCGCTGCAATAGCCCGAACCTGGCATCCTACGAATATCCGGTGACCGCAGAGAGCATTCCGTCGACCGTGACCGTAAACGATGTGAATTCCGCTGAGTACTGGCTTGTGGTCTACAACATTACCGAACCTGAATAATCATTTGGATCAATAACCTGTCTGGAGATTGAACGATGAAAATTATTCCGAAAACTCTGATTGTCCTCGACCGCGGCTTTCATCTCGGCGGCAGCAGCACCGATGGCTTCCGCGGATGAGGGGCAGGCGCAACAAACGGGGCCGGCTTCGGAGCTGCCCCCGCGGTCAGTCCCGCCGTGTGCACCGCGGGCAGCGAAACCGCGGATGCATCGGCTGAGTACCAGGTTCAGGCCTATGAAACCTACGTGTCCAATCCGAATCAGCGTGTTTACGGAGCCGCGGGCGGGACGCTGCCCTTCGAGGTAGGCCAGCAGTCGAGCACCAGCATTGAAGTCAACGGTTCCACTACGGCCGAGGCCGGCGCTGTTTTCGCCAAGGCTTCAGCCACCTTGGGTATCGCCGTCAGCGCGTCATCCACCACCACCACACAGCAGGGATACTCCTGGCAGGTTCCTGCCGATCAGGCCCAGGGCTGGCTCGAGATGGGCGCCATGGGGTATCAGCTTGACTGGCAGCGGGGACATTACAACTCGCCGTGCATCTGGGTCCAGGATGCCAGCGGAAGCACCCTGAGCACGTCCAGCAATACCGCTTTCAGCCACAGCTAGTTCCGGCTTCCCCGAACGCAACCAGGAGCCGTACCGGACACACAAGCCGGCAGAACAAGAAAGTGCCCGGCCGCAACAGCGGCCGGGCACTTCTCATGTCACTGGACTCTTGGTCGGAAGACCTTAGGCGACGTCCTTCTTGGCTTCGGGCTTCTTGGCCTCAGGCTTGAAGTCCACGCCGGCTTCCTTGCGCTGCTGAGCAGTGATCGGAGCCGGTGCCGCGGTCAGCGGGTCGTAGCCGCCGCCGGACTTCGGGAAGGCAATGACGTCGCGGATGGACTCGGTGCCGGCCAGCAGGGCCACCACACGGTCCCAGCCGAAGGCAATGCCGCCGTGGGGCGGAGCGCCGTACTTGAAGCCCTCGAGCAGGAAGCCGAACTTCTCCTGCGCGTCCTCCTGCGAAAGGCCCATGACCTGGAAGACGCGCTCCTGCACGTCGCGCTGGTGGATACGGATCGAGCCGCCGCCGATTTCGTTGCCGTTGCAGACAATGTCGTAGGCGTAGGCCAGGGCCGATTCCGGATCCGTGTCGAAGGTGTCCATGAACTCGGGCTTGGGGGACGTGAACGCGTGGTGCACGGCCGTCCAGGCGCCGCCGCCCACTGCCACGTCACCGGCGGCGACTGCGGCCGATGCCGGCTCGAACATGGGAGCGTCAACGATCCAGACGAAGGCCCACTCGTTGGGATCGATCAGTCCGGTGCGGTGGCCGATCTCCACGCGGGCGGCGCCGAGCAGGGCACGCGAGGTGCTCTTGTCGCCGGCTCCGAAGAAGATGCAGTCGCCGGGCTTGGCGCCGACCTTCTCCGCGAGGTTTTCGCGCTCGAAGTCGGTGAGGTTCTTGGCGACGGGACCGGTCAGGGTTCCGTCCTCCTGGACCAGCACGTAGGCCAGGCCCTTCGCGCCGCGCTGCTTGGCCCATTCCTGCCAGGCGTCCAGGGTGCGGCGGGGCTGCGAGGCACCGCCGGGCATGACGACGGCGCCCACGTAGGGAGCCTGGAAGACACGGAACGTGGTGTCCTTGAAGAAGTCGGTCAGCTCGGTCAGCTCCAGGCCGAAGCGCAGGTCCGGCTTGTCCGAACCGAAGCGCGCCATGGCGTCGGCGTAGGTCATGCGCTGGATCGGGGTGGGGATCTCGACGTCAATCAGCTTCCACAGCGCCTTCACCACGGATTCGCCGAGCGCGATGATGTCATCTTCCTCGACGAAGCTGGCTTCAATGTCCAGCTGCGTGAATTCCGGCTGGCGGTCCGCGCGGAAGTCCTCATCGCGGTAGCAGCGGGCGATCTGGTAGTACTTTTCGAATCCGCCCACCTGCAGCAGCTGCTTGAACAGCTGCGGGGACTGCGGCAGCGCGTACCAGGAACCCGGAGCCAGGCGTGCCGGCACCACGAAGTCGCGGGCGCCCTCAGGGGTGGAGCGGGTCAGCGTGGGGGTTTCGATTTCAACGAAGCCCTCGTCGTGCAGCAGGTTGCGGGCGATCCGGTTTGCCTCGGAGCGCAGGCGCATGTTGCGGGCAGGAGCCGGGCGGCGCAGATCGAGGTAGCGGTGCTTCAGGCGTGCTTCCTCGCCAACTTCAACGTGCTCGTCGATCTGGAAGGGCAGCGGGTCTGAGGTGTTCAGCACAACCACCTTGTCCGCCATGACTTCCACTTCACCGGTGGCCAGCGACGGGTTCTCGTTGCCCTCCGGCCGCTTCTGCACAGTGCCGGTGATCTGCAGGACGTATTCGTTGCGCAGGCTGTGGAAGACGTCCTCTTCACGAACCACTACCTGGGCTACGCCGGAGGCATCGCGGAGGTCAAGGAAGGCAACCCCGCCGTGGTCCCGCCGTCGGGCCACCCAGCCAGCGAGAGTGACGGTCTGT
The DNA here is from genome assembly GCF_030125545.1 of Arthrobacter sp. zg-Y1219. Classification (NCBI taxonomy): domain Bacteria; kingdom Bacillati; phylum Actinomycetota; class Actinomycetes; order Micrococcales; family Micrococcaceae; genus Arthrobacter; species Arthrobacter sp. zg-Y1219. Next base: position 254,176 of record NZ_JASKLY010000003.1, read on the forward strand.
CCAATATGCTCGGCCCTCAGGGAACCAAGGGCATGAGTGCGCAGCACAGCAGTCCTTTCAAGATTGCTTGCGGAAAACACTGTTCCCGCTCATTGTGAATACAAGGTCTCTTCATGAGTTTACCGGTGTTCACATCCTTTCCCAGCCAAGGGCACTGCCGCGCAGCCGTTCTGCGGTCGAGGCATGTCCCGGGCCCGACCGATCGGAGGGGCACGTGTCCGGAAGCTCCGCAGACAAACAGCCGTTGGGTGGCTTCGACGCCACGACCGTGGGAATCGGCTGCATGGTGGGCGGCGGTATTTTCGTTGTTCTGCCACCAGTTGCGGATGCCGCCGGCTTCGCCCTTTCCGCGTCGCTGGCCCTGGCCGCCCTGGTGGCCTACTGCTCGGCGGCCTCAACGTTCCTGCTCAGCGCCGGGCTGCGCAACGCCGGGCACCGCAATGAAGGCGGCACGGCGCGTTCGGCGGCGCGGGTCCTGATGGGTCCGCAGATGGGGTTTTTCACCGGCTGGACGCTGGTGTGCGCATTGGTTCCGTCGGCGGCGGTGCTGGCGCTGACCTTTGGCCTGTATGTGCTGCCCGAGTACGCCCGGCCGGCCGCCGCCGGAGCAGCTGTCGCGGCGACCGCCCTGAATCTTTTCGGCCTGGACCGCGGCACCTGGATCATCCGTTTCGTGCTGGCCTTCGTCCTGGGCGTGCTGGGCTTCGGCGTCGTGGTCGCCTTCAACGAGGCCGGCGGACAGGCCCCGGACCCCGGGGTGCTGGAGGAGGCGACGTCGACTGCCGGGCTGCTGCAGGGCGCGGGCTTCGCGTACTTTGCCTTCGCCGGCTATGCCCGGATGGCTGCCATGGGCTTCCGTGTCCGGGAGCCGGACCGCATCGTTCCCCGCGTCCTTCCGGCCATGGTCCTGGTGGCTCTGGGCCTGTACATCCTGGTGGGGCAGTCGCTGCTCGCCTGGTTCTCCGGGCCGGAGGCCCTGGCGGCCGCACTCACGCCGCTGCGCGACCCGGTGGCCGCGGTGGGGCTGGGCATCGGCACCGGCGCGGTGGCCATTGCCGCGGGTGCCGCCAGCCTCTCAGGAGCGTGGGTGCTGATTGAGGGAAGCGCACGCACCGCAGCGGCAATGGCCGACGACGGCGACCTCCCCCGCCCGTTCGGACACACCGGACGCTCCCGTCACGTCCCCTGGCCCGCTGCCGCGGTGGCCGGCGCCGTCGTCGTGCTCCTGGTGCTCACCGCGAGCCTGACGACGCTGCTGGGCCTGGCCTGTTTCGCCCTGCTGCTGCACGCCGCGATTACGAACATGTGCGGTTATGCCCTGGAGCAGCGGCGCTGGTACACCCCGCGGGCCGTGAACCTGGTGGGTTTGGCCGGTGCCCTGGTCACGGCGCTGAGCCTGCCGCCGCTGGTGATCCTGCTCATGCTGATCGTGCTGGGGTTCGGACTGGTGGTGCGGCTGACGATCCCCCGCGCCGCGGCACCCTAGGCGTCAGCCGAGTCCCGCGCCCTCCGCCAGGCCCGGATCAGGTCCAGCAATTCCACCTGGCGGGCCGGCGGGGCGAATGACGCTTCCACCGAGTTGACCGCCAGTTCCTGGAGCTGGTCCGTGGAAAGGTTGAACGTGTGCTCCAGCAGGCGGAAATTGTCGTCAACGTAGCCGCCGAAATACGCCGGATCATCAGAATTCACCGACACATTGAGCCCGCGGGCCAGCATCTGCGGCAGCGGATGGTCGGCCAGGGTGTCGACCGACCGCAGCCGGACGTTGGACAGCGGGCAGATGGTCAGGGGAATCCGTTCCCGCACCAGGCGGTCCACCAGGTCGGAATCGTCCAGGCAGCGGATCCCGTGGTCGATCCGGTCCACCAGAAGAAGGTCCAGGGCCTGGTCAATATAGTGCGACGGCCCTTCTTCCCCGGCGTGGGCCACACATTTCAGGCCGGCGTCCCGGGCCATCCGGTAGAGCTCGATGAAGCCCTCGGGCGGGTTGCCCAGTTCGGCCGAGTCCAGGCCGATTCCCAAAATGGGAGCGTCCAGGGCGAGCAGCCGGCGCAGGACGTCTTCGGCTTCGGCAGCCGGATGGTCCCGCAGGAACGCGGCGATCAGTCCCGATGAGACACCGAACTCCTCCATGCTTCCGGCCAGCACTCCGGCGACACCGTTGATGCAGGTTTCCAGCGGAACTCCGCGGAGCAGGTGCGCCTGCGGATCAACCATCATCTCCACATGGCGCACCCCGGCGGCCGCGGCCCGGCGCAGATAGGAACGGGTCATGTCGGCAAAATCGGCCTCGGTCCGCAGCACCTCCATGTTGGCGTAGTAGAGGTCCAAAAAGGACTGCAGGTCGGTGAACTCATACCGGCTCCGCAGCTCGGCGAGATCGGCATAGGGCAACCGGATGCCGTTGCGCTCGGCCAGCTCGAAAATCAGCTCGGGTTCAAGCGTGCCTTCGATGTGCAGGTGGAGTTCGGCGCAGGGCAGCGGGGCGGCGGAGGGGGAAAGCGACATGGTGCAACCCTAAAACAGATCAGGCCGGCGGTCGCCAGCTGCTGGCCTCAGGCGGACGGGACCCGGGTGACCTGCGCGGAAAGGTCCTCGGCAGGCGGCGTCCAGGTCTGCGGATCGGCCGGCACCTGGTCCCCGGAACGGATGTCCTTGACCTCGTGGGTGCCGTCCTCGCGGGTGAACCAGACAAATGGGATGCCGCGGCGGTCGGCATATTTGATCTGCTTGCCGAACTTTTCCGCTTTCGCGGCCACCTCTACCGAAATTCCGCGGCCCCGCAGGTCAGCGGCGATGTCCTGAGCGGCTGACCAGGAATCGTCATCCGCCAGGGTCACCAGGACGGCGGTGGGCACGCTGCGGTTCGCTTCGGCGAAGTTCTGGCTCAGGATGCGCATGACCAGGCGCGTCACCCCGATCGACAGGCCGACGCCGGGGAAGGTCCGGCTGCCCTTGGCCGCCAGCGAATCGTAGCGGCCGCCGGAGCAGATGGAGCCCAGGGCTTCATGGCCGACCAGCACCGTTTCATACACGGTGCCCGTGTAGTAGTCCAGGCCCCGGGCGATGCTCAGGTCCGCCACCACGCGGCCCGGAGCCCTCTTGACGGCTTCGGCGATGACCTGGGACAGCTCGTCCAGGCCCTCTTCGAGCAGGTCGTTGGAGACACCCAGCGCACGGACCTGCTCCACGAACGACATGTCCTCGGTGCGGATGGAGGCCAGATTCAGGGCGGCGGCGGCCTGTTCGGCGCTGGCACCCAGTTCCTCCTGCAGCAGCTCGGAGACCCGCGCGGCACCGATCTTCTCCAGCTTGTCGATGCTGCGCAGCACACCGGCGGTGTCCTGCAGGCCGATCCCCCGGTAGAAGCCCTCGGCCAGCTTGCGGTTGTTCACCCGGATCTTGAAGTCCGGGATGGGCAGGGCGCCGAGGGCTTCGGCAATCACCAGCGCCAGCTCGACGTCGTACCGGAACGGCAGGTCGCCGTCGCCGACGACGTCGATGTCCGCCTGCGTGAATTCGCGGGCGCGGCCCTCCTGCGGACGCTCTCCGCGCCAAACCTTCTGGATCTGGTACCGGCGGAACGGAAAGGCCAGGTGTCCGGCGTTCTCCACCACATACCGGGCAAAGGGCACGGTGAGGTCGAAGTGCAGCGCCAGCTGGTTCGGGTCTTGCTTGCCGGCGGCCTCGCCTTCTTCGGCCTGCAGCCGGCTCAGTGCATAAACTTCCTTGTCGATCTCACCCTTGCGCAGCAGCTGGCCCACGGTTTCCACCGCACGCGTTTCGATATTGGTGAAGCCGTGCAGTTCAAAGGTGCGCCGCAGGACGTCCAGGACGTGGAGTTCGACAAGGCGCTCCTGCGGCAGCCATTCGGGGAAACCGGACAGTGAGGCCTTGCGTGCCATGCGGGCGAGCTCCTTCTACGGATTTGGGGCGGCCTGCTGCAGGGAAATCGCCTGCCGGCGTGCCTAAACTAAGTGCGGCACTCATTTTAGGTCTTCCGCGCGCACCAAGGCGAACCGGACCGACTGCCACCGCCGGGCCGGCGCCGCCGGCACGGCCGCCGATGTTTCACCGTTCCGTCAGGAGAATCCGTGGCCGCCACCCGCCAAGACCGCGAAACCCGCCGGCGCATCGCCAGGATGCAGGCCAGACGCAACCTGCAGCAAAGCCACGGCAGGCGCCGCACCCGGGACAACCTCTTCGCCGGTGCGGCCGGCGCGCTGGTCCTCGCCCTTGCCGTGGCCCTGCAGGTTGCGTGGTTCTCGTCCAATCCGACGCCGGAGGAAACCCGGCTCATCGAGCAGCAGGCAGCCGCCGCAACTGCCGAGCCCACGCCTGAGCCAACCGAAAGCGCCGCGGGCATCCCGGACAAGTCGACCGCCGAGGGCCGGGTCTTTTCCGGAACCCTGGCCACCAGCGCCGGGAACCTCGATGTCGAACTCGACGGCGCCGCCGCCCCTCAGGCCGTGGCCGTCTTTGCGTCCCTGGCTGAGTCGGGGTTCTTCGCCGGCAAGACCTGCCACCGCCTGACCACGGCCGAAACCATGGGGGTGCTCCAGTGCGGTTCGCTCAACGGGGACGGCGCCGGCGACCCCAACTACCAGTGGGGGCCGGTGGAGAACGCGCCGGCCGACGGCGTGTATCCGGCCGGGTCCATCGCAGTGGCCCGCGCGGGTACCACGGACAGCCACGGCACGCAGTTCTTCCTGGTGTACAAGGACTCGATTATTCCGCAGGATACGGGCGGCTACACGATCATGGGTAAGCTAACCTCAGGGCTGGATGTTCTGGAATCGGTCGCCGCACAGGGAGCTGTGGAAAACGGCGCGGAAACCTCGGACGGCCAGCCGAAAACCCCGGTGACGATAGACTCGTTTACCCTGAAGTAAATGGCAGCGCGGGCTCGCACACTGCCAAACCTCGAGTGAAAGACTTTTAGCGGTGACAGACAGTCAGAAATCCGACGAAACAGTTTCCAGGCCCGTCCCGGAGGCTTCCGACACGCAACGGCCCGCAGCGCCCAGTCCGGCAGCCTTCGCCGCCCGGCACCCGGCGCCTGCCGCAGCTGCGGAGGGCGGTCCGGCCGCCGCTCCCAAGCCGATAGTTGCGGCACCACCGGTGCGCTCGACGTCCCTTGAGGAAGCGGCCCGCTTCGCCCGGGTTGAGGAAGACGGCCACGTTTTCCTGATTGTGAACGGCGAAGAGTTCCCGGTGGGCCAGTATCCCGATGCCAGCCGCGATGAGGCCCTCGCCTACTTCGTGCGCAAGTACGACGACGTCGCCAGCCAGCTTGCGCTGCTGGAGGCCCGCGTGCAGGCCAAGGCTCCCACCACCGACATGCTCAAGACGCTGAAGCACCTCGGTGAGCAGGTTGCCGAGCGCAAGATGGTCGGCGACGTGCTGGCCCTCGACGCGCAGATCGAGACCCTGCGGACGAGCATCAAGAAGGCCGAAGCCGCAGAACGGGCCGAGGCCGAAGCCGTCAAGGCCCGTGAGCTTGCCGCCCGCGAAGCGATCGTGGCCGAGGCCGAGGAAATTGCCGCCAAGGATCCCGCCACCATTCAGTGGAAGACCAGCAGCAACCGGATGAACGAATTGTTCGAGTCCTGGAAGGCGGCGCAGAAAAACGGCCCGCGCCTGGGCCGCAGCAACGAAGACAGCCTGTGGAAGCGGTTCCGTTCCGCCCGCACCGTCTTTGACCGCCACCGCCGTGCCTACTTCTCCCAGCTGGACAGCGAAAACACTGCTGCCAAGCGGGCCAAGGAAGCGCTGATTGTCCGTGCCGAAGAGCTGGCCACCTCCACCGACTGGGGCAACACGGCTGCCGAATACCGCCAGCTGATGGATGAGTGGAAAGCCTCCAAGCGCGCCAGCCGCAAGGATGACGATGCCCTGTGGGCGCGGTTCCGCGCCGCCCAGGACACGTTCTTTGCCGCCCGCCAGGCAGCCAACGAGGTCATCGATGAAGAATTCGCTGCGAACCTGACGGTCAAGGAGGAACTGCTCAAGGAAGCCCAGGGCATCCTTCCGGTCCGCGACCTCACCGCTGCCCGCAAGGCGCTGAACTCCATCCGCGACCGCTGGGAGGCGGCCGGCAAGGTTCCGCGTGCCGACATGGGGCGGATGGAAGCCGGAATCCGCAAGATTGAGGAAGCCGTCAAGGCCGCCGAGGATGAGCACTGGCAGAAGAGCAATCCGGAAACCAAGGCGCGGACCAACAGTGCCCTGAGCCAGCTCGAAGCCACGATCGCGTCCCTCGAGGAAGACCTGGCGAAAGCCGAGAAGGCCGGCAACGCGAAGAAGATCGCTGAAGCCCGGGAGGCCCTCGAAGCCCGCCAGCAGTGGCTGGCCATGCTGCAGAAGTCAGCCGAGGACTTCTCCTAGCACCCCCATCAAGGCCCTGCCGACCGTTTTCCACAACGGGCGGCAGGGCCTTTTGTTTTGCACGGACGTCGGCAAGGGTTGGTGCATGCCGGCAACGCTCTTTCCCTACCCCGGTGTGTTGCCGGCCGTCACCTCCACCGGCGGTGCATTGTTTTCAGCCGGAGGTGATTTTTCCAGTGTTGAGCTGCAGGCCATGGAAAAGGACGGTCTGCTGAAGCGGGTCTACGCTGACACCTACGTCCGCTGGGACCTGGAGCCCGACCCGGTGTGCCGCGCCGTCGCGGCGGCCAACTGCCTGTCCGAACGTCTTCGGGCACGAATCATGCTGGGACGCCTCACCGCCGCCTGGGTGTACGGCTGCGCGCCGGCACCGCAGCGGCTGCAGCTGCTGATTGACCACGGCCGCCGCACCACGGCGCTGGCGCCCTTCAGCATCGCCGTCCTGCATGAGGTGCGGCTGGGCCCTGAGGACGGCATGGACATCGCGGGCATCATGGTGACCACTCCCCTGCGCACCGCCATGGACCTTGCCCGCCACGGCCCCCGGGATCAGTCAGTCAGCGCCCTGCTGGCCATCGCTGCGGACCCCGTGCTCCGCTGTCCGCTCGGCCGCGTCCGCAGCGCGGTGGAGGCCGTTGCCCGGCTGCCGGGCAAGTCAACGGCGCTGCACCGCCTGGATGCCGCCATCGCGCTGGCGGCGTCGGGCCAGGTGCCGGAGCCCCGGTTGGCACCGCCGCCGGATCAGACGCGGCGCTGAGACCCGGTCGTGCGGTAGACGTCGAACACGCCGTCGATCTTCCGGACCGCACTCAGGATGTGGTCGAGATACTTGGGGTCGCCCATCTCGAACACAAACTTGGACATGGCCACCCTGTCACTGGAGGTGTTCACGCTGGCCGAGAGAATGTTCACGTGGTTTTCGGAGAGCACCCGGGTGACGTCCGACAACAGGCTCTTGCGGTCCAGGGCTTCCACCTGGATTTCCACCAGGAAGACCGAGGACTGCGTGGGAGCCCAGTCCACCGGAACAATGCGGTCCGGCTGGTCCCGAAGTTCGGACACGTTGCGGCAGTCGCTGCGGTGCACCGAGACGCCTGAACCGCGGGTGACAAAGCCAATGATCGGGTCCGGCGGCACCGGCGTGCAGCAGCGGGCCAGCTTCACCCAGACGTCGCCAACACCGCGCACCGTCACGCCGGAGTCGGAGAACTTGGGCCGGCGGGCGGCCGTTGAGACCGGGGTTTCCGCGAGGTCCTCTTCGGCGCCCTGATGCCCGCCCATGAGCGAGACCAGGTGTTCGATGACGTTCTGCGCCGAGGTGTGCCCGTCGCCGACCGCCGCGTAGAGAGCGGAGATGTCCTGGTGGTGCAGTTCCTGTGCCACCGTGACCAGGGCGTCGTGGGTCATCAGCCGCTGCAGCGGCAGGTTCTGCTTGCGCATGCCGCGCGTGAGCAGGTCCTTGCCCTTGTCGATGGCCTCTTCCCGGCGTTCCTTGGTGAACCACTGCCGGATCTTGTTCCGGGCCCGGGGGCTCTTGACGAAGCCCTGCCAGTCCTGGCTGGGTCCGGCGCCTTCCGCCTTGGAGGTGAAGATTTCCACCCAGTCACCGTGCTCGAGCTCGCTGTTCAGCGGCACCAGCTTTCCGTTGACGCGGGCTCCGATGGTCCGGTGGCCCACCTCGGTGTGAACGGCATAGGCAAAGTCCACCGGTGTGGAGCCGGCGGGCAGGGCCATCACCTCGCCCTTGGGGGTGAAGACAAACACTTCGCGGGCGTTGATCTCGAAGCGCAGCGAATCCAGGAACTCGTCCGGGTCCGAGGTTTCCTGCTGCCAGTCGACCAGCGACCGGAGCCAGCCCATGTCATTGTTTTCGGAACCGGCCGGCGTCTTGGAGCCGTCCTTGTACTTCCAGTGCGCGGCAACACCGTACTCGGCGCGGCGGTGCATGTCGTGCGTGCGGATCTGGATTTCCACCGGCTTTCCGCCGGGACCGATCACCGTGGTGTGCAGCGACTGGTACATGTTGAACTTCGGCATGGCGATGTAGTCCTTGAAACGCCCCGGCAGGGGGTTCCACCGCGCATGCAGGGCGCCAAGGGTCGCGTAACAGTCGCGCACCGAGTCAACGAGGACGCGCACGCCCATCAGATCATGGATATCGTCGAAGTCTTTGCCCCGGACGATCATCTTTTGGTAGATCGAGTAATAGTGCTTGGGCCGGCCGGTGATGGTGGCCTTGATCTTTACCGCGTGCAGGTCATCGGCGATCTGGGTGCGGACGGTGGAGAGGTACTTCTCGCGTTCCGGGGTGCGGTCCCCGACCATGCGCACAATCTCGTCGTACACCTTCGGATGCAGGGCGGCGAAGGAGAGGTCCTCGAGCTCCCACTTGATGGTGTTCATGCCGAGGCGGTGGGCCAGCGGTGCGAAAATTTCCAGCGTCTCGCGCGCCTTGCGGGCCGAGGATTCCTGCGAGACAAACCGCCAGGTGCGGGCGTTGTGCAGCCGGTCGGCAAGTTTGATGACCAGGACCCGAATGTCCTTGGCCATGGCCACAACCATCTTGCGCACCGTTTCGGACTGCGCGGCGTCACCGAACGTCACCTTGTCCAGCTTGGTGACGCCGTCCACGAGCATGGCCACTTCGGGACCGAAGTCGCGGCGCAGCTCGTCCAGGGTGTAGCTGGTGTCTTCCACCGTGTCGTGCAGCAGGGCCGCGGCCAGGGTGGTGCCGGTCATGCCCAGCTCGGCGAGGATGGTCGCCACCGCCACCGGGTGGGTGATGTAGGGATCGCCGCTCTTGCGCTTCTGCCCCTCATGGCTGCGTTCGGCCACCAGATAGGCCCGCTGGATCAGATCCAGGTCCTCTTTGGGATTGTTGACCCGGACTGTGCGGAGCAGCGGCTCGAGCATGGGCGAATACCCCGGACTGCTGCGGCCGGCCAGCCGGGCCAGCCGGGCACGCGTTGACGTCCGGCGCGCGGGCGCGGGGGCGGGCCGGGCGGCTGGAGCCTTGTCCGCGGACCCGGAACCGGCCGTCGGCTTGCCGGCAGCCGGCTGTCCGTCGGCAGCCGTGCCGGGCTTGGACGCCGGCGCTGTCTTGGGTGCCCGCGCCGGTTCCGGCGCGCGGGGCTGCCGGGGTGCAGCCGGAACCGGGGCTCCGGATCCTGCCGCGGCAGGTGTTCCCGGGGCCCTTCCTGCGCCAGCCTTGTCGGCTGGTGTCGCGCTCTCGCCCACTGCTGCCCCTTCTGTGACGTGTTCGACCTTTTCCACCCTAAGCGCTCCCGTTCCCCCACGTCACGGCGACGTCCGGCAAACTAGTCTTCGGCACAAGTCTATGCCCGTGCCGGTCACCGGTTAAACCACCGGTTCCGCACCCCGCCGCGAAAATGGGGGTACGGAACCGGTGTGCGGAACGGAGAATGCGGTCAGCTGCCGGCGGTCACTGCCGAGGCACCCGCGGGTGCTGCGGCAGCGGCTTCCTTGGCTTCCTGCGCGCGGCGTTCTTTCACGCGTTTGGCCTGCCGGACAATCTCCGGCTCGTTGCGGCGCAGCCAGGCATACATCGGAGCGGCAATGAAGACGGTTGCCACAGTGCCCAGGATGATGCCGATAAACAGCGCGAGGGACAGGTCCTTCAGCGTGCCGGCACCTAGCAGGAACGCGCCGATGAACAGCACCGAGGCCACGGGCAGAACCGCCACCACCGACGTGTTGATGGACCGCACCAGGGTTTGGTTCACCGCGAGGTTCACCTGTTCCATGAAGGTGCGCTTGGTGCTCTTGTCCAGGTTCTTGGTGTTTTCCCGAACCTTGTCAAAGACCACCACTGTGTCGTACAGCGAATAGCTGAGCACCGTTAGGAACCCGATGATGGCCGACGGCGTCACCTCGAAACCGCTGAGGGAGTACAGGCCCGCCGTGGTCACCATGACCACCAGCAGTGCGGTGATGGCGGCGACGGACATCTTCCAGGTCTTGAAGTACAGCCCCATCAGCACGGCAGCCAGGGCGACGAAAACCACCAAGCCGATCAGTGCCTGCCGGCTGACGTCCTCGCCCCAGCGCGGGCCGATGAACGTCGAGGTGACCTGGTCATCCTCCACGCCGTAGGCCTCGGCCAGGTTGTCCTTGACCTCCAGCGTCTGGTCGTCGGTGAGCTGCTCGGTCTGCACGCGCATGGTGCCCGGGGCGATGTTGATGATGCGTGCCTCGCTGGCAATATCGCCAACAGCCTCTTCGCCGGTGGCAATTTCGGTGTTCGCGGCCCCGGAGACGGTGAATTCGGATCCGCCGCGGAAGTCAATGCCGAGGTTGAAGCCGCCCTTCACGACCGGAATCAGGATCGAGAGGACAACGGCGACGGCTGCGATCAGGAACCAGAGCTTGGCCTTGGGCACAAACGGGTAGGAACGCTTGCCGGTGTAAAGCTCGTTGCCGAAGGTGGCAAAGCTGGGGAGCTTGCTCATTCCTAGCCCTCCTTTTCTGTGCTGGGGCCGGATCCGGCCAGTGATTCCTGTTTCTCGGCCTGCCGGCGTTCGGCGATGGTCATGCGGCGCTCGGCTTCCTTGCTGGCAGCCTTGTTCTTGGTGCGGACCGGAACCGTGCCCGGTTCGCGGATCCGTCCGGCGCCGCGGTACAGCGGAACGGCACCCAGGCGGGTCGTGTCCAGCCCGGACCACTTGTGGCCCTCGCCGAAGAACTTGGTCTTCGCCAGCAGCACCATCGTGGGATGCGTGAACATGAACACGACGATGAGGTCGGCGATGGCCGTCAGGCCAAGGGTGAAGGCGAATCCGCGGACGTTGCCGACAGCCACGAAGTACAGCACGACGGCGGCAAGCACGTTGACTGCCTTGGAGGCCAGGACGGTGCGCTTGGCCCGCTTCCAGCCGTTGTCCACGGCGGCGACCAGCCCGCGCCCGTCGCGCAGTTCATCACGGATGCGTTCGAAGTAGACGATGAAGGAGTCGGCCGTCTGGCCGATGGCCACGATCAGGCCGGCCACGCCGGCCAGAGACAGCCGGTAGTTCTGCGACCAGCCCAACAGGCAGATGGCGAGGTAGGTCAGGACGCCGGCCACCACCAGCGAGACGATGGTGACAAAACCCAGGGCGCGGTACTGGAACAGCGAGTAGACGGCCACCAGGGCCAGGCCGATGAGGCCGGCGATGAGGCCCATCTTGAGCTGGTCGGCGCCGAGGGTTGCCGAAACCTGCTGTTCGCTCTGGATGTCGAAGCTGATCGGCAGCGCGCCGTACTTCAGCTGCTCGGACAGAGCCTGCGCGGATTCCTGCGTGAAGTTGCCGGTGATGCGGGGCTTGCCGTCAGTAATGACACCCTGCACTGTGGGAGCCGAGATGACCTGGCCGTCCAGCACGATGGCGAACTGGTTGTGCGGATCGCCCTGCTGGAAGGCAAAGAGCCGTTCGGTCACGGCACGGAAGGTGTCGGTGCCCTCGCCGTTGAACTCGATGTTCACGCCCCACTCGTTGATCGAGGCGCCCTGGCCGCTCTGGGACATGCCGAAGGTGGCATCTGCGATGTTGGAGCCCGGAACTTCCACCGGACCGAGGATGTACTTGGCGCCGGTTCCCGGTTCGCAGGTGATCAGCGGCTGGTCGGCCGGAGCCACTTCAGTGGATGCTTCCAGCGTGGCCGGATCCAGGCAGTTGGTGCTCTCAAATTCGCGGTACAGCTCCGGCGTGATCCAGTTGTCGTCCGAGGCGTTCGCCGGCTCAGCGGCGGGCTTCGGAAGCTGCTCTTCGGGCAGCGGCGTTTCAACCGGCCCGCCGGCGGCGATGGCCAGAACCGGCCGGAACTCCATCTGGGCGGAAGCCTGGATCAGCTCACGGGTTTCAGCGGACGGAACGCCGGGCAGCGAAACCACGACGTTGCGGTTGGACTGCGTGGTGATCTCGGCTTCGGAAACACCGCTGCCGTCCACCCGCTGGCGGATGATCTCCACGGCCTGGTCCAGCTGTTCCTGGGTGATCTCGGATCCGCCCTGCACCTGGGGCGCGAGGATCATTTCGGTGCCGCCCTCAAGGTCGAGGGCAAGTTTGGGGGTCCAACTGGCGTTGCTCCACATGGAACCACCGCCGAGCAAAAGGGCCATGGCAGCAAAAATGACGCCCAACCAGAGGAGCGTCTTTTTCGCGGCCGAGCCGGGGCCGGTACGAGGCATAGGGGATAGTCCTTATAGGGGTGAGACACCGGAGGCGTTGTTGACCCCGGCCAGCCTGCGGAGACTCTTCCCCCGCAGGCCCGTGGGAAGTCTAGTTCTCTTTCTTGTTTTCGCGGTTCAGCCGATCAAGTGTTTCCTCGGGAGTCTCATCGGCGTGGGCCGCAGACTCATCGCGGCGGACCGTTTCGCCGGCGGGTGCGGCGTCGGTGCGGTCAGCGGCAGTGATCGACGAAGCGTCGTCCGGGACAACCGGGCTCTCGTCAGCTGCGGGCTCGCTGGTGACTACCTTGGTCAGCGCCTGCATGTGGACGGTGGCCGTGTTACCGGGGGAAAGCTCCAGAACTGCCTTGTTCTCTTCCGCGTTGATCGACACGATGGTTCCGAACAGCCCGAACTGGGTCATGACTTCGGTTCCGGGAACCATCTGGGTCCGCTGCTCCTGGACCGTCTTCTGCGTCTTCTTCTGCTTGCGGAACATCATGAAGATGAACACTGCCAGCAGGACCGGCAGCAGCAGGCTGGAGAACGAGAAGCCGGTGGTCTGTTCCGGATTGGTTTGGGCCATGATGTTTAAGAACACAGAGTGGTTCCGTTTCTGTTGGAGAAGAGTGTGCAGATGTCACTGGAACGGCCGGCACCGGCGTCGGCACTGCCGTCGAGTTGTTCTCGCAGCCGGGCACACAGCCCGGCCAATGAATGACCAGTCTAAAGGTAAACGTGTACGGGAGCGCATAAGTTGCGGCACACGCTGTACTTTTCCGGTATTCTCCCCGATCATTTTGGCTCGCCGGGTCCCCGGGACTCAAGCCGGCCGGGAGGCTACCCGGCATCCGACTCCGGAGAGGTGTTGGTTCCCGGTCCCGAGAACATGTTCTCGGGCAGCCCGGCGGCAACGTTGTCCGGCATCTGGAGGCCCAAATGTTCCCAAGCGGCGCGGGTGGCAACCCGGCCGCGCGGGGTCCGGCCCAGCAGGCCTTCGCGCACCAGATACGGCTCCGCGACGGTCTCCACGGTTTCCGGTTCCTCGCCGACGGCGATGGCCAGGGTGGACAGGCCCACCGGTCCCCCGTTGAACTTCGTGATGAGCGCCCGCAGCACTGAGCGGTCGAGCCGGTCCAAGCCGCGGGCGTCCACCTCATACATGTCCAGGGCGGCGCCGGCAGTCCGCGCGTCGATCTGGTCCACGCCGTGCACCAGCGCCCAGTCCCGCACCCGGCGCAGCAGCCGGTTGGCGATGCGCGGCGTACCCCGGGAGCGGCCGGCAACTTCAGCGAACCCGGCGGAATTGACCTTCATGTCCATCAGCATTGCCGAGCGGCGCAGCACCAGCTCCAGCTCCGTCGTGGAGTAGAACTCAAGGTGTCCGGTGAAGCCGAAGCGGTCCCGCAGCGGACCGGGCAGCAGGCCGGCCCGCGTGGTGGCGCCCACCAGGGTAAACGGCGGCAGGTCCAGCGGAATGGCCGTGGCGCCGGCGCCCTTGCCCACGATGATGTCCACCCGGAAATCTTCCATGGCCATGTAGAGCATTTCCTCGGCCGGCCGCGACATCCGGTGGATCTCGTCGAGGAACAGCACCTCCCCCTCGGTGAGGGAGGACAGGATGGCGGCCAGGTCACCGGCGTGCTGGATGGCCGGGCCGGACGAAATGCGCAGCGGCGCGTTCATTTCGGCAGCGATAATCATCGACAGGGTGGTCTTGCCCAGCCCGGGAGGCCCGGACAGCAGCACGTGGTCGGCGCTGCGGCCCCGCAGCCGGGAGGCTTCCAGGACGAGGGAGAGCTGCTCGCGCACGCGTTTCTGGCCGACGAAATCGTCGAGGTTCTTCGGCCGCAGGGCCGCCTCGATCGCCTTGTCGTCCGGGTCACCGGTGGGGGCAACGATACCGTCCCCGGGAAGGGCTGACACCTCAGCTCACCTGCTGGCGCGGTGCGCGGGCACGGGCGCCGTCGGTGCCCAGGCGGCGGAGGGTCAGCTTCAGGATTTCGCCCACGTTGCCGGCGGCGGCGACGTCCGGCGCTTCGGCGACGGCGGCGTCGATGGCCGCTGTGGCGTCCTTCTCCGTCCAGCCCAGTCCGGTCATGGCGGCCAGGACCTGGTCCTGCCAGCGTGCTGTTGCCGGAGCGTCCGCAGTGCCCAGCGGCACCAGCTTGTCGGCCAGTTCCAGCACGATCCGGCGGGCGCCCTTGGGTCCGATGCCGGAAACCTTGCTGAAGGCCTTGTCATCACCGGAGGACGCGGCCACGCGGATTGCTTCCGGGGTGTGGACGGCCAGGACGGCCAGCGCAATGCGCGGGCCGACGCCGCTGACGCTCAGCAGCGTTTCGAAGACTTCCCGCTGGTCGGCGTCGGTGAAGCCGAACAGCGTCATGGAGTCCTCGCGGACAATCATGGCGGTCTGCACCAGTGCTTCACGGCCCACGTGCAGGGAGCTCAGCGTCTGCGGCGTGGCCTGAACCAGCATTCCGAGGCCATTAACGTCGATCACTGCCGAGTGCAGGCCAACGTGCGTTACGGTCCCGCGCAGGGATGCGATCATGACAAAACTCCAGGGGCTGTGTAGAACATATCTACGAATACCCTACTGCGTGCCGGCAGCATTCCCCGGTTCCGGCACGCTGCCGCAGGAGTATCAGCCACGCCGGGCCGGTCAACACAGGGGCCGGTCAACACAGAGCCGGTCAGCGCCGGGCGCGGGCTTCGGCTTCAGCCCAGAGCCGTTGGGCCGGCGTCAGCCCGGCGGTGGGCGGCCGTACCGCCGCCCGCGCCCCGGAGGCCGATCCCGCCGTCGTCTGCCCCGGTCCGGCAACACCGCGCCGCCAAGCGTGCGTGATGGCCAGCGCGAGGGCGTCGGCGGCGTCGGCGGGTTTGGGCGGCGCGTCGAGGCGCAGGATCTTGGTGACCATTTTGCCCACCGCGTCCTTGTTCGCCCCGCCGGACCCGGTGACCGCGGCTTTCACCTCGGTGGGCGTGTGCAGGGCCACCGGAATGCCGCGCCGCGCCGCGGCGGCGATGACGACGCCGGAGGCCTGCGCGGTGCCCATGACGGTGCTGACGTTGAGCTGGCTGAACACCCGTTCCACGGCCAGGACATCGGGCTTGTGGGTGTCCAGCCACAGGTCAATGGCCTCGGCAATCACCAGCAGCCGCGCGTCCAGGGCAGTTCCCGCCTCGGTGCCGACCACTCCCACCGCCACCAGGGTGGCACGGCGGTTGCGTTCGACGTCGACCACGCCCAGGCCGCACCGGGTCAGGCCCGGATCAACACCGAGGACGCGCAGGCTCACCCGGCGCTCAGTCGTCTTCGAGCTGAGCGAAGACCTCGGCGGGGATGTCGGCGTTGGAGTACACGTTCTGGACGTCGTCCAGGTCCTCGACGGCGTCCACGAGCTTCAGGAACTTCCGGGCGTTGTCGGCATCCAGTTCCACGTGCATGGAGGGCAGGAACTCGGCTTCGTCGGTGTCGTACTCGATGCCGGCTTCCTCGAGGGCGGCGACGACGCCGCGCAGGTCGGCAGCTTCCGAGATGATCTCGAAGTTCTCGCCGGATTCCTTGACCTCGTCAGCGCCGGCGTCGAGCACTGCCATCAGGAGGTCGTCCTCGGTGAGGTCCTTCTTCGGCAGGGTGACAACGCCCTTGCGGGTGAACATGTAGGCCACCGACCCGGGGTCGCCCATGTTGCCGCCGTTGCGGGTGACAGCCAGGCGCACCTCGGAGGCGGCGCGGTTCTTGTTGTCGGTGAGGCACTCAATGAGCAGGGCGGTGCCCTGCGGGCCGTAGCCCTCGTACATGATGGTCTGGTAGTCGACGGCGTCGCCCAGGAGACCGGCACCGCGCTTGACGGCGCGGTTGATGTTGTCGATGGGGACAGAGGTCTTCTTGGCCTTGGAAACGGCGAGTTCCAGGCCGGGGTTGCCGGCCATGTCGGCGCCGCCTGCGCGGGCCGCAACTTCGATGTTCTTGATCAGCTTGGCGAAGGACTTCGCACGCTTGGCGTCAACGACTGCCTTTTTGTGCTTAGTGGTTGCCCATTTAGAGTGGCCCGACATGCTCTACGCTTCTCCTCTGATCACTGGATAAAAAGTTCGTGGACCCCCAGTCTCTCCCCCGCTGCCTCCTGATGGAAACAAGTGGAAAACAGGGTGGCCGGCAGGATTCCCGAACGCACTGCCCCAATTCTAGCTACTGAATCGTTCGCAGGCGCATGACCGCCGCCCCGAAGTCGGAAGGTGCGGGCGTTCCGGGTGTCCCAGCGCCGGCCGTCAGGTCACTTGTCCGAGGTCGCACGGGGC
This sequence comes from Arthrobacter sp. zg-Y1219, assembly GCF_030125545.1. Taxonomy (NCBI): domain Bacteria; kingdom Bacillati; phylum Actinomycetota; class Actinomycetes; order Micrococcales; family Micrococcaceae; genus Arthrobacter; species Arthrobacter sp. zg-Y1219. The sequence goes on from NZ_JASKLY010000003.1 coordinate 271,040, forward strand.
GTGACCTGCGCACCGCCCATCCTTCGTGCAGATCAGGTTCTCCGGAAAAATCCTTCGTGCAGATGCGGTTCTCAAAACGAGGAAAAAGGCCCTTTAGCGTGCATGATCTGCACGAAGGATTTCCGCACGGCCCCAAAGAGTCCATGATCTGCACGAGAGATCTCCGCGCCGGGCGCCGGGCAGGCGCCGGTGAAGGCCCTCCGCGGCTGCCGGGGAAGGCCGAAAGGGCTCCTTACGATATATTCATAAACCATGAGTTCTTTCTCCGTCCTGACAGGCAAGCTGGTCCGCAGTGCCTCCAAACTGCGCGGCGGCGGCTCCGCACTGCCCGGTCTGGTGGTGGAGAAAATCGACCCCGATTTCATTCGCCGCACCTTGGCCGACCTTCCGCTGGGTGTCGCCGTGGTCTCCGGCACCAACGGCAAAACCACAACCACCAAGATGGTTGTCGAACTTCTCGAATCCCAGGGCCTGAAGGTGTTCACCAACCGCACCGGCAGCAACTTCACCCGCGGTGTCGCCGCGGCCCTGCTTGGCGAGGTCGACTGGCGCGGGCGCCTGGATGCCGACGTCGCCGTCCTGGAACTGGACGAGGCGCACGCCGTGCACTTCGTGAAGCTGATCCAGCCCCGCTATTCGCTGCTGCTGAACGTTCTCCGCGACCAGCTGGACCGCTTCGGCGAGATCGACAAAACCACCCGGCTGCTGGAGGCCATCGCGAAGGCCACCACCGGAACCGTGGTCCTGAACCGCGAGGATCCGCGCGTCGCCGGCATTGCCGCGTCGCTGGACAAGCAGGAGGTCCGCTACTTTGGCCTCGACGCGTCGCTGCGCAGCACCTTCCCGAATGACGACGAGATGCGCGGGTCCAAGGCCGAGGCCCTGGCCGCCGTGCTGCCCGCCGACGTCGTCCTGGAGCGCGTGGCCGAAACCGATGCCGACTTCCGCGTGGACGACGCCGTCGTGACCACCGGCCTGAAGCTGCGCGGGGTCTACAACATCTTCAACGCAGCGGCCGCCCTGGCGCTGGCCCGCGTGATTTCCGGACCGCAGGCCAATTCCGAGGCCCTGTTCACCGCGCTGTCCAATGTGGAGCCGGCGTTTGGCCGCGGCGAGTCGCTGGTGGTCAACGGGCAGCCGCTGGAACTGGTGCTGGTGAAGAATCCCAGCGGTTTCCGGCTCGGCCTGAAGTCCTTTGCCGCCCACGGCTACTCGACCATGATCGCGATCAATGACAACTACGCCGACGGCCGGGACATGTCCTGGCTGTGGGACGTCGATTTCGAGACGCTCGCCGAGAACGGTGTGAACATGGTCACCGGCGTGCGCGCCTACGACATGGCGCTGCGGCTGAAGTACGACGACGTGCCGGTGGCGGACATGGACCCGGACATCACCGATGCCCTGAAGAAATTCATCACAGTCTCCGGCCAGCGCCCGATGCGTATTTTCTGCACCTACACGGCCATGCTGGCCGTGCGGCGCGAACTTTCCAAGATCACGACAGTAGAGGTGGTCTCATGAGCGAGGACCTGTCAGCGGCGCAAGACCGGACCATCAATGTCCTGCAGCTGTATCCGGGGGAAATGAACATTTACGGCGACTGGGGCAACGTCCTGGTGCTGAAGCAGCGCCTGAAATGGTACGGATACAAGGCCAACGTCCTGGAATACAACGTGGGCGACGAGTTCCCCGCGGGCGTTGACCTGCTGGTCGGCGGCGGCGGACAGGACAGCGGGCAGGTCGTCATTCAGGACGATCTGCAGGCACTGGCCCCCACGCTGCGCGCCATGGCCGAGGACGACGTGCCGATGCTGGCGATCTGCGGGCTGTACCAGCTGTTCGGCCGGTTCTTCAAGACGCACACCGGCACCGTGATTCCCGGCATCGGGCTGCTGGACCTGGAAACGCACGGCGGCACCGAGCGGCTGATCGGCAACGTGCTCTCGGTCAGCGAGGAGTTCGGCGAGATTCACGGCTATGAAAACCACAGCGGCCAGACCTTCCTGGGCCCGGGCGTGAAGCCGCTGGCCGAGGTGCGCAAGGGCGAGGGCAACAACACCAAGGACAGCTACGAGGGCGCCCGTTACCGCAATGTGGTGGCCAGCTACCTGCACGGCTCGCTGCTGCCGAAGAACCCGGCCATCGCCGACTTCCTGATTCAGCAGGCCGTGATCCGCAAGTTCGGCTCCTTTGATCCGGTGCCGCCGTCGGTGCAGGACCTGGAGGAGCTGGCGAAGCTCTCCGAGCTGGCGCGGCAGCACGCCGGGCAGCGCCCGCGGTAACCCGCCGCAGTCAGGGCGCCGGCTCCGCGCTGACCAGCCACTCGCGGGCACCGGCCTCGGCCGCGCCCATGGACTCGACGACGCCGATGGTCCGGGCCCGCACCGCCGCCGCCTGGCTTTCCGAAGCGCACGCGCCCTGCGGCCGGTCAGCCGCCACGGAGCACCAGCGGTAGGGGTCACTGACAATCACCGACGGAGCCCAGGCCAGATCCGTGACGCTCCAGCCGCCGACGTCGTCCTGGCCGAACTGCGCGCGCAGGATCAGTCCTTCATTGTTCACGTCATACCAGGGCGAGAGTTCGGTGACGGCGTTGCCCAGCCCGTATGCAATCCAGGTGCCGTTGTAGTTTTCGATCGGCAGCACCGAGTGGCTGTGGTGACCGTAGATGAAGTCGAACTCGCCGCTGTCGGCCAGGGCATGCGCCGTTTCAATCTGCTGCGCGTTGGGCACCGACGCGTATTCATCGCCGGCGTGGACCGCCCCCACCACGACGTCGGCGCCGGCGGCCCGGGCGGCCTGCGCCCGGGCGATCATGTCCGCCGGATCCAGCAGATCCACCTGCCAGTCGAACTCGGCGCTCATGCCGTTCAACCCGTAGGTCGCCTCGATCACCGAGACCTTCGCCGCCGGGGCCTCCAGGATCATCGGCTCCGCCGCGTCCGCCTCCGAGGCGTAGGAACCGGTGTGTTCCAGCCCCAGGGCATCCAGTTCGGCCAGGGTGCGGTTCAGGCCCGCGGTCCCGGCATCGACGGTGTGGTTGCTGGCCGTGGTGCAGGCGTCATACCCCACGTCCTGAGCGGCGGACAGGATCTGTGGCGGAACGTTGAACAGCGGATAACCGGCGTAGGGCCCCTGCGCCTCCGCAACGGGGGTTTCCATGTGGCAGATGCCCAGGTCAGCGCGGTCGAGGTAGGCCCGCTTGCCTTCGAGCAGCGGCCTGAAGTCCAGCGGCTTGCGTCCGGAGGCCGCCGCGTCGGTCTCGGCCTGTGCCCACAGCTGCGGATGCACCAGCAGATCTCCGGCCAGCATCATCGAAAAGCACCGCACGGCCGCACAACCCGCGCCCAGGCCGGGAGTGGGTTCGGGAACCGCAGCGGGCGACGGTGCCGCGGTCCCCGCCGCGGCGTCCGAAGAGATGCGCGGTTCCGAGGACTGCGCCGGGTCGGAGGGCACCGGGTCGGAGGTTCCCGGGGAGCATCCGGCCGCCAGTACCAGCAGCAGTACAGCCGTGAACCCAAACCTGCGTGCACCCATGATCGCTCCCGCCCTCCCGAAGACCGCACCGCGCAGCCGGAGCAAGCGTACGACGGCGTTTCGGTTGTTCGCCTCACCGCGCATGTGCGAGTCTTGACCCTTATGAGTAACCCTTTCCTGAGCACCAGTACGCTGCCCTATCAGTTGCCGCCGTGGAAGGAGATCACCCCTGATGATTTCCTGCCCGCCTTCAAAGCCGGCTTCGAGGAACAGCTTGCCGAGATCGATGCGATTCTGGCCAACCCGCAGGCACCCGATTTCACCAACACGGTAGCCGCGATGGAGCTGGCCGGCCAGACGCTGGCGCGGACGGCCTCTGCGTTCTTCACCCTCACCGCGGCGGACGCCACGGACCAGGTGCAGGCCATCCAGCAGGAAGTGGGACCGCAGCTGGCCGCCCACGAGGACAGCATCTACCTCAACAAAGCCCTCTGGGCGCGGCTTGAAGCAGTATCCCCCGAAGGTTTGGACGCCGAATCGGCGCGGCTCCTGGACGAGTACCGCCGCAGCTTCATCCGCGCCGGAGCCCGGCTCGACGACGACGGCCAGGCCCGCATGCGCGAACTGAACTCCCGCCTGTCGGTGCTGGGCACCGACTATGCCCAGAAACTGCTTCGGGACACCAACGATTCGGCGCTGCTCCTGGCAGACGCTGCCGAACTGGACGGGCTTTCCGCTGATGACGTTGCCTCAGCCGCCGCGGCCGCCGCCGAAGCCGGCGCCGAGGGCAGCTACCTGCTGTCCCTGGTCCTGCCTACCTCGCAGCCAGCCCTTGCCTCGCTGACGAACCGGGAAACCCGCCGCCGGCTCCTCGAGGCGTCGCTGAACCGCGGATTCCGCGACAACGACGACAACACTCTGGCCCTCGCCTCCGAAATGGCGGCCCTGCGTGCCGAACGGGCCGCCCTGCTGGGTTTCGCCAACCTCGCCGAGTTCGCCACCGATAACCAGACCGCTCCGTCACTGGACGCCATCCACTCAATGCTCGACCAGCTGGGTCCGCCGGCGGTCCGCAATGCCCGCGCCGAAGCGGAGCTGCTGCGCGAGGCCGCCCGCCGGGACGGCATTGACGAGCTCGCCGCCTGGGACTGGTCCTACTATTCCGAACAGGTCCGCCGCGAGAAGTTCAGCGTGGACCGCTCGGCGCTCCGTCCCTACTTTGAACTGGAACGGGTGCTGAACGACGGCGTCTTTTATGCCGCCAACCGGCTCTACGGGCTGACCTTCACCGAACGGCCGGACCTCACCGGCTACCATCCGGATGTCCGCGTCTGGGAAGTGAAGAACGACGACGGTTCAGCCCTCGGCCTGTTCCTGGGCGACTACTACACCCGCGACACCAAGGCCGGCGGCGCCTGGATGAACTCCCTCGTGCACCAGTCGGCGCTGCTGGGAACGCAGGCTGTGGTGATAAACAACCTGAATATTCCCAAGCCGCCCGCCGGCGAACCGACGCTGCTGTCCTTCGACGAGGTCGTCACGGCCTTCCACGAATTTGGCCATGCGCTGCACGGCCTGTTCTCCGACGTCACCTATCCGCAGTTCTCCGGCACCGCCGTCCCCCGGGACTTTGTCGAATACCCCTCGCAGGTCAATGAGATGTGGATGCTCTGGCCCGAGGTCGTGGCCAACTTTGCCAGGCACCACGTCACCGGGGAGCCGCTGCCGCAGGAAACGATCGACAGGATTGAAGCTGCGTCCACCTGGGGCGAGGGTTTCGGCACCACCGAGTACCTCGGCGCGGCCCTGCTGGACCTGGCCTGGCACGAGCTTGCCCCCGGAGAGACGGTGGCCGATCCGCAGCAGTTCGAGGCCGACGCCCTGAGCCGGGCCGGCGTTGCCCTGGACCTGGTGCCGCCGCGCTACCGGTCCGGCTATTTCAAGCACATTTTCGCCGGCGGCTACGCGGCCTCGTACTACGCCTACATCTGGAGCGAGGTCCTGGATGCCGACACGGTGGAGTGGTTTAAGGAGAACGGCGGGCTGACCCGCGAAAACGGCGACCGGTTCCGCCGTGAGCTGCTCGCGCGGGGCAACAGCATCGACCCGCTGCAGGCTTTCCGGAACTTCCGGGGCCGCGAAGCCGCCATTGAGCCGCTGCTGCACCGCCGCGGGCTGGCCTGATCCGCGATGGTGACCATTGCTGCCTGTCAGGACCTTCACCAGGACTGGCTTAAGAAGCTGGCCGGCGTCACCGGCGGCCGGACCTTCTCCACGCATGAAGCGGAGTGGGTCTGGCTGCCGGCACGGCGGCAGCTGGTGCTGCTGTATCCGCAGCGGATTTCCCCTGCCGGGATCCGTCCCGGCCTGACCGAAGGCATGCGGCTGGGCGCCCAGAGTGTGTCCGTCTGGCTGAACAACGCGGTGGGTTACGCACCGCTGGAGGCCTTCGGTTTCCGCCGCGGCCCGCAGCCGCTGTGGATGAGCGCCCCGGTTGACGCGCCGCAGCAGTACAGCGCAGCGGCTGCAACAATCGATCCGGAGCCCGCCGAGGTGTCAGGGCCCGACGCCGAAGAACTCGCCGCCGGGCGCGGCCATCCCCGCACCGCTTGGCACCTGACCACGCGCGGTGAGGGGAAACTCACCGGCCGGGCCTGGGTGTACGTGCCCGCCGCGGAGGAGCCGGGAAAATCTCTGGGAGGCATCTTTGGCCTGGCCGTGGGCCCGTCCAGCCGTCGCCAGGGCTACGGAACGGCGCTGTTGAGCCGGGCCGCCACTGTTGCGGCCACCGCCGGCGCGAACCGGCTGGCGATCAATGCCGCTCCGCTGGGCGCCGAACTCTGTGCAGCCCGGGGCTTCGAGCTGATTGGCCGCGGCCAGCAGCTGACCCTGGACCTGCGCTGACACTGCAGGCCTTCCCGGAAGATCCGGCGGCAGCCGCCGTCCGTAGTACAGGCAACGGTCTTATCAGCTCGGAATGAGCCCGTTATCTGTACAACGGATGGAGCGGGCTGCCGGAACTGGTGCGGCTAGGCGGCCGGGTTGCCCAGCTGGGCCTGCCGGTGCACGGCGCTCATGCGCTGGATGATCGTCACGCAGCTGGCCGCACACAGCGCCACCAGGACCACAAGCAGCAGGACTTCGGGAACGCCCAGCCCCACCAGGCCGGTGGCGACCAGCAGCGAGACCAGGCGTTCAGCGCGTTCGGCGATGCCGACGTTGGCGTTGAACCCCAGGGACTCGGCCTTGGCGCGGATGTAGGAGACCAGCATGCCCAGGACCAGGCAGATGATGGCTGCAACGCCGATCGCGTCGTTGTCGCCGCCGGTAAAGAACCAGATGCTGACACCGGCAAACAGGGCCCCGTCGGCAAACCGGTCCAGGGTGGAATCGAGGAACCCGCCCCATTTCCCGGTGCGCTCCTGCTGCCGCGCCATGATGCCGTCAATCACGTCGGAGAAGATGAACGCCGTGATGAACAGGGTTCCCCAGAACAGCTCGCCCAGCGGATAGAAGACCAGCCCGCCGATCATCACGCCCAGGGTGCCCAGGATCGTCACGGCGTCGGGAGTGACGCCCCGCTTCAGCAGCCAGGCAGCCAGCGGCGTGAACAGTCCGGTGAAGAAGCCGCGGGCGTATTTGTTCAGCACCGCTCAGTCCTCACTTGCCGCGGCCTGCGGCCAGGCGTCGGCCACCTGCCGGCGGACATCGCCGAGGGTCTGGGTGATGGCCTTGGTCTGCGCGATGATCGGCAGGAAGTTGCCGTCTCCACCCCAGCGCGGCACGATGTGCTGGTGCAGGTGCGCGGCGATGCCCGCTCCCCCGGTGACGCCCTGGTTCATGCCGAGGTTGAAACCGCTGGGATTGGACACCTTCCGCAGCACGCGCATGGCGGTCTGGGTGAGCGCGGCAATTTCAGCGGTTTCCTGCTCGTCGATGTCCGTGTAGTCCGGCACATGCCGGTACGGGCAGACGAGCAGGTGCCCGGCGTTATACGGAAACAGGTTCAGGATGACGAAGGCGTGCTTGCCGCGGTGCACAATCAGCGACTCCTCGTCCGAACGGGACGGAGCGGCGCAGAACGGGCAGTTGTGCTCCGAGGAGACCTGTTCCTGCCCGCCCTTGATGTAGGCCAGCCGGTGCGGAGTCCACAGGCGTGCAAAGGAATCCGGCACCCCGGGAAGCTCGAATGAATCCGTGACGCCGGCGTCGCCCGGGTAGGGACTGCCGCCGTCGTCCTGGCTGCTGTTATCCATCTGCACTCCTGCTCCCCCGCCGCTTCGCCCGGGACCGCTTACTTGTCCCGGTTCCGAACGGCCTCGACGATCCGCTTCACCGCTTCTTCAACCGGCACGCCGTTGTCCTGGCTGCCGTCCCGGAAGCGGAAGGACACGGCGCCGGCATCGGCGTCGTCGCCCCCGGCGATCAGGACAAACGGGATCTTGTCCTTGGACGCGGTGCGGATCTTCTTGGGGAACCGATCGGTGCCGGTGTCCACCTGGGCGCGGATGCCCTGGGCCTTGAGCTTGTCGACGACGTCGAACATGTAGTCGTTGAACGCCTCAGCCACGGGGATGCCGACCACCTGGACCGGAGCCAGCCAGGCCGGGAACGCGCCGGCGTAGTGCTCGGTGAGCACCGCCATGAAGCGTTCCACGGAACCGAACAGGGCGCGGTGGATCATGACCGGGCGCTGGCGGCTGCCGTCGGCGGCCTGGTACTCGAGCTCGAAGCGCTCGGGCAGGTTGAAGTCCAGCTGGATGGTGGACATCTGCCAGGTGCGGCCGATGGCGTCGCGGGCCTGGACGGAGATCTTCGGGCCGTAGAAGGCCGCTCCGCCCGGATCCGGGACCAGGTCCAGGCCGGAGGCTTCGGCAACCTCGGCGAGGGTGCGGGTGGCTTCGTCCCACACGTCGTCGGAGCCCACGTACTTCTCCGGGTCCTTGGTGGACAGTTCCAGGTAGAAGTCATCCAGGCCGTAATCCTTGAGCAGGTCAAGGACGAACTTCAGCGTGCTGGTGAGCTCGTCCTTCATCTGGTCGCGGGTGCAGTAGATGTGGGCGTCGTCCTGGGTCATGCCCCGCACGCGGGTCAGGCCGTGGATGACGCCGGACTTCTCGTAGCGGTACACGGAACCGAATTCGAACAGGCGCAGCGGCAGTTCGCGGTAGGACCGTCCGCGGGAGCGGAAGATCAGGTTGTGCATGGGGCAGTTCATCGGCTTCAGGTAGTAGTCCTGGCCGGGCTTGATGACCGCGCCGGTTTCCGGATCGGTGACCTCGTCCACGTGCATCGGAGGGAACATGCCGTCGCGGTACCAGTCCAGGTGGCCGGAGACCTCGTACAGGTGGCCCTTGGTGATGTGCGGGGTGTAGACGAACTCGTAGCCGGCCTCGGTGTGCCGCTGGCGGGAGTAGTCCTCCATCGCCTTGCGGATGATGCCGCCCTTGGGGTGGAACACCGGCAGGCCGGAACCCAGCTCGTCCGGGAAGGAGAACAGGTCCAGTTCGGTGCCCAGCTTGCGGTGGTCGCGGCGCTCGGCCTCGGCCAGCCGTTCCTGGTAGGCCTTCAGCGCGTCCTTGGTGGGCCAGGCGGTGCCGTAGATGCGCTGCAGCTGCTGGTTCTTCTGGTCGCCCAGCCAGTAGGCGGCGGAGGAACGGGTCAGCGCGAAGGCGTTGGAGATGAGCTTGGTGTTGGGCAGGTGCGGGCCGCGGCAAAGGTCGCACCAGACGACGTCGCCGGACTTGCGGTCAACGTTGTCGTAGATGGTGATCTCGCCGGCACCGACCTCGATGTTCGCGCCCTCGCCGGCTTCGTCGGCGCCGTCCTTCTTGCCCAGCAGCTCAAGCTTGTACGGCTCGTTGGCCATGGCTTCGCGGGCTTCGTCTTCGGACACCACGCGGCGGGCGAACTTCTGGTTCGAGTTGATGATCTTCTGCATCATCTTCTCGAGGGTCTTCAGGTCCTCCGGCGTGAACGCCTCGGCAACGTCGAAGTCGAAGTAGAAGCCGTCCTTGATGTACGGGCCGATGCCCAGCTTGGCGTCCGGGCGCAGCTGCTGCACGGCCTGGGCCATGACGTGCGCGGTGGAGTGGCGCAGCACGTTCAGTCCGTCTTCGGAGTCGATGGTCACGGACTCCACGGAAGCACCCGGGGCCAGCTCGGTGTCCAGGTCCTTCAGGACGCCGTCCACGCGCATGACGACGACGTCGCGGCGGTCGAAGAACAGCTGTGCACCTGTGGTGCCAGTATCCACCGTGGTCTCTTCGCCGTCGACGATGAGGGTGAACTGTTCTGGCACTGACACGGTTGTCTCCTAGATTTGGTTTGTACGGCGTCTGCGGGCCGGTCAAGAGGTGACCGGCTCCTTCTGCGCCCCTTCGATGTTATCCGCTGTAGTTGGGCCCCACCAACCTGCCGCGCTGGAGACGGGGCAGGTTGGCGGTGTCATTCAGGTCCCAGGCCTCCAGCGCCTGCATGCTGATCCCGCGCGGCCCGGTGCGGCGGGTCAGGCCGCGAACGAGCATCAGCTGCGTTCCGAAGAGCAGCGGACCGGTTTTTTCCTGCGCCTCGGTGAAGAACGTGCAGTCGACGCAGCCGGTGCCGTCGTCGAGGCTGATGAACACCACCCGGCGGCCGCCGCGCATGGGCGGCGTCTGCGTGGCCACCCGGATCCCGGCCACCAGCACCTCGGTACCGTTGCGCAGCTCCATCAGGTCCCGGGCCTTGGTCACGCCCAGCTTCGCCAGCAGCGGGCCATAGCTGTCGATCAGGTGGGCGCTGACGTCCACTGACAGGAGGTCCAGTTCGGTGCGCACCTTTTCGCGCAGCGTCGGTTCGGGCAGTTCGGCGGGCAGGTTCTCCAGTTCGGTGTCGCCCAGCGGCAGCGCGAGCTGGCCGGGAATCGGATCGTATTTCCGCGGTGCGCTCCGCGGCGGAGCCAGGTCCAGGTGGTGCAGCAGATCGGCCCGGGAGGCCGCTGTACCGGTGCCTTTCGCCAGGGAGTCGAAGGCGCCCAGGGCGGCCAGCCGGATCAGGGTTCTCCGTCCGACCTTGGCGCGGGCGCGCAGATCGGCCAGCGAATCATAGGGCTGGCCGGCGGCGATGCGCCGCAGTTCAGCGGCCGAGAGTCCGTAGATCCCGGCCAGGCTCAGCCGGATGCCCAGTTTTTCCGGCCGGGCCGGATGCCCGGGCGAGGCCGGAACCGCCGGCACCCGTTCCACCCGGTACTGGGCACCGCTGCGGTTGATGTCCAGCGGCAGGATGGGGATGCCCATCCGGCGGGCTTCCGCCACCAGCAACCGCCGCGGATACATTCCCGGATCGTGTTCAAAGATGCCGGCAAGGAACGCCTCGGGATGGTGTGCCTTCAGCCAGGCCGACTGGTAGGTGGGCACGGCAAACGCGGCTCCGTGCGCCTTGCAGAAACCGAAGCTGCCGAAAGCCTTCAGCGTGTCCCAGACCTTCCCGATGACCTGATCGCCGTAGCCGCGCTTGGCTGCCTCGGTCCGGAAGAAGTCCTCCACCGAGGCTTCGGCGTCCTCATTTCCCAGCAGCCGGCGCAGCACATCGGCCTTGGCCAGGCCGCAGCCGGTGAACACGTCGAAGGTCCGCAGCACCTGTTCGTGGAACACTGTCACGCCGTGGGTTTCGGCCAGGACCGGGCGCAGCGCCTCGTGCGGATACACCTCCGGTGACCAGCCGTGCCGGTGTTCCAGGAACGGGCGGACCATGTTGGATTTCATCGGCCCGGGCCGGAACAGCGAGATGTCGATGATCAGGTCGTTGAACTCCCGGGGGGCGAGCTTGCCGATCAGCTCGCGCTGGCCCGGGGACTCGATCTGGAAGCAGCCCAGGGTGTAGGTGCTGCAGATCAGGTCGTAGGTGGGCGCATCGTCCAGCGGCACGGCGTCGAGGTCGATGGAGCCGTCCTCGTGCACGTAGTCCGGGCCCTGCCCGTCCGGCCCGGCCGGATGGGCACCGGCGGCGACGGTGTCCGCCTTGGTCGGATGCAGCCGCCGCACCTCCTGCAGGGCGTACGCCATGGCGCTTTGCATCCGCACGCCCAGCACGTCGAGCTTGAGCATGCCCATCGGATCCATGTCGTGTTTGTCGAACTGGGACATGGGCAGGCCCAGGCCGGACGGCTGCACCGGCGTGCGGTCCAGCAGTGACGCATCCCCCAGGATTACTCCGCACGGGTGCATGGAAATGTGCCGGGGCAACCGGTCCAGGCGTTCGGTCAGATCCACCAGCAGATCCAGCTGCCGGTTGCCCTCGACCCGTTCCGCGACCTCCCGCAGCTCGGGCTTTTCCGCGAGCGCCTCCCGGAACTTCCGGGCGGAGAAGCGCCACAGCTGTTTGGCCACGGCTCCGATGTCTTCTTCGGGCAGCCCCAGCGCCATGCCGGCGTCGCGCACCGCCCCGCGGGCACGATAGCCGTTCTGCATGCTCATCAGGGTGACGCGTTCGGCGCCGAACCGTTCGAAGATGCGGTGATACACGTTGTGCCGCTGCGCGCTTTCGACGTCAATGTCGATGTCCGGCAGGGTGGAGCGGTCCTGCGAGAGGAAGCGTTCGAAGATCAGGTCATGGGCCAGCGGGTTCACGTGGCTGACGCCGAGGAGATAGTTCACCAGCGAGGAGGCTCCCGAGCCGCGGGCCGCGGCGCGCACCCCCATGCCGGTGATCATTGACGAGACCTCGGCGACGGTCAGGAAGTAGGCGGCGAAGCCCAGCCGTTCAATGATGCCCAGTTCGTGGGCCAGCCGGTTGCGCAGGCGCGCATCGGCGGCCGCGCCGGCGGCCGGGAACCTGCGCCCAATGCCCGCCTCGCAGCGGCGGACCAGCTCGGCCATGGGTTCGGATTCGATCCCGATCACCGATGCCTCCGGAACCACCGGCTGTTTCCAGCCCATGTCCGCCACCGGGTCCATTCGGCAGGCATCGGCGAGCGCCTCGGTGTCGCGGAGCAGGCGGGCCGCCCCCGCTCCCCCGTAGCCGGCCTCGGCGCTGATTTCCCGGGCGAGCGCCTTCATCTGTCCGGCGCTCTTCAGCCAGCCCTGCCCGTTGGGCTGCAGGTCCGCCAGCCGGGCCATGGACGTCAGCGCCCGTGCGGCGTCCAAGACGTCGGCGGTGGCGGCGCCGTCGGCGTCGACGTAGCGCACGGCGTTGGTGAGGACGGCCGGCAGCTGCAGTTCATCGGCCAGCCGGAACATCCGCACCGCGTGGGCGAGGCAGAGGTTGGCGCCCGGCGCGCTGAGGTGCGTCACCACCTCCACGGCAAGCGCCCGGCGCGGCAGCACCGCCTGCCAGCGGGAGAAGAGCGTGCGGGCGACGGCGTAGCTGCGGCTGCGCATGGCGATGCCGACGTCGGACCAGGGGCCAACGAGCACGGTCAGGACCGGGTCCTCCGGGTCGGTCCCGCCGGCGTGTGCGGCCAGCTGCTGCAGCGTCACCCCCACCGGCTGGCTGCCTTTGCGGGCCGCGGACGCCGAGGTGCCGGCATGGGCGTCCGAGATCAGCCGGCACAGCGCCCGGTAACCGGCGCCGCCGCGGCGGCCGTGCGCGAGGACCACCACCCGCCCGGTGACGGCGGGCCCCCCGTCCGGCCCCGGTTCGCCGAGCACCGCCAGGTCCACGCCGACAATCGGATCAATTCCGGCGTCCATGCAGGCCCGCAGGTGCTTGACGGTTCCGTACAGCCCGTCCCGGTCGGTGCAGGCCAGCGCGTCGGCGCCGTCGGCGGCGGCCGCTGCCGCAAGGTCCTGCGGCCAGGACACCCCGTAGTGGGCGCTGAAGGCTGTGGCGGCGTGCAGATGGGAAAAGCTCATGGCGGACGGACTCTAGGCGCTTTCCCGCAGGGCGTCATGGATCCGGATCAGGCGCCAGCGGCCGGTGGAAATGTCGTGCGAGACATCCAACGTGCGCAGCGGCGAGCGCGCGTTTAACCGGGTCTGGATGCGCCAGATCTCCGAATCCACCAGTCCGGCACCGTGCCCGCGTTCGGCCCGCGCTTCTTCGTCCCACCAGTTCCGGCGTTCGTACCAGCGCACCGGGTCCGCCGCCACCTTGTAGGTGTGCCCCTGCCAGGACAACCGCAGCGGCTGTCCGGCCGGCGAACACACCACCTCTACTGCTTCGCTGAAGACACCCACTTCAGTTCACTCTCCCGCCGATGCGGACTGCAGGACTTGATCCTGCATCCTCCATGGTTGGCCCGCCACACCAGCGGACCCTGTTGTCCGGACAGTAGTTGTCCGGAGAGATAATCTTCGAACATATATTCGATTAACACCAGTGTACGGCCCTCCCCTGACAACGGCCGCGGCTGCCCGGCCGGGCAGCACCTGCCGGCTACGCCGCCCCGTCCCCGCCAGTTTTCACGCGTGAAGTTTTGGACAGCGGAATCTCCTGGATAAACAGGGCCACCCCCAGGGCCGCAGCGGCCACCGGGACTGACAGCAGGAAGATCGGCGGCAGGGCCTGGCCGAACGCCTCGGCAATGAAGTCCCGTACCGGCGGCGGCAGCGTCCGGAGCAGGGCCGGGCTCAGCGAGTTAATGCCGCCGGCCGCCACGTCCACGGCGCCGGGCGGGGCTGCAGCCATCTGATCGGACAGCCGGCTGATGAAGATCGAGCCAAACAGGGCGATGCCGAAGGACGCCCCGAGCTGGCGGAAGAAGTTGGCGGCGGAAATGGCGGTGCCCATGTCCCGGATCGGCACGCTGTTCTGCACGATCAGCACCAGGTTCTGCAGCAGGCAGCCGATGCCCAGACCCATCACCAGCATCCCGGCGGCTGTGAAGGAATACGGTGTGGCCGCCGATATCCGGGAGAGCATCACCAACCCTGCGATGATTACAGCGCAGCCGATCACCGGATAGATCTTGTACTTCCCGGTCCGGGAAATCAGCTGTCCGGTGCCGATCGAGGCGACCAGCAGCCCGCCCATCATCGGCAGCATCATCAGCCCGGAGACTGTGGCGGAGGCGCCGTTGACCATCTGCAGGAACGTGGGCAGATAGGAAATAGTGGAGAACATGGTGATGCCGACGGCGATGCCCACCAGGACCGGCAGCACGAAGTTCCGGATCCGGAACAGACGCGGAGGCATGATCGGTTCCGGCGCCCGCAGTTCCACCGGGATGATTGCGGCCGCGGCCACCGCAGCAACGGCGGCCAGCCCCAGGATCTGCGGCGAGGACCAGGCGTAGGTGGTCCCGCCCCAGCTGGTCAGAAGCACCACTGCGGCGCCGGCCACGGCCAGCAGGGCAGCTCCGGCGTAGTCAAGCCTCGGCTTGGCGCCGGCAGGTTTGGGCAGGTGCAGGGAGGAAACGATGACGGCGAGCGCCACGGCACCGATGGGCAGGTTGATGTAAAACACCCACCGCCAGGAGAAGTAGTCGGTGATCCAGCCGCCCAGCAGCGGCCCGCCCACCGAGGCCAGGCCAAAGGAGGCGCCGATCAGGCCCATGTATTTGCCGCGTTCGCGCGGAGACACGATATCGCCGATGATCGCCTGGGCGCCGATCATGAGCCCGCCGCCGCCCACGCCCTGCAGTGCGCGGAAGGCAATCAGCTGGCCCATGTTCTGCGCCAGGCCGGAGAGCACGGAACCCAGCAGGAAGACGACAATGGCGAAAATGAAGATCGTCCGCCGTCCGTACAGGTCACCGAGCTTTCCGTAGACGGGCAGCCCGATGGTGGCGGCCAGGATATAGGCCGTCACCACCCAGGACAGGTGCTCGAGCCCGTTGAGCTCCCCCACGATCGTGGGCAGGGCGGTGGCCACGATGGTCTGGTCCAGTGCCGCCAGCAGCACGGCCAGCATCAGGCCGGCAAAAACCAGGCCCATCCCGCGGGGCTGGCCGACCTCTTCAGGCGGTGCTTTGCGGATCATGGCCTCCCGGCCCTCCCGGCCGTTCTGCGGCCGGAGCATCAGATGCCGGGGCGTTCTTTGCCTAGACATTTTCCTCCACTTCCACCCGGGAGGTTTCCGAGAGCGGGATCTGCCGGATGAACAGGGTCAGGATCAGGCCCGCGGCCAGCGCCGGAATGCCCAGCAGGAAGATCGGCGGCAGGGCGTCTCCGAAGGCGCGGGCAATAAAGTCCTGCACGGGCGCCGGCAATGCCTTCAGTTCCGAGGGGCTGATCGAGTTCACTCCGTTGCGGAGCGCGCCGGCGGCCTGTTCCGGGGCGTCGGCCACCTGGTCGTTCAGCCGCTGGATAAAAACGGATCCATAAACGGCGATCCCCAGCGAGCCGCCCATCTGCCGGAAGTAGTTTGCCGAGGACACGCCGGTGCCCATGTCCCGGGCGGGCACGCTGTTCTGCACAATCAGCACCAGGTTCTGCATCAGCGCGCCGATGCCCAGCCCCAGCACGAACATGCCCAGGGCGGTGAACCCGTACGGCGTGGTGTTGGAGATCCGCGAGAGGAGCAGGAGCCCGACAATCATGACGGCGGCGCCGAGGACGGGATAGATCTTGTACTTTCCGGTCCGCGAGATCAACTGGCCGGTGCCAATGGAGGTGAGCAGCAGGCCGGCTGTCATCGGCAGCATCATCAGCCCGGACACGGTGGCGGAGGCTCCGTTGACCATTTGCAGGAAGGTGGGCAGATAGGAGATGCTGCCGAACATCGCCAGCCCCACTGACAACCCCACCAGGGTGCAGACCAGGAAGTTGCGGTTGCTGAACAGCCGCAGCGGCAGGACCGGTTCGGCGGCCCGCAGTTCCACCGGAATGAAAACTGCCACGCCGACGGCGGCGGCGGCCCCCAGCCCCAGGATGGTCGGGGAGGTCCAGGCATAGGTGGTCCCGCCCCAGCTGGTCAGCATCACCAGCGCGGCGCTGATCACGGCCAGCAGCACGGCACCGAGGTAGTCCAGCGGCGGCCGCGGGCCGGATCGCGTCGGAAGGTGCAGCGAGGTGATGATGACGGCCAGCGCGACGGCGCCCAGCGGAAGGTTGATGTAAAACACCCACCGCCAGGACCAGTACTCCGTCAGGTAGCCGCCGAGCAGCGGCCCGCTCACCGAGGCCAGCCCGAACGCAGCCCCGATCAGCCCCATGTACCGGCCGCGCTGGCGGGCGGGCACGATGTCCCCGATGATGGCCTGGGCGCCGATGATCAGGCCGCCGCCGCCCACGCCCTGCAGTGCCCGGTAGCTGATCAGCTCGGTCATGCTGCGGGCCTGTCCGGACAGCGCCGAACCGATCAGGAACACAGCGATCGCGAAGATGAAGATGTTCTTGCGCCCGAGCAGGTCACCGAGCTTGCCGTAGATCGGCAGTCCGATGGTGGAGGTGAGCAGGTAGGCGGTGATGACCCAGGACAGGTGGTCAAGTCCCTGCAGATCTCCCACGATGGTGGGCAGAGCGGTGGACACGATGGTTTGGTCGAGGGCGGAGATCAGCACCGCAAGGATCAGGCCGGCGAAGACCAGCACGATCTGGCGGCGGGAATGCGGAGCCGTCCCTCCGCCGTCCGGCGGGGCCGGAGGCGATCCACTCCGGCCCGCGGCCGAGGATCCTGGCGGGGTTCCGGCCGGCCGTGCTCCTGCCCCGGCCCCGGACGGCGCCCCTGATGCCGGCCCGCCCGGCGGCGGCTTGGCGGCGGTGTCGGGACCGGCCAGCAGATAGGACGACGCCGGCGAGCCCAGGTCCGTGGCAGCTCGGGCTCCGGGGTGGGTGGCGACTGCGCCGTGGGGTGTGAAACTGGCGGCCATCGGGGCCTCCTTGGAAGTTTCCGCCGGATGGTGGCGGTCGGGCTGCAACTTCCATTCGACGCCCACCGTCCTGCCGAGTCAACGGTCCGCGGCGCTGCGAGGGTCCGGCGTTGCTCCCCGGTTGGGACAGGCGCAAACTGGCACTACACGCGGACCGGCCATGCTGTCGAAGCCGCACGGGATCACCTTCGGGGACGCCATGAACCATGCAATAAGTGTCATTTTCCGTGCCATACCGCTTCTGATGGGCGCTGTCTGCCTGTCCTTTGGCCTCTACATCCTGGCCGGGCCTGACAACCCCGATCACTTCGTCGCCGGACACGTCAATGTCGGGCTGACCGCCATCTGTTATGCGCTGTTCACTACGGCAGCCACCATCATTAGGCAGCTCATCAACCGCTATGGGCGCGTGTGGGAGATCATCCTGCCGCTCTCCGGCTACGCGGCTGCTGCCGCCGCCGTCATCTGGGGCATTGTTCTGGCCAACCGGGACAACACCCCGGAGAACCTCACGGCGGGCTTCGTTGTGATCGGCGTCGGCTTCATCGCCGCGTGCGTCAGCACCGTCGCGGCCGCGTCCACAAAATTCACGCTCATCCAGTCAGCACAGTTGCTCGAGCCTCAGGGCGGCCCGCCGGAAGGTGCTCACACCCGCGCCGTCGGCGCCGTGCTGCTCGCAGTTCCGGTTGCGGCCGCCGTCGTCGGCTTCTGCCTTGCGATCGGCCTGTTGGTGCGCGGAGACACTCCCGGATTCGTTGCCGGCCACGTCCTGATCGGCCTGTCGGCGATCTGCACCTCGCTGATCGGCCTGATCGCGAGCATCGTGCGCCAGGTGCGCAACGAATTCAGCGACGGCGAACGTTTGGCCTGGCCCTGGCTGGTCGCTGCCGCCGGCACGGTCAATGTGCTGCTCGGACTATTCGTGCTGTTCAGCTCGCACGAGCCCTACCGGCTGGCCCCGGGATGCGTGCTGATCGGCCTCGGGCTGATCTGCTTCAGCATCCTGTCGAAGGTGCTGTTGCTCGCCCTCGTCTGGCGCCGCACGTTTGCCCTGGCCAATCGCATCCCGCTGATGCCCATCGGAACAGCGCTCACCTGCCTGTTCTTCGCCGCGTTCCTCTCTGAAGCCGAAGGCATAGACCCGGCGTTCTTTGTCCCCGCGCACGTGCTGGTTGGGCTCGGAGCCGTCTGCTTCACGCTCTTCTCCATCGTGTCGATCCTCGAAGCGGGAACGTCGGAATAGCAGAGCAGCTGCCGGGTTAGCGCCACGAACGGATCTGCTCCTCAGCCGGCGAATTCCCAGCCGTCGGCCGGCCGCGGGGCAGACAGCCAGTAGCGTGAACCCTCCGGATTGCGGGACACGATGCCCTCGTCCACCAGGTAGCGGCGAACGGCGGCCGGATCATCCGAATACTCCGCGAGGCGTTCGGTGATACCGCGTTCATTCAGCACCGGAGGAGCGTCGGCAGGTGCCGGGGCGGACTCGAAAACATGCCCGGCGATGTAGTGGAGCAGCTCCAGCCGGTCCGCCTGCCGCCGCGGATACGCGGCGATTTTTCCGTCCGCGAGGAACCTCCGGGCCGAGGTCTCGGGCGGCTCCTTGCCGCTGGCCAGCAGCCGGGCAAACACGCCGCCCGCCGGTTGCACGTCGCAGGCACCCGAGGAGACGAGACCGGCCTTTTGCAGGGCCGCCAGTGATTTGCGTTCCTTGGGTTCCAGAGCCTGTCCGTCCAGCGGAGTTCCGCGCTCGGCCGCCGTGATGATCCGGGCATACAGCCGAAGCCGGCGCTCGTCCGCGAGCGCCGCCGCCACGGCCCGCCACTGTTCCGGCGCCGCCGGCTGCTCCTGGTCCATTTGTCTTCCTTTTCCCCCTGCACCCGGCGCTTCGCAGCTCTGCTGCTGTGCCCGCCGGATGACTTGTCCCCGATAGTTCAGGCCCTTAGCGTGTGAGTACAGTACCCCACCGGCAGCGCCGGTGGCAGGCAGAGGAGAGACGGCGATGTCCCTGGAAGCAGCCTTTCCCGTGCGGGGCTTCGCCGGATGGGCCGTGGAGCAGGCTGCCGGTGCCGTCGCGGATCTGTCCCGGCGGCTCGGCGGGAGCAGCGCTCCGGTGGTCGACGCCGACCTGTCCCTGGCCTGGTTCGCCGGCTCCCTCACCCCGCTGGGCTGGTCAATTCCGCCGCCCTGGGATCCGCTGGCCGGAGATTATCCGTGCACTGACGGCTGGATCCGGCTGCACACCAATGCCCCGCATCACCGGCATGCGGCACTGGCGTCCCTGGGGCTTCCGGTCGATCCGGTGCCGAACCGCGCAACGGTGGCCGCCGCCGTCGTCGGCTGGACCGGAGAAGCGCTGGAAACGGCGGTGGTTTCCGCCGGAGGCTGCGCCGCACAAATGCGCAGTGAAGCGGAGTGGGCAGACCATCCCCAGGGACGCGCAGTGGAGCAGGAACCGCTGATCGCCTGGACCGGGCACGGAACGGCGGCACCGCTCAGCCCGCAGGCGGCACCGGAGCGTCCGCTGGCCGGGGTGCGCGTGCTGGACTTGACCCGCATCATTGCCGGTCCGGTGGCCACGCGGTTCCTGGCAGGGCTGGGCGCTGAAGTGCTGCGCATTGATCCGCCGGGGTGGGCAGAACCGGCGGCCGAGGCGGAACTGACAGTGGGCAAGCGGTGCGCCCGGCTGGACCTGACCTCGGCGGCCGGTGCGCGGCGCATCCGCGACCTCGTGGCCGACGCCGACATCCTGGTCTCCGGCTACCGCGCCGGTGCGCTCGCGGGCCTCGGACTGGATTCCGGGCGGCTGCAGCAGCTCCGTCCCGGGCTGGTGGAGATTTCGCTGAACGCCTACGGATGGTCCGGGCCCTGGGCCCAGCGGCGCGGATTCGATTCCCTCGTGCAGATGAGCACCGGGATAGCGCACACCGGCATGGCGCACTTCGCCGCGGACAGCCCCCGGCCGCTGCCGGTGCAGGCACTGGATCATGCCACCGGCTACCTCACCGCCGCCGCCGCCCTGCAGGCCTGGCTGCGCAGGCTGGACGGCGAGGTGGGCTCGGCCCGGCTGTCGCTGGCGCGCACGGCGGCCGAGCTCCGGCATCTCGCCGACAGGCAGGTGCCCGACAGGCAGGTGTCCGACGGAACGCCCGGGGAGATGCCCGACGGCGGGGCGCCCGCCGGCTCCGGGGCGGCGGCCCGGACCGCTGAGTCCGGGCCTCTGCAGCAGCTGGAGGAGGAAACGTTCTGGGGTCCGGCGCTGCGTTTGGTGCCGCCGGTGCGCTTTGCCGGAGCGGGCCCGCAGCCGCACCTGTCCTGGGACGTGCCCGCCGGACCGCTGGGGTCGGCGGACCCGCACTGGCAGCGGGCAGGCCGCAACGGACTGTGAGCGGTCAGCTGCGGGAGAAGGCGTCCAATTTGGCCTGGACTTCGGCGTCGTGCCGCACCTTGAGCTCATATTCGATGAAGGCATCGATCATCGCCCGGTAGGTTGCCTCCACCACGGTGGGGTCTCCGTCCTGGGCCTGGGCGGTGGCGCGGACATGTTCCAGCACTTCCTCCACCCGTTCCGGCGCCTTGACCTGGGCGTCGCTGTCCTTCAGGGGGCCGGCCAGGCGCACGAGACGCTCACGCCGCCAGATCAGCGCCACAATTTCCTCGTCAATCTCGTCTATGGCGGTGCGGATGTCGTCGAGCTGACAGGTTATGGATCGTTGGTGATCAGGGGTTTCCATGCCAATAGACTAGCGGCCCCGCCGGTGCCTCCGTCTTCCGGGACGGTGAAACCTGCTCCGGAATGCCCGGGAATTCCGGCCGGTGCTGTCCCGCCTGAGTTTTGACGGCCACCAGATCCTGCGGCCAAGGTCATAGGAAGGGCCGGCACCAGCAGCGAGCGCACCACCAGGGTGTCCAGCAGGCTGCGCCCGGGCCGTGCGTTGCACGGATCACCGAAGTAAAACAGGAACTTATTACCCCGTCAGTGGCAGGATCAGAGGGTGAAGCCTTCTCTTTCCGTGATAACCGTTGGCGTACGGGATCTCGAAGTAACCTACGCGTTCTATTCCTCCCGGCTGGGCTGGAAAGCAGCCCAGTATGTGCCCGAAGAAGTGATCTTCTATCAGGTGGGCCCGGGACTGTTGTTGGCCTTCTTCCGCCGCGACCATTTGGCGGCCGAAGCGGGTCCCATGGGCGAGGCGGGCAACGCCCCGATCACGCTGGGACACAACGTGGAATCCGTGGCAGAGGTGGAGGCCGTGCTGGCCGAGGCCGCAGCGGCCGGCGGGTCCATCCTGGCGCCGGGCACCCAGATGAGCTGGGGCGGCTACTCGGGCTACTTCACCGATCCCGACGGCTACCGCTGGGAGGTCTGCCACAACCCCGGGCTGAGCATCGACGAGAACGGCAACGTGACCATCGAAGTGATCTGACCGCGCGTGGCAGGTCCGGCCTGGAACAGTCGGGTGGACGCCCGGCTTAGAACAGGGCCGGCTCGGGAGCCGGCTCCGGTTCCGGAGGAGCCAGCAGGTGCGGCCCGTCGTTTCGGACGCTGCCCACGGCCGGCCCCACTTCGGCCACCGTCCATTGCGCAGCAGCTGCGTGTGCCTCGGCAGTGACACGGTGCACCAGGGCCGCCGAGTCGGACGCCGCGGGATCCAGCCAGGCTGCCATGGCCCGGCGGTTCAGCGGCACGGGCATCCGGTCATGCAACTCCCCCAGCTCGACCAGGACCGCCGGCTGCCCGGACCCTCGGGCTTCAGCCGGGTCCGGGGCCGCGGCGGTGAGGATCGACGTCGACAGCAGCCAGCTCCCCGGCGCCCCCGGAGCTTTCGCCGGGTCCCGCCACCACTCGTACAGGCCGGCGAAAAAGGTCAGCGCGCCGTCGGCCCGGGAGACATACGAGGGCCGCTTGGTCCGGCCGGGACCGGCTTTCCATTCGTAGTAGCCCTGGACCGGAACGGCGCAACGGCGTGCGACGACGGCGTCACGGAAGGTCGGCTTCTCCAGCACCGTTTCGGTGCGGGCATTAAACGCACGCGTTCCGACGGAGGCATCCCGCGCCCAGCCCGGCACCAGTCCCCAGCGCGCCACATGAATCTGGCGCACCGGGCGCCTGCCTTCCGATCCATCTTCCGCCGGAGCGCCGACATACCGTTCCAGCACCACCGGTACGTCCGACGTCGGCGCGACGTTCCAGGATTGGCGCAGCTGAAGGTTCGCGTCGGCTTCCGCCTCGGCTTCCTCCACCAGCTCCGCCGTCGTCTTCGCCATCACATAACGTCCGCACATGGTTCCAGTCTGCCTTGTTGCCTGACGTGCTGCTCGGCTTGTGGCTTGGCTCATGGCTGCCGTCCGCTGCGCGCTGCGCACGTCAGGGACGCAGCAGGGTCTTGATGGTGCGCCGTTCGTCCATGGCTGCATAGCCTTCGGCGGCCTGCTCCAGCGGCAGTTCCAGGGTGAAGGCCTTGGCTCCTTGACCGGGCCGATGGAAGCTCCCGTCCACGATAAGAGCCGGCGCCGAAGCCCGCAGTGCCCTGCTGGACTTTCCCGGCCGCAGCGTGCGAGTCCTGTGCGGTTTGGGTTGGTGGGTCGGTTGGCTTGCCCCGACGAGAGTGCAGATCTGGTGGGTTTGGCCTCACGAGAGTGCAGGTCTGGTGACCTGGGCGCGCTGAAACCCGCCATACCTGCGCACTCGACGGGCCAGACCGCGCTGACACCCGCCATATCTGCGCACTCGGCAAGTGCTTCCCTGCCGTGCCGGGATTCTGCTGCCGTTTTGGGATTCTGCTGCCGTTTTGGGATTCTGCTGCCGTTTTGGGATTCTGCTGCCGTTTTTGGGTTATTGTGGCGCGGCCCCGCGGGCGCCGAAACCCCCAAAAGGCGGGGGGGCTTTGGGGCGGCGGGGCCGCCCCCCCGCCGCCACCAGAATCCCAAAACGGTCGGAGGCGCCCCAAAGCGGACGATTTCGACCTGCCTTACCCAGAGCAGACGACCAGCTTTCACCGACCACACCGGCCAGCACCGGATACCCGGCGTGCCCGAAGCACGGCAATTGCACCGGCGCCGCCGCGGGAATTGAACCGGTGCCGCTACGGTTGTACCGGACAGTCCCTGTTATTCAGCCCGCAATTTGTCAGTACGAAGAGGAGCCTTTCATGGCAGCAACAGCAGAAGCCTTCACCCCCGACGCCGGTTCCATCACTATGTTCTCCACCACGTGGTGCGGCTACTGCCGACGGCTGAAGTCCCAGCTGGACGCCGCCGGAATCGGCTACACCGAGGTCAACATCGAAGACGTGGACGGCACCGCCGAGCTCGTCGCCCAGATCAACGGCGGCAACCAGACCGTTCCCACCGTCATCTTCCCGGACGGTTCCTCGGCCACCAATCCCTCCGCAGCAGAGGTCAAGTCCCGCCTGGGCGTCTAACCCAGACACCCGGTCCTTCCCCCGTACATCAGTCAACTTCACGCCCGGCCGTCCTGCTTCATAGGATGGAACGCGGAACGCCGGACATCGGCATCCGCCCGGACATTCGAGAGGCAGCACACCCATATGGTTCACAAGGTTCAGGCAGTAGTCGTCAAGGAAAAGAACGCCCCGGTCTCGCTCGAGACCATCCTGGTGCCGGATCCCGGCCCCGGCGAGGCGCTCGTGGACATCCTCACCTGCGGTGTCTGCCACACCGACCTGCACTACAAGCAGGGCGCCATCAATGACGACTATCCGTTCCTGCTCGGTCATGAGGCCACCGGCGTCGTGTCCGCCGTCGGCCCCGACGTCACCGAGGTGGCCCCGGGCGACCGCGTGGTCCTGAACTGGCGCGCCGTCTGCGGCGAGTGCCGCGCCTGCCGCAAGGGTGAGCCGCAGTACTGCTTCAACACGCACAATGCCACCCAGAAGATGACCCTGGAGGACGGCACGGAACTGACTGCCGCCCTCGGCATCGGCGCCTTCGCCGAGAAGACCCTGGTTGCCGCCGGCCAGTGCACCAAGGTGGACGACGACGTCGATGCCGCCGCCGTGGGCCTGCTCGGCTGCGGCATCATGGCCGGCATCGGTGCCGCCATCAACACCGGCGAGGTGCAGCGCGGAGAGTCAGTGGCCGTCATCGGCTGCGGCGGCGTGGGCATCGCAGCCGTCGCCGGAGCACAGCTGGCCGGAGCCACCACCATCATCGCGGTGGACATCGACTCCAAGAAGCTGGGACTGGCCAAGGCCCAGGGCGCCACGCACGCGATCAACTCCAAGGACGAGGACCCGGTCGAGGCCATCCGCGCCCTCACCGGAGGCAACGGCGCCGACGTCGTAATTGACGCCGTCGGCCGTCCCGAAACCTACAAGCAGGCCTTCTACGCCCGCGACCTCGCCGGCCGCGTGGTCCTGGTGGGCGTGCCGAATCCGGAGATGAAGATCGAACTTCCGCTCGCTGACGTCTTTGGCCGCGGCGGATCGCTGAAGTCCTCCTGGTACGGCGACTGCCTGCCCTCGCGCGACTTCCCGATGCTCGTGGAGCAGTACAAGCTCGGACGCCTGGACCTGGACGCGTTTGTGTCCGAGCGCATCGGCCTGGGCGACATCGAAGAAGCCTTCACGAAGATGCACGACGGCAAGGTCCTGCGCTCGGTCGTGGTGCTGTAATGAGCGTGCACATCGACAACGTCATCACCTCGGGAACCTTCTCGCTCGACGGCGGCACCTGGGACGTGGACAACAACGTCTGGATCGTCGGCGACGACGCGCAGGTCATCATCATCGACCCGGCCCACGACGTGGACGCCATTGCGGCTGCCGTCGGCGACCGGGAGGTCATGGGCATCCTGCTCACGCACGGCCATGACGACCACATCCGCGCCGTGGACGATGCCCGTGAACTGTTCAGCGCCCCGGTGTTCCTGCACAGCGCGGACCGGATGCTCTGGGATGCGGTGTTCCCGGACGAGGAACCCGACGCCGAGATTGAAGACGGCGACATCTTCGAGGTGGCCGGCATCACCCTGCAGGCGCTGCACACTCCGGGGCACTCCCCCGGTTCCGTGTGCTTCCTCCTGGCCGCCGGTGCGCCCGGTGACGGCGCCCCGGTGGTGTTCAGCGGAGACACCCTGTTTGCCGGCGGTCCCGGTGCCACGGGGCGGTCCTACAGCGACTTCCCGACCATCATCAAGTCCATCCGCGAACGGCTCCTGACCCTGCCGTCGGAAACCCGCGTCCTGACCGGGCACGGGGACTCCACGACCATCGGCGCGGAAGCCCCGCAGCTGGAAGAGTGGATCGCCCGCGGGCACTAACCGCCTGCAGCACCCCGGGTGCCGGTGTTCCCGCTCAGGGAATGCCGGCACCCGGGGTGCATTTTTGTAAGGTGTCCGGTTTTGATCAGTCGTCTTCGATCACGGAGAGGATGTTGCCGGCCGGGTCCCGGAACCAGGCAATCGTGGGTCCGGCCTGCCGGAAAATTCCGTCAGCGTCCACGCCGTCAAAATGGACAAAATCCACGCCCCGGCCGGACAGCTCCCGCACCGCCTCGTCGACATCCGCAACCGGAAAATTCAGGACGGTGTAGGTCGCCGGGGAATGGTTGTCCTTGGGATAAACGAGGATGTTCCGGCTTCCCTCCGGATGCAGGAACAGCATGCCGTCCTCCTCGGACACCGGGATGCCCAGCACCTGCCCGTAAAAGTTCCGGGCGGCGGGAATGTCGTTGACTGAAAATCCGCTGAAGGCACTGCTGTGTTCAAGCATGGTTTCGCCTTTCCGAGGTTCATTTTCCGGCTCCGCCTCTCCGGGGCGTGCCTGCCGATAGCCACGATGGTAGGCCTGCCGGCCCGGGTCTGACAGTGCTCCCGGGCCCCCGCGCAACGCCGGCTCGCCCGGCACCTCGTCTCAGAATCTCTGCGGCGGTTAGGCTGTGGATATGACTGCATGGAGCCGTTACCTGTTCGGGGTCTCGATCATCTTCGGGGTGGGCACGATGATGCTCGCGGAGAAGCTGCCGGAATGGTGGGGGCCGGTGTCGGTCCTCGTCATGGTCCTGGCTGCTTCTGCGTTCCTAACCTGCTCCATTCTGGAGTACCGACGCGGTCGCTCGGAAGCCGGCACTTTGGAGCAGCGGCTCTCCCCGTAGATCCCCTCTTAGGGTCGAGACATGTACCCGGTGTGGTCGCATAGGCTGACTGAATGCAAACTGAAGCGGAGCCGGGGCACCTCGGAATGTCCAGAGTATGCCCACTATGAGAGAGATCGACCAGGAAGTTGATTACGTCCGGTTCGAGCATGTTGCGACGGACGAAATTTGGGCTGAGATCGCGAGTCTCTTTGTCTCGAGCTTCGCGGCCCCTCCCTACAATGAATCGCCAGATGACCTGCAAAGCATTGAGCAATGGGGCCCCGACAAACTTGCTGGTCCTGGTGGGCGACTTGTCGCGGCGAGACACGATGGACACGTGATCGGCTTTGCGTTATCGCAGAGGCTTGACCAGGACAGCTCCTGGCTGCGACGGCTATACGCAATGCTGCCAACGCCAGACGCGGTAATTTCTCCGTCGAGAACCGTTATTGTCCAGGAACTCGCTGTCGACGATAGCTATCGAGGCCGTGGGATAGCCAAACAGTGCATCCGTGAACTCCTCTCGAACCGAACCGAACAGGATGCCGTCCTGGGTGTTTTCGGCCAAGCATCCCAGGTCCGGGAAATTTACGGACACTGGGGTTTTTCGGAGCTCGGTACCTCTCCCATTTACGGCGGAACCGTGACCCTGCATGCCCTGCATCACAAACTTCCCTGGACGGCCTAGTCATTCAGCCGCAACCCGTCCCCGCAAAAGGCCGCTTGGCTTGTCGAGGACGCTCCTCCGGACAGCGGCCACACCCCCTGGTGTAGCGTGGGCAGCTCAGTGGCCAGCAGCTTCGCCGCACGTCAGCTGAGAACGACGGCGATGGAGGGCAGGAAGCAGCTCGGCCAAACGTCGGGGGAAGGTCCGGTTGGACTGTACGGAGTTTCTCCCCAAGCGAGGGGGAACCATGGCACGGATGACACGAGGCAAAACAACATCAGCCGCCACACTGGTGCTGGCAGGCGCGCTGTTGATGACAGGCTGCTCATCAGCTGAATCAGCGGCAGATGAACCGACGGCAACGGCAGCGTCGAAGACGCCGCGCCCCACCCACATCCCCACCCCGACACCCACGGCGAAAGTCCAGCCATCCGATGGTGCCATCTACAGTGAAGTTGTCCTCGGCTCCCTGGAAAACCAGACCGGCAGCGGCAGTTTGGAAAACATTGCCACTGCCGCCCCACGCCTGAAAATCGTTACCTCCTGCGTCGGAACCGGCGACCTCCGCGTCGAAGTCCCGGGCGCCGCGGCTTTTTCCTTCCCCTGCGAGACCGCCGGTATCGATGGCAGCGTAGCCAACGCCTTCCCGGTTACTCAGGTCGCTCAACCTTTCCGGGTGCTCGTCACCGCGAACAATGACCAGACCTGGGGCATGACGGTTCTTGAGGAGCCCGCAATCGGAAACACAGGGCCTTGATTCCGGCCCGGGGCCGCCAGACACTGGAGTCATGGCACTGCAGATCAGTTCCGCATTCTGGAAGTTCATCCCGCAGCTGCGTTTCGAACCCACGCCGCGGCGCATCCGGGCCCAGCTCGGCGACAACACGGTAGTCGATTCCGGCAACGCGTTCCTGGTGTACGAGCCTCGGCGGGTCACCCCGATCTATGCCGTACCCGCGCAGGACATCGCCGCGGACCTGACTGCTGCCCTTCCCGGGGCCGATGATCCGCTGGCCGGCGTACCGCCGGGAGCCCCGATGGATCCGCGCTATCCTTTCGCCGCGCATACGACGCCGGGGCAGCCCCTGGACCTGTGGGCGGGAGCGCACGAGCTGCCCGGCGCCGCGTTCCGGGCCGCCGATCCGGATCTGGCCGGCCACGTCCTGCTGGACTTCTATGCCTTTGACCGGTGGCTGGAAGAGGACCAGGTGATTGAGGGACATCCCCGCGATCCGTTCCACCGGGTGGACGCCCGGGCCTCGTCGCGGGCAGTGCGCGTGCATCTGGGCGGGCAGCTGCTGGCGGAAACCCGGGAACCGCTGTTCGTTTACGAGACCATGCTTCCGGTGCGCACCTATTATCCGCGGGACGACGTGGACTGGGACGCCCTGAGCGCGTCACTGAAACACACCGTCTGCCCGTACAAGGGCACCGCTTCCTATTGGTCGGTCACGGGCCAGCCACAGGGCGCGGACCTGGCCTGGTCCTATGAGAAGGTGCTGCCCGACTCCGCGCAACTGAAGGACCGGGTGTCGTTTTTCGACGAACGAACTGACGTTTACGTGGACGACACCAAACAGGAAATCGATTCCTTCTTCCGGTTCTGAGACGGCTGCTTCATTCCAGCCCCTCAAACACATCACCCAGTACCGCTGCCCCGGGCTGCCGCTGTGGCCAGGCGATGACCAGCGGCTCCACGGAGACGGAACGGGACCAGGCGGCATCCTCTTCCGAGTCCGGGGGTACCCCGGGGGAAACCACGTGCCGCTGGGTCCGGTGCTCCATCAGCCCCGCCACGATCCGGTGCGCCACGCTGCCCACGTCCACTTCCATGCCAATCAGCTCGTCCGGAACCGGATGAATGTCATAGACCCTGTCCTCGTCCCAGGGTTCCAGCCCGCGCCGGACCCGGGCGCGGTTCCAGCGCTCCCAGGTGGAGCGGCGGACGCCGCCGTGCAGCAGGCGCTGCAGCCCCGGCCCGCCGTCGCCGCACAGACGAAAAAACGCGGCATCGGTGGCCGCGCCGACTGCGATGTGGTCCGGATGCCCGGTGAGCCCGTCGGGTCCGAAGGTGGCGACGACGTCGGGCCGCTCCTGCGCCAGGATGCCGCCGATCCGCTCCACCAGTTCCCCGAAGGGAACCCGGCCGACCGCGCCGTCGTCGTAGTCCAGCCATTCGTGGCGGTCCGGCGGCCTGCCGTGGGCCGTCCACGCGGCGTCCATCTCACGCCGACGGATCAGCCCGAGCGGTTCGTTCACCGGCGGATAGGCGGGATCGATCTGCCCGGCGCCGCCGTCGGTCGCGTGGACCAGGATGAAGCGGAACTCCGGATCGTGTTCGTGCAGCGCCACGGTTCCGGCCAGTCCGTACGCGTCGTCATCGGGGTGGGCGACGACGAGGGCCAGGATGTGCGATCCATCCATTCCGGCACCTCCCGGGGAGAGCTGAGGGGTTTTCCGCCACCGGTCCCAGCCTAGGACCTCCGGCGCTACGGTTGGGATGCGATGGAGCTTTTCAATGCCGAGGGATACGAATTTGCGCGGCAGGTGCTGCAGCGCGGCATCGCCGCCGTCTACCTGCTCGCCTTCATCTCGGCCGCCAACCAGTTCCCGGCGCTGCTGGGTGAGCACGGCCTGCTGCCCGCCCCACGGTACCTGGCCCGGATCAAGGGCACCGCCGGACGGGGCATTCCCACCCTCTTCCGCCGGCATTACTCGGACCGGTTCCTGCTTGCCGTTGCCTGGTCCGGCGCCGCCGTCGCCGCCCTGCTGGTCGCCGGCCCTCCCCAGGCCGGTCCGCCCTGGCTGCCGATGGCGGCCTTTCTGCTGATCTGGTTCCTGTATCTGTCGATTGTGAACATCGGCCAGACGTTTTACGCCTTCGGCTGGGAGTCGCTGCTGCTTGAGGCCGGCTTCCTGGCGGCATTCCTGGGCTCCACCGAGACGGCTCCCCCGGTGACCGTGCTCTTCCTCTTCCGCTGGCTGGTGTTCCGACTGGAATTCGGTGCGGGGCTGATCAAGATGCGCGGCGACCGCGTCTGGCGGGATCTCACGGCCCTGTACTACCACCACGAGACCCAGCCGATGCCCAACCCGGCCAGCTGGTACTTCCACCACCTGCCGAAACCGCTGCACAGGGCCGAAGTGCTCGGGAACCATTTTGCCCAGCTGGTGGTGCCGTTCTTCCTGTTCTTCCCGCAGCCGGTCGCCGGGATTGCCGCTGCGGTGGTGATTTTCACGCAGTGCTGGCTGGTGCTCTCCGGAAATTTCGCCTGGCTGAACGTCCTGACCATTTTGATCACATTCAGCGCGGTCGCCGATTCAACTGTGCAGGTGCTGCCCTGGGCCGGCTTTGCAGCGCCGGATCCCGCGGCTACGCCGGTGTGGTTCGCCGTCGTCGTGCTGGCGGTGACGGCACTGATGCTCTACTGGGCCTGGGAGCCGCTGCGGAACCTGTTCAGCAGCAACCAGCTGATGAACGCAAGTTTCAACCGCTGGCATCTGTCCAATGCCTACGGTGCGTTCGGCAGCATCACCCGGTCGCGGAACGAAGTGGTGCTCGAAGGGACGCTGGATGAGCCTGGCCCGGACGCCCGCTGGCTGGAATACGGGTTCAAGGGCAAGCCCGGAAATCCGTCCCGGCGGCCGCGCCAATTCGCGCCGTACCATCTGCGGCTGGACTGGCTGATGTGGTTCCTGGCTTTGGGTGCCGCGGGCGGTTCCTGGTTTCCGGTGCTGCTGCAGAAACTGCTCGAGGGCGACCGCAGGGTCCTGGCCCTGCTGCGCACCGATCCCTTCGACGGAACCCCGCCGCGGTGGATTCGGGCCCGGGTGTACCGGTACCGGTTTTCCACTCCCGCGGAACGCCGGGCCGACGGCGTGTGGTGGGTGCGGGAGCCCGCCGGCTTCCTCACGGACCCGGTCGGCCTGATCGGGCCGTCATCTGATGCGCCGTCATCTGATGCGCCGTGACGGCTTCCGCGCCGGGAGTTTGAAATGGCAGACTGGCCACCAGATCGTGCCGGCGGGACCGGATCACTTCCCGAAACGAGGAGCAACTGACCATGACCCCTGTCGGGAGCCTGCGGTCCCCCTACCCGTCCACCGATTTCGATTCCGTGCAGTCCGTAGACCGCCTCCCCGTGGTGTTCATCCACGGGCTGTGGCTGCATGCCAGCAGCTGGGATCCGTGGCTGGAGCTCTTCCGGGAGCGCGGCTACGAGCCGGTGGCCCCCGGCTGGCCGGGCGAGCCCGAGGCCCTGCCGGCCGCCAACGCGTTTCCCGACCCGATGGCCGGAACCGGAATGCGGGAGGCCCTCACCCACTTTGAGGATGTCATCAGCGGGCTGCCCCGGCCTCCGGTGCTGGTGGGGCACGCCTTCGGCGGGTTGCTGGCGCAGCAGCTGCTCGCCCGGGGATCGGCCGCCGGTGCCGCAGCCATCGCGCCGGCCCAGTTCCGAGGGGTCCGGCGGCTGTCGCCGGGCCAGCTGAGAACCGCGTTGCCGGTGCTGTGGAACCCGCTGAACCGGTACCGCATTCTCCGCCAGTCCCCGCAGCACTTCCGCAAAACCTTCGCCAACGCGGTCTCCGAACGTGAGTCCAATGACCTGCATGCCACCTGCGTGATGCCGGCGCCGGGCCGGCCACTGTTCCAGGCAGCGGCGGCCAACCTCAATCCGCGCACCCCGGTGAGGGTCGACACGGCAGCGGTCCGGGGTCCGCTGCTCCTCGCCGGCGCCGGCGCCGACCGGGTGGTGCCGGCATCGGTGGTCCGGGCGGCCGCGCGGCGCTACCGCTCGGCGGCGTCGCCCACGGAGTACGTGGAGATTGAGGGCAGCGGGCATTCCCTGGTGGTTGACCACGGCTGGCGGATTGTGGCCGAAACGGTGCTGGGCTTCCTGGCCCGGCACGGCCTGACACCGGAGGCGGCGGACCGTTAGCGCCGGGCCGGCCACGCGGACGCCCGTTTAGCTGTTGACGTCCTGCTTGGGAATCACCAGGTGCGTGGCGTGGTCATAGAGGAAGGTCAGCGGTCCGCCGTCGTGCACCACGTCGAGGTTAGCCCCGTCCCGGTGCCCGTCCCTGCCGTAGTTCTCGTCCCAGGAACCGTTCAGTGCCACCTTGAACTCATAGTGGCCGGCGGGAAGTTCTGCCGTGAGCTTCCACAGTTCATCGCTGCGGTCGAAGATAAGCTGCAGCTCGCTTCCAGCCGGGTCCCAGTCCGCTCCGCCCAGGGCTTTGCCCAGGGTTCCGGCGACGACGACGGCGTCCGGCTGTGGGAAGGTGGGCCCGGGCTGCTCTCCGTCCTCGTGGGCACGCGCGCCGTGCTGCTCCTGCGGAATCTCAGGCACCACCACAGCCGCCTCCAGCGCCTCTTCGACGACGGCCTCGGCAGCCGCTGCGGAAGTGTTGGCAACCGGCGGAGCCGTGCCGTCCATGGCGCCGAGCAGGTCGGCGGTTTCCGGGAAATCCTCCAGCGCCTGGCGTCCGGCGGGCGTAATGCTCCAGCCGGCCCTGCCTTCCTTCGTGATCCACCCGGCCTTGACCAGCTTGGTGGTGGCGTTGGACAGCGCGCGTTCTCCACGGGCGGCCCCGCTGGCAAGGGTCTCGGACTCCCGGCCCTCCAGCGGCACCCGGGTCATGGCCGCGGCGAGGACTTCGCCGCGGCTGATGCGCCGCTGGGCGGCGGGATCCTCCGCGGCAAGGACCTCCAGAACGGCCTTCAGCCGCAGGGCGGTGTTTTCAATGGTGTTTTCAATGGTGGTCTTGGCCAATGGTCTTCCTTCGTCCGGCGGTGTGCAGAGCCATCACCAAGCTTACTGATCGACAGCTGAGCTCACCGATCGACGCGCAGGCTGAGGCAGCCGGACTGTATTTTGCCCAGTGGCGCCGCTGCAGTCCAGGGAAGCTGCCAGAGCGTCGAAATCCGCGGAGGCAAGCGGCGCGTAGGCGCCATAGGCCTCAATCAGTGCCGCTTCGACTGTGTCCAGGGAAACACTGCCGGCTCCGGAAATGCTGTTTTTTCGGGAAACACTGCCGGCGTCTTCCGCGGCGCCGGCCGTTTCCGGGTTCCAGTCCAGCCCCAGGGCGGAGTAACAGCTGGTCAGGACCCGGCGCAGCGGTTCGGCGTCCTGCACCACCAGCACCGACGAAAAAAGCCAAGCGCCGGAAACCACCCGCTGGGCGGTGCCCACGAGTTTGAGCTTCCGGCCGGAGTCAGCGGTGCCGTGGACAGTGAACTCCCCCGGACAGTACTCGCCGGGAATTTCCCCCACCGCGGCGTTGACGCCAACCCGGCGCAGGGCCGAGGCAAACAGCTCGCCGAAGGCCGCGAACCGCGCCCGCGAACCCGCCACGGCATCGGTTCCGGGTTCCACATGGTCCACGACCAGGCACCCCTGATGGTAGGCCGCAGCCCGTCCGCCGGCCTTGCGGACCAGCGGCGCAAAGCCCTGCTGCCGGCAGGCCTCCGCGGCGGCGTCGAACCCGGGAAGCCGGGCATCGCGCTGGCCCAGGGCCACCGTGGGCTGCGGGCGGTACAGCCGCAGCGTGGGTCCCAGCGTTCCCGTGCGGGCGGCAGCCAGCATGGCCAGCGCAAAGTCCAGGTCTTCTGCGGCACCCAGGGTGCGGGTTTGGCGTACGACGGCGAGGGGAACCTGGCCGGCGCTGCCGGCGGATGGTCCGCCGGCTGATGCGCGGGGGGCTTCCTGCGGCATCGCGTGCCCTAGGCCTGCGGGCCGAGCCGGCGGACCGTCAGGATCTGCTCGCTGCGGCCGAAGGGGCCTTCGACGTCGTGCAGCACTGAGGAGGTCAGGCCGATTCCGTCGGTGCCGAACGTGACCCGGGTGTCCAGTCCAAGCCATTCGCCCCGGGGCTCGCGGTGGAGGTGGACCTGCAGGTCGACGTTGGGGAACATGTAGCTGTCACCGCCGGGAGGTACCCGTGCCGCAACGCCGTTGGCGACGTCCACGAGACCCACCAGCCGGACGAGGTCGTTGGCCGGAGCGCCTTCCACCATGTCGTACGGGGTCCGCACCCAGACCTGCCCGCGGCCCGGGCGAAGCCCCTCGACCGCGCGGAAGTCCAGCGAGCCGATGAAATCCCCCGGCCACTGCGTCATTCCCCGGGGCTCCGCCAAGCCGTCCGGGCCGGGCATCCGGGTGTCCTCCAGGGCCGCCACTTCCGCCGTGGCCCCCCGGGCCAGCCGCCAGGCCGTGGCCCGCACCGCGGTCCGCCCGCCGGCGATCAGCTCGGCCTCGAGGAGTTCGATGGTGCGGCCCGGGCGCAGGATCTTGGTTCGCACATCGAAAACTCCGCGGGGGATGACCCCGAAAATGTCATAGCTAATTCTGGCCAGGCGCATGTCCTGGCGGGGGCTGCAGTTCTGCAGCGCATGGGCGAGGACACCCGAGACCGGAGCCATGTGCTGCTCATGCTCATTCCACGCACCCTGGGTGTGGATGCTGGATTCAAAACTCTCCTCGCCCAGGGCGCGGTAATACGACTCGGCCACAGAGGTGCCCTCCTTGGAGTTTCCAGGTTTTGGATCTCAGGCTACAGCAGGCCTCTCCGGAACCGTCCGCGGGGCTGCCGACTGGCCGCCGCCGGGCTGCCGGTTGGCTGCCGCCGGACTGCCGAATCGGTCCTAGGCGCGGGCCGGGACAAGATTGGCGAACGGCAATCTGCCGTGCACCCGGCCGAATTCCGCGTGGAACTCGGCGTGGGCAGCATTGACCGTTTCCGCCGGCAACTCCCGCCAGGCCACGAGGAGGTCCTCGGCGTCCGCCAGCTGCCAGATCAACCGGCCGTCCCAGTGTCCCGGCGGCTTTCCGTTGCCAAAGTCCACAAATTCGGAGATCTGGCGGCGGAGCCCGCGGTTGCCCTTGCTGCCGGGGCTGGCCTTGCCGATGAACAGGACGTCCGCGTCGGCGACCCACTCGGCTTCCAGCGCAGCCCGCGGCAGGGACGGTTTCTTCTTCTTGAACGTTCCGGCCGTGCTTTGCGCGAGGAACCGCGGCTCGAAGCCCTCGGGCCGCAACACGGCGAAGATTCCCTGGCGCTGCGGAATTCGGTTGATGTCGAGGTCCGAGATGGGCCGGAATCCGGTGAACCCGTCGTTTATGAGTGATTTCTTGTTCAACGGCATGGATTCCTTGGGTCTTGGCGGCGGGATGGTTGCTGGGCTGTCTCCCGTGGGTGCATTTCGCACCTTCGATGCTACCCGGCCGAGCGTTGCGGCCTTCCATCTGCTGCCGGCTCTGCTGCCCGGCCGGAAGCCCGTCCCCGGGGATTGCCCATCTAGCCGCAGGCTCCGAAACCGCGCAGAATGGGTCCTGCGATCTGCGCTTTCGTGCGCCTCCGGCCGGTGAACCGGCGTGGAGGGCTGGCCGCCGTCTCCTACTCCGAGCGAGGACTTCCATGCAGTACACCCACTTGGGCCGTTCCGGCCTCAGCGTCTCCCGCCTGTGCCTGGGCACCATGAATTTCGGACCCAAAAACGACGAGGCCGACGCGCACGCGATCATGGACTCCGCGCGCGCGTCGGGCCTCAGTTTTTTTGACACCGCCAATGTGTACGGCTGGGGGGAGAACAAGGGCTGGACCGAGGAGATTGTCGGCCGGTGGTTCGCCAGGGGCGGCGGACGGCGGGAGGACACCGTGCTGGCCACCAAGCTGTACGGCTCGATGAGCGAGCGCCCCAACGACACCTTCCTGTCCGCCCTGAACATCCGCCGGGCGCTGGATGCGAGCCTTCAGCGGCTGCAAACTGACTACATCGATCTCTACCAGTTCCACCACATCGACCGGAACACACCGTGGGACGAGATCTGGCAGGCCATGGAAGTGGCGGTGCAGCAGGGCAAAATCATCTACAACGGCAGCTCGAACTTTGCCGGCTGGCACATTGCCCGCGCCCAGGAGGCGGCGCAGCGCCGCAACTTCAACGGCCTGGTCAGTGAGCAGTCCATTTATAACCTGATCAGCCGCACCGTCGAGCTGGAGGTTATTCCCGCCGCGCAACAGTACGGGCTGGGACTGCTGCCCTGGTCGCCGCTGGAGGGCGGTCTGCTGGGAGGTGTGCTGAAGAAGGCGGAGCAGGGCGGACGGCGCACCGAGGGCCGCGCCAAGCAGGCTTTGGAGACGCACCGGGATGCATTGCAGCAGTATGAGGACTTCGCCGATGAGCTGGGCCTGGCCCCGGGCATCCTCGCCCTGGCCTGGCTGCTGCACCAGCCGGCGGTCACCGCACCAATCGTGGGTCCGCGGATCCAGGCGCAGCTCGACGACGCCCTGACGGCGCTGGGGACCGAGCTGGACTCCGGGATCCTCACCCGGCTCGACACCATTTTTCCGGGCCACCGCACCGCGCCGGAGGACTATGCCTGGTAGCCCGCCGGGAGCCCCGCGAGGTCCGGCTCAGTCTTCGGCCGGAAGGACCAGCTGGGGGCCGTTGTTGCGGACAGAGTTCACCTCGGAGGACACCACGCGAGGGGTCAGCACCGGCTCAGGCATGGCGTCCAGCAGCTGTTGGACTTCGGCCGTCTCCGTCAGGCGCGGGTCCAGCCAGTCGGTGTACAAGTCCGGCGGAACGATCAGCGGCGTACGGTCATGGATGTGTCCCAGTGCATCGCTGGCCTCGGTGGTGATGATGGTGAAGCTGACCAGCCATTTGTGTTCATGGTCCTCGGGCAGCGACGGATCGGGCCAGAACTCGTAGAGTCCGGCAAACGCCAGCGGATCCTGCGCCGGCGAATACAGGTACGTGGGAATTTTGGCGGAGCCGGATTTTTCCCATTCGTAGTAGCCGTCCGCCGGAACCAGTGCCCGGCGCTTCACCGCAGCCTTCCGGAATGCCGGCTTCTCCAGCACGGTCTCCCGGCGGGCGTTGATCATCCGTGCACCGATTTTGGCATCCTTGGCCCATACCGGCACCAAACCCCACTTTGCCGTGGCCACCCGGCGGACCGTGTCCCCGCCGCCGTCTTCATGCCCGCCGCCGTGGCCGGCGTCGTCGTCGGCGGGGCGGTGACGGGCGCGCTCGGTGACAATGCGCACGTTGTCGGTGGGGGCCACGTTCCAGGACGGCGCGAGGTCCTCCCCCACCGCCTGGTCAGCATTGAAGGCTGCCACCAGGTCCGATGTTGCCTTGGCCATTACGTAACGTCCACACATCCTCCCATTGTGCCTGCCGGAACGGATTACGCCAGGACATCCGTTGATTCGAATATATGTTCTACTTTTAAGCATGGACCAGGACGCGGCGACACGGCTCGCTGCCCGCTATGCCCGGCGTGCGGAGCCGCTTGAACTTACCCCGGAAGAGCTGGACTTTGAGCACCACCCCGCCACCACTTCGGTGCCGGGGATTCCCGTCTGGGCCTGGATCCGGTTTCCCAGCGCCGCTGAGCGGGTAAAGGGCGAAGCCTGCACCTGGAACGCCAAAGCCGTGCAGGTACTGTGGACCGACGCCGGGATCCGGCGGGCCACCTGGGTCTGGGCATCGGCCGTGAGCAGGCGCTCCAACGGGGCCCGGAAAACCGGACTCGGCGAGCGGACAGGCGATCCTTCCGCCCAGCCTGCTGCCGGAGCGGACGCCGGGCCCGGCCGGCAGGCTCCGTAACGCGTCACGAACTGAAGCTGCGCCGTCCCCGGGACAGAATCGGAATTGTGCTGCAGACTGGGCCTGCGGAGAAAACCTCCAAGCCGCGCCGGCGCCGCTGCTGCGGCTCTTACGTATAGTCAGGGAGCGCACGTGGATATTCTTCTCATCGGCGGAACCGGAGTTATCAGTGCGGCCGTCGCCGAGCAGGCGTGCGAGC
Source organism: Arthrobacter sp. zg-Y1219 (assembly GCF_030125545.1). NCBI lineage: Bacteria > Bacillati > Actinomycetota > Actinomycetes > Micrococcales > Micrococcaceae > Arthrobacter > Arthrobacter sp. zg-Y1219. The sequence continues at coordinate 308,835 of NZ_JASKLY010000003.1, forward strand.
TGGGACACCGGGTCACGCTGCTGAACCGCGGGACCTCCGCCACCCGTCCTGTGCCCGCCGGCGTGGAAGTCCTGCACGCCGACATCCGTGATGCGCGGGCCTCGTCAAAGGTCCTGCGGGGCCGCGAGTTCGACGCCGTCGCCGACTTCATCTCGTTTGTTCCCGAACAGCTGGCCGCCGGAATGAAGCTGTTCCGCGGCCGCACCGGCCAGTACGTGTTCATCAGTTCGGCCTCGGCCTATCAAAAGCCGCCTGCCCGGCTGCCGATTCTGGAATCCACTCCCCTGCGCAACCCGTTCTGGCAGTACTCCCGTGACAAAATTGCCTGCGAAGACCTCCTGGTCTCCGCCTACCGGGACGAGGGTTTTCCGGGAACCGTGGTCCGGCCGTCCCACACCTATGACCGCACCATGATTCCCGTGATGGGCGGCTGGACGGACCTGCACCGGATGCGGGCCGGGCTTCCGGTGCTGGTGCACGGGGACGGCACCTCGCTGTGGACGCTGACGCACAGCCGCGATTTCGCGAGGGCCTTCACCGGGCTGCTCGGCCGCGCCGCAGCGGTGGGTGAGAGTTACACCATTACCTCGGATGAGTTCCTGCCCTGGAACGAGGTGTACCGCGTATTGGCAGCAGCCGCGGGCGTGCCCGAACCGCAGCTGGTCCACGTCGCCTCCGAGACCATTGCCGCCCACGACCCGGGCCGCGGACCTGGCCTGCTGGGCGACAAGTCCCACTCCGTCATTTTCGACAACTCAAAGATCAAGTCGCTGGTGCCCGGCTACTCCGCCCGCATCCCTTTCGCGCAGGGTGCGGCCGAAATCCTCAGCTGGTACGACGCCCATCCCGGGGAGCAGCGGATCGACCAGAGCTTCATGGCGCTCTCGGACAGGCTAGCCGCTGCAGCCGCCGGCTAAGCCGCCCAACGTTTCATGAAGGCCGCCATCGCATCCCTGGCCACCTTTCCGCCGGGCCGGTACTCCGCTTTGCCGTTCCCCATGCCCCAGCCGGTGGAGACTCCGCTGGCGGCCAGCCAGGAGATCTGCGTATAGAACTGGTTGGACGTGGCGACGTCGACAAAGGGAGACTTCTTCGGCGCCGTGTACTTCGGTGAACCGGCCAACCGGTAGAGGAAGGCAGCCATTGCGTCACGGCTCACCGGGTCGTGGGGGCGGAACACCACACCGTTCTTCTGCTTCCAGCCCGTGGATATCTTTTTGGCAGCAAGCCAGGAGATTTCCTTGTAGTACGGGTTGGAGGTGGAAACGTCGACAAAGGGCGACTTTTTCGGCGGAGTGTACGCCGGCGACCCCTTCAGCCGGTACATAAAGGCGGCCATTGCCTCCCGGCTGATGGACTGGAGCGGCCGATAGGTCCTGGTGCCGTTTCCCTCTGCCCAGCCGGTGGAAATTCCCTTGTTATACATCCAGTTCATGTCGGCAAGGAACTGCTGTCCGCCCACCAAGTCTGCGAACGGGGAAACCACTGCCGGTTTGGCGGTTTTCGGGTAGCCGGCCAGATTGGACACCACCAGGTGCCAGCCCTTGTACGGCCCGCTTGTCGGCACCACGTAGCCGATACCAGCGTGCGTTTCCCGGGAATCCAGCATGGCCGCACGGTGCGCCGGAGAATTCATCCACCAGTCCACCACCTGTCCAGCGGAAAAATTGAAGGCGATGATCTCACCGTACCAATTGGCGCCCTTGGGAATCAGCGAACTGCCGGCGTCCGCCCGGTGAATTCCGGCCCAGTCGAAGTTCGGATCGGCCGTGGCCACCCTCAGGTGATTCGCCCACCCCTGGGACACATCGGCAATTCCCTGGTTCCAGGTCAGGGCAGGCACTCCGGAAGCCCTGCGCTTGGCGTTCATCAGATCAAACACCTGGCCGGCAAACTTGTCGCTCCGCACCGAGTCGACGGTCGCATCAGGAGCCGACGCATCAGGTGCAGTTGCCGCTCCGGGTTCCATGCCCTCCGGCAGCACTACGGAGCCGGTGCCCAGGGCAGCATCCTCCGCGGCCGCTTTCACTGCCGCTTCGGCAGCCTCCGGGGAAAGCGCTGCGGGGTCGGGCCGAGGGGTGTCAGGCATCACCGGGGGAGTCTCGGGGATCTCCTCAACCGTGGAAACAGCCGGTATCCCCGCGCGCGGATCAGCTGCCGCAGCTGCTCCCGGAATGGAGAGGGAAGCAAGGATAAGGACGCAGGTGGCACGGACGGCAACAGTCCGGCATGCAGTGTTTTTCTTCATGATTGCACGTAGCTTAACCGTATTGGAGCGAATACTCGCTTAGTAACCTGCACCGGGGGCCTAAAAGTCTTTCCGTGCCGCATTTTGTAACCTTTCGACAATTTACGGCTGAGGATTCTGGTCCGGCCTGACCCGCTCCGCACCGCCTGCTAAGCCGAATGACTGCGGCTGTTTCGATGTTCTAGGAGCAGCCGCGCTCCATTAATAATGTGGTTCTCCACCGAACTGCCTGATCCTCGGCCGGTTATTCCAATTCCCGTCCCAGCTTCAGTGGAATCCGAAGTTCAATATTCATGCCCTAAATCGTCGAGGCGTCCGGGACACCGCCTGACCGATTCGGCGTTCATTGCGCCACGCCCGCTGCAGGGCTTTTCGACGGAGGTAACGCACCCGCGGGCGTGTTACCGCCGTCGAATGTTCCGGATTAGGGGAACTTGGTGTCAAAGCGGTGCAGGAATGCCGCCATCGCGTCACGCTTAATGGGCTCAAGCGGACGGAAGGTTCCGTCCGTCCAACCGGTCGAAATTCCCTGGGCTGCGAGCCAGCTGATTTCCTTGTAGTACATATTGCTGACCGGGACATCCTTGAACCGGGAGACCTTCGGCGCCGTGTATTTGGGGCTTCCCGCCAAACGGTACAGGAATGCCGCCATCGCATCACGGTTGATGGCGGATCCCGGCTGATAGGTGTTCCCGTTCCACCCGGTGGCCACTCCGCTCGCCGCCAACCAATGGATTTCCTTATAGAACTGGTTGTTCGTGGCAACATCCCTGAAGCGTGAAACCTTCGGTGCCACATAGGCGGGCTTTTCGGAGACGCGGTACAGGAAGGCAGCCATCGCATCGCGGTTCACATTGTCCAGCGGCCGGTAGGTGCCATCCGGGTACCCGGTGGTGATGCCTTTACCCTTCGCCCAGGCAATGTCCTTGGCAAATTCGCTGTTCGCTGCCACGTCCCGGTACGGCCCCGGGGCCGGAGCGGGAGCCGGGGCGGGCGCCGGTGCCGGAGCCGCGCTGTTGCGGGCGAACGCTGTCAGTCCGGCAGCGTTGCCGTTCCAGACGTTCGAGTCGCCAACAAATGGTCCCGTGCTGCTGTACTGCCACAAGCTGTAAACGTTCCAGCTCGCAGGAAGCGCACCGGCGCCGACGTGGTTGTAGCTGGCGATGTGCAGCGGGTTGTCCCGGAAGGCAGCACTGTTGCCGGTGCAGGTCACCCACCAGTCGGTGGTCGTATAGATCATCGGGGCGCGGCCGGTGCGTGCCTTGACCGTGTTGGAGAAGTCCCGGATCCAGTTGACCATCTGGCTGGCGCTCATGTTGAAGCAGGTGTTGCCCAGGGACGCGTACGGGTTGTACTCGATGTCCAAGAGCGGCGGAAGCGTCATTCCGTCGGCGGACCAGCCGCCGCCGTTGTCCACGAAGTAGTTCGCCTGCACCGCACCGGAAGAGACGTTGGGCAGGGCGAAGTGGTAAGCGCCCCGAACCATGCCCGTACCGTAGGCCCCGCTGTACTGCTGGTTGAAGTTCGGGTTCTTGTACGTGGTTCCCTCGGTGGCCTTGGCGTAGGCAAACCGTGATCCCTGTGCCCAGGCGTGGTTCCAATCGACATTTCCCTGGTGGCTGGACACGTCCATGCCCTGGATGCCCGCCGGCCGCCAGTTTCCCGCCATCGGGTCCGCTGCCGCCTCCGGAGAAGCATCGGGTTCCGCGGCAGCGGTTTCTCCGCCCTCGGGCACAGACTGGGCGTCGGGCGCAACCGTTTCACCCGTCGCGGGAAGCGTGCCGGCTTCGCCAGGCGCCGGTACTTGCGCATCGCCGGAGGCATTGAGCCGGTGCAGGCCCTGCCCCATCGACGCACCGCCCTCGCCGATGATCCGGGCCTGTTCAGCCTCGCTGATGCCGTCGGTGAGATTGTCGGTTCCCGTGGCGGGGACAGCGGCCTGTGCCGGACCTGCCAGACAGGTGATAGACAGCAAAGCTGCCAGCGCTACTGATGTGAGACCAGTGGAAAGCGTCGTGGTTTTCATATATTCCTGGATGACGTCGTGGATTCCTGCGTTTCCGCAGGATGTTAGGAGCCCCATTGGCTTTTCGCACCGCTTTATGCGGGACGAACGGCTTCGGGACCTAACGGCGAACACGGAATAGAGGGTTCCGTGCGCTTCTTACACCGTAAGCCACTACATTTCACAGCATCAGCCCGGCCAGCCAACTCGAGTATTTTGCAGGTAAATCGTTATATACCTGTTTTAGCTGACGCCGGGTCCAAATGCAATGAAAAGCAAGCATAAATTCGTACCTGCGGCTTGCAAGGATCCGCAATGTCCCGTAGTTGCAGGAGCGCCGCAGCCGGAATCCCCAGCCTCTGTACAAGAACTGCCGCCGTTGTTTGGATGGCGGGGCGGGGTTATGGCTTTGCAGGTCCTCACATTGGGAATCCCGACAATCCGGATCCGGACATTCTGGATCCACTGTGGATATCGGCCCGGTCAGTAATCCCGTTCCCAGAGACGAGGATGACTGCGTGCTCAGTATGCTTGCCGGACGCCCGCGGACCTTCGGCGCCAGTGGTCCGCCCCATAATGACGCAGCCGACTATTCTGGGGAGATACCGGGTCATTCTTGCCCGGATCCCTTGGAAATTGGAGCGTCATGGCAACTGAAGTATTGGTAATTATCGGCATGGGCGGAATGGGCCAGGCGGTTCTTCGCCGGTCGGGTGCGGGCCGCAAGGTGCTGCTGGCCGACTTCAACGAGTCACTCCTGGAAACCACGGCCGCAACCGCACTGGGTGACGGGTACGACGTCGTGTCCCAGGCCGTCGATGTCTCCTCCCGCGATTCGGTGGCGGCACTGGCTGCCACCGCCGCGGAACTGGGACATGTGACCCAGGTGGTGCACACCGCCGGCGTTTCCCCGGTGCAGGCTCCGGTGCAGGCGATCTGGAACGTCGACCTGATCGGCGCCGCTCTGGTGCTGGAGGAATTCGAGAAGGTCATTGCCCCGGGTGGTGCCGGAGTCTTCATTTCCAGCATGTCCGCCTACATGTCGGGCGGCCGCATTCCCGCCGATGTCCTCGCCAGCCTGGCCACCGTTCCGGTGGATGATCTGCACCTGATTCCGTTCGTTGCCGGGATCGACAACCCGGGTTACGCCTATCTCGTGGCCAAGCGCGCCAACCAGCTTCGTGTCCAGTCCGCCAGCCTGCGCTGGGGCGCCCGCGGTGCCCGCGTGAACAGCATCAGCCCCGGCGTGATCTCCACTCCGATGGGACAACAGGAGCTCGCCGGTGAATCCGGCGCACACATGCGCGGCATGATCGAAGGATCCGGCACCGGCCGGGTGGGCACCCCCGGTGACATCGCCAACGCCGCGGCGTTCCTGCTCGGGCACGATGCCAGCTTCATCACCGGCGTGGACCTGTTGGTCGACGGCGGCGCTGTGGCAGGCGTGGACACCAACCAGCGGAGCCGCGTGGCCGACTAACTGACCCGGTGGCGGCGCAGCGGCGGGCTAAGCCCCGGCCGCTGCTCCGCCTCCGCTGCGGCCGCCCGTCGTCGTCGTCGTGTTAGCGTCCTCGCATGACCCAGCCCATGCCCGCCGAGAACACCTTTGACCATCTGCGGGACCTGGACGGCGAGCATGCGGGCTACATCCATATGACGGCCGACGGCGGGTTCGTGCCGTTTGATCTGCTGCACCGCCGGCGGGCCGAACCCACGGAGCTGGATCTGGCCGAAAGCCTGCTGGACGAGCTCGGGCTGCGGATGTTGGTCGAGACCTGGTGGTTGGACATCGACGGACAGCAGGTTCGGGTGCTCATCCAGGAAGTGCGCCGGGACCGGGTGCTCGTGGCGCCGGCAGTAGCCGGGGCGATCGCGAAATCCGCTGACATGACCCTGGCGATCGAGATCCCGCTGCCGACCGACCGGTTGCATCAGGGATCATCGCCGCCGGTCCCGTAAGTGCAGAAATACCAAACCTTGCGGGCTGTCATTGCCGGGGCGTCGGCGATGTGGTCGAATCGGGGCAGTGCACTGCGCTTTCTGCCCGCCCCGGGAGGGGGGCTCCAATGAATGGAGACAGCCGTGGACCCGAGCCCGTATTTGGTCCTCCTGCGGGGCATCAACGTCGGCGGTAGGAACAAGGTCCCGATGAAGGCGTTGAAGGGGCATCTCGAGGACTTGGGCTACGAACAGGTGTCCACCTACATTGCCAGTGGCAACGTGCTGCTCACTTCGGCCGATACTCCCGAGGTGCTCGGGCCCCGGATCGAAGCGGCCCTCATCGACAACTTCGCCCTCGACGACGAGCTCATCAAGGTTCTGGTCCTCAGTCCCGGGCAGCTGCGGGCCGTCGTTGAGCAGAAACCCGAGGGGTTCGGTGAGCAGCCAACCAGATACCACTCCGACGCCATCTTCCTGATGGGCATCGATGCCGGAGAGGCCATGACCGCCTTCAACCCGCGGGAAGGCGTCGACGCCGTCTGGCCCGGTGACGGCGTCATCTATTCCCAGCGTCTGAGCGCCGAGCGGACCAAGAGCAGACTCAGTGCCATCACGGCTTCCCCCTTCTACAAGTCGATGACCATCCGCAGCTGGAACACCACGACGAAACTGCGGGGCATGCTTCCGGAGTAACCGGCTGCGGCAAGTGTGGGAAGTGTCTTTCTAGGAGTGCCCGTTTCCGGCAAACTGACCCTTGAGACGCTTGTTCTCCGCGATCCGCTCACGAAGGCCCGCAACAACCTTGGCCAGGAAATCGTCTACGTCGGCCTGCGAATAGCCTTCGCGGAGTCTTGTTGCAGTGAACTTCTGGCTCGTTAGTTGTTCAGGAGTAATAATCGGGTCGCCAACAGAAACGGGTCCGCGCCGAGGATTGCCCCTGGTAAGCCCGAGACTCTCGTTTTCTTCCTGAAGTCGCCGGAGTTCTTGAACTACCCGGTCAAGCAGATCATCAACCTGATCCTGGTCGTAGCCTTCCTTGAATTTGGTAGGCCTGAACCGCGTGAGAACAACCTCTTCAGCGGTGATGGTCCACTTTTTGGCGGACTCGGCGGTCGTGCCCTCCTCGCCGGCCGCCCTCTTGGGCTTGAAGGCTTTGAGCAGCACGAAGACCAGCAGGGCCACTGCAATAAAAGATATCCACAGAGTCACATAGCCGCCGTTTTCGGTGCCGCCGTCAGCCAAGAGTGACAGTCTTTCGAAAACCATGGATTGTCCAACTTTCGTAAGTGCCAGAATGCTTCGAAGTGTTCGCTGTAAGAGCTGAAACGGTGGTTACTGCTTTCAGGGATCTCAATGTAGCTCAACACCCGCACCGGTTGCTGGATCCGGCGGGTCCTCCCCCACCAGCCATCCACCGGCTCCGGTCCAGGGAACCCCGCAGGGTTTCGCTTCCTGCCTTAAATGCGGCTGCCGCCGCCACGGACCCGAAGGCCCGCGACGGCGGCAAAAGAAGAAAACTCAGCGGGAAGTTAGAAGTCCCAGTCGTCGTCTTCCGTGTTCACGGCCTTGCCGATCACGTAGGAGGAACCGGACCCGGAGAAGAAGTCGTGGTTCTCGTCAGCGTTCGGGGAGAGCGCGGACAGGATCGCCGGGTTCACGTCCGTCAGGGCTGACGGGAACATGGCCTCGTAGCCCAGGTTCATCAGCGCCTTGTTGGCGTTGTAGTGCAGGAACTTCTTGACGTCCTCAGCCAGGCCGACGCCGTCGTACAGGTCGTGGGTGTACTGGACTTCGTTTTCGTACAGCTCGAAAAGCAGCTCGTACGTGTAGTCCTTCATTTCCTGCTTGCGTTCCTCGGAAGCGCCTTCCAGGCCCTTCTGGAACTTGTAGCCGATGTAGTAGCCGTGCACGGCCTCGTCACGGATGATCAGGCGGATCAGGTCGGCCGTGTTTGTCAGCTTGGCCCGGGAGGACCAGTACATCGGCAGGTAGAAGCCCGAATAGAAGAGGAAGGACTCCAGCAGGGTGGAGGCCACCTTGCGCTTCAGGGGATCGTCGCCGCGGTAGTAATCGGTGACGATGTGGGCTTTCTTCTGCAGGTTCTCGTTCTCGGTGGACCAGCGGAAAGCCTCGTCGATCTCCTTGGTGGAGGCCAGCGTGGAGAAGATCGAGGAGTAGCTCTTGGCGTGCACCGATTCCATGAACGCGATGTTCGTGTAGACGGCTTCCTCGTGCGGGGTGATCGCATCGGGGATCAGCGAGACGGCGCCGACCGTGGCCTGCACGGTGTCCAGCAGCGTCAGGCCGGTGAACACGCGCATGGTCAGCTGCTGCTCGTCCGGAGTGAGCGTGTTCCAGGACTGGACGTCGTTGGACAGCGGCACCTTTTCCGGCAGCCAGAAGTTGTTGACCAGGCGGTTCCAGACTTCTACGTCCTTGTCGTCCTGGATCTTGTTCCAGTTGATCGCCTCAACGTGGCTGAGCAGCTTCAGCTTCTCGGTCATAAGTAATTCCTTGTCTTGAAAGGGTGCGAGGAGTTATGCAGAAACGACATATTGAAACGTCACAACATGCAGCTGACGCAACCTTCCACCTCAGTGCCCTCGAGCGCGAGCTGGCGCAGGCGGATGTAGTAGATGGTCTTGATGCCCTTGCGCCATGCGTAGATCTGCGCCCGGTTGATGTCGCGCGTGGTGGCGGTGTCCTTGAAGAACAGCGTCAGGGACAGGCCCTGGTCCACGTGCTGGGTGGCAGCGGCGTAGGTGTCGATGATCTTCTCGTAGCCGATTTCGTAGGCATCCTTGTAGTACTCAAGGTTGTCGTTCGTCAGGTACGGCGCCGGGTAGTACACGCGGCCGAGCTTGCCTTCCTTGCGGATCTCGATCTTCGCGGCCACCGGGTGAATCGAGGAGGTGGAGTTGTTGATGTAGGAGATCGAGCCGGTCGGCGGCACCGCCTGCAGGTTCTGGTTGTAGATGCCGTGCTCCATGACGGAAGCCTTCAGCGCCGCCCAGTCAGCCTGGGTGGGGATGTGGATGCCGTCGAACAGCTCGCGGACGCGCTGCGTCTGGGGAACCCATTCCTGATTGACGTACTTGTCGAAGAACTCTCCGGTGGCGTACTTGGACCGGTCGAAGCCGGCGAACCTGCGGCCGGTTTCAATCGAGAGCAGGTTCGACGCACGCACTGCGTGGTAGACCACCGAATAGAAGTAGATGTTCGTGAAGTCGATGCCTTCTTCGGAGCCGTAGTGCACCCGCTCCCGCGCCAGGTAGCCGTGCAGGTTCATCTGGCCCAGGCCGATGGCGTGCGAAGCGTCATTGCCCTTGGCGATGGAGGGCACGGAACCGATGTGGCTCATGTCCGACACCGCGGTCAGCGCGCGGATCGAGGTCTCGATGGTCCGGCCGAAGTCCGGGGAGTCCATCGTCTTGGCGATGTTCAGCGAACCCAGGTTGCAGGAGATGTCCTTGCCGGTTTCGGCGTAGGAGAGGTCATCGTTGTACGTGGTGGGCTCGGAGACCTGAAGGATCTCGGAGCACAGGTTGGACATGATGATCTTGCCCTCGATCGGGTTTTCCCGGTTCACCGTGTCCTCGAACATGATGTACGGGTAGCCGGACTCGAACTGGATCTCGGCGAGGGTCTGGAAGAACTCGCGGGCCTTGATCTTGGTCTTCTTGATCCGCGCGTCGTCCACCATCTCGTAGTACTTCTCGGTGACCGAGATGTCGGAGAACGGCATGCCGTAGACCTTTTCGACGTCGTACGGGGAGAACAGGTACATGTCCTCGTCGCGCTTGGCCAGTTCAAAGGTGATGTCGGGAACGACGACGCCGAGGGAGAGGGTCTTGATGCGGATCTTCTCGTCGGCGTTTTCGCGCTTGGTGTCCAGGAACCGGTTGATGTCCGGGTGGTGGGCGTGCAGGTACACGGCACCGGCACCCTGGCGGGCACCGAGCTGGTTGGCGTAGGAGAAGGAATCCTCAAGAAGCTTCATCACCGGGATGACGCCGGAGGACTGGTTCTCGATCTGCTTGATCGGCGCGCCGACCTCGCGGATGTTCGTCAGCGCAAAGGCAACGCCGCCGCCGCGCTTGGACAGCTGCAGCGCGGAGTTGATGGAACGGCCGATCGACTCCATGTTGTCTTCGATGCGCAGCAGGAAGCAGGAAACGAGCTCGCCGCGCTGGGCCTTGCCGGCGTTCAGGAAGGTGGGGGTGGCCGGCTGGAAGCGGCCGCCGATGATTTCATCCACCATCTGCATGGCCAGCTTCTCGTCGCCGCGGGCCAGGTGCAGGGCAACCATGCACACACGGTCTTCGTAGCGCTCCAGGTACCGCTTGCCGTCAAAGGTCTTCAGCGTGTACGAGGTGTAGAACTTGAACGCGCCGAGGAAGGTCTCGAAGCGGAACTTCTTCTTGTAGGCGCGCTGGTACAGCTCGCGGATGAAGTCCATGGAGTACTGGTCGAGTGTTTCACTCTCGTAGTACTCGTTCTTGACGAGGTATTCCAGCTTCTCTTCCAGGTCATGGAAGAACACGGTGTTGTTGTTGACGTGCTGGAGGAAGTACTGGCGCGCAGCAGCGCGGTCGGCGTCGAACTGGATCTCTCCGTTCTTGCCGTACAGGTTCAGCATGGCGTTGAGCTCGTGGTAGCCCAGGTCCTTGTAGGCCTCCGGCAGCTCCTTGGAGTCCGTCATGCCGGCTTCTGCGACTGATGCGTCCAAAACTCTTCCAATCCTTTGTTAACTTTGGCGACGTCGTCGGACGTGCCCATGAGTTCAAATCTGTATAAAACGGGGACTTTGCATTTCACGGCGATAATGTCTGCCGCGAGGCAGTAGGAGTCCCCGAAGTTGGTGTTGCCGGCGCCGATCACTCCCCGGAGCAGGGAACGGTTGTGCTCGATGTTCAGGAACTTGATGACCTGTTTGGGGACGGCGCCGCGTGCTGCCGCGCCGGGCTGTTCCGCGGTCCCGCCGTAAGTGGGCAGCAACAGTACGTACGGACGCTGGGCCAGCAGTGTGGGTTCGGAGGTATGCAGCGGGATCTTTCCCGCCGGCGTGTCCAGTTTTTCGACAAACCGGCCGGTGTACCCCGATGCCGATGAAAAGAAAATCAGGGGCGCGTCGGTGACGGGCTGCGCGTCTGCTGCGGATTCCGGATCCGGGGTTATCCCGGAGCGGTGTGCTATCCCCAGTGGCATGGTTCCTGCGCTCCTGACGGTGCGGTATTACGGGTGTGGTGCGGTGCTGCGGAAACCTGTTTAGGCGACCGAGGACACCGAAGCCTGCGCAAGCGCGTCGATCTTGTCCGGGCGGAAACCGGACCAGGAATCCTGCTCGGTGACGACGACGGGAGCCTGCATGTAACCCAGCGCGCGGACCCGTTCCAGGGCCTCTGCATCCTGGGACATATCCACGATCTGGTACGTGATGCCCTTCTTGTCCAGCGCCCGGTAAGTAGCGTTGCACTGAACGCAGGAGGGTTTGGTGTAAACCGTAACGGTCATGGTTGGTCTCCCCTTGTGAAGCCTTGAAGTCTGTCCCTTGATACTACATCCAGACACTACATCTAGTGCACAGCCGCAACGGGAACCCCAAGATGATGTATTACAAGTATGTCATTCGGAGATGCCCTCGTCCACAGTTAATGCACAGGGCAGGCCGAAAAATTCCGTGGATTCCCGCAGGTCGAGCCGAGTTCTCCACAGGCTGTGCAGAACGAACACACACCCCGTGAAGGGTCGGCAAGGCCACAATTTCGGAGGCGTGTCGCGAATGCTGGGCGTGTCGCCGCCGCCGGCTGCGCATCGGGTCCGCGCAGACCCGCGGCCCGCCCGCCGCCGTCCTCCAAACCGCCTCCGGAGCACAACCGGATAAAGTGGTCGACGGCGGAATATGAATCCGCCGCGGAAGGCGGCACCAGTGATAAACCCGATCCACCTCAAGACCCTCCTGGAGGTCATCCGGGCAGGCTCCTTCGCGGCCGCGGCCCTCCGGCTGGGCTACACGGCTTCGGCGGTCTCCCAGCAGATGTCAGCCCTGGAGCGGGCCACCGGCGCCCATCTGTTTGAACGCTCCGCCCGCACAGCCGCGCCCACGGAAGCCGCCGTCGTCATGGCCCGGCACGCCGCCAAGGTCCTCACCGACATGGACGCCCTGATGGCGGCCACCGCCCGGGTTGAGGCCGGCACCAGCCAGGAGCTGCGCCTGGGCATCTTTCCCAGCTTGGCCACCTTCGCCCTCCCCCGGCTGGTCGGCTCCCCGGGCTGGCAGGACCTGGGCATCAATCTGAAGATCTCCGTCGCGGAACCGGGCCAGACCATCCAGGGACTGCGCACCGGCGGTGAGCTCGACGTCGCCCTTATCTACCAGGTGGGACAGGGCGGACTGGCCTGGCCGTCCACGATCAGCCGCCAATGGCTGGGCGACGACGACTTCCGGGTTGTCCTCCCCCGATCCTGGGGCATCCGGGAGGCATCGCGGATTTCCGCCGAACAGCTCTCGGACATGCCCTGGATCATGCACCACCCGGGCACTCCGGATGCGCTGGTCATCGAACGGCTGTTCGCCGGCTGCAACCTCCACCCCCGGGTTGCTGCGTACTGTGACGACTTCAATGCGAGCCTGGAAATGGCCTCCGCCGGTGTCGGGGCCGCGCTGGTTCCGGAATTGGCCATGCTCAACCGGCACGACGGCGTCGTCCTCCTGGATGTGCCGGAGATCCGGTTGGCCCGCAGCATTTTCGCCCTGGTCATCAACGAACGGGAGAACCCGCAGGTCCGGCTCTTCCTCGACCAGCTGGCCGAGGTTTTGCGGACCCAGAGCATCGCGCCCCGGACCGCTGCCGTCCCCTGAGCCGGCGGCTCCCTGTGCCGGCCGCTGCGGCACCGCGGCGGCGGTGTGACCGTGGCTACCATAATCGCGTCCGGCCGCACGCTGCGGTAATACTGGGATGATGCCTACTACGACGGATAATCTCTTTCGCAAGACCGGAAGGCTGCTGCGCCCGTCCCTGTCGTCCGTCGCCGGCCAGGTCAGGGGCATGCTGCACTACACGCGCATTCAGTTGGCCGTCAAAGCTGCCCTGGCCGTCGGTATCGCGTGGACGCTGGCCCCCCTCGTGCCCGGCGTCGCTGCCCAGTATCCGTATTACGCACCGCTGGGTGCGCTGGTCAGCATGTATCCGACGGTGTTCGGCTCGGCGAAGGCCGGGTTCCAGACCCTGGTCGGGCTGGTGGTCGGAATGGCACTGGCCCTCATCGCCCTGCTGTTCGGCGGCCCCTCGGTGTGGACCATTGCGCTGATTGTTGGGGTGGGCGTGCTGCTTGCAGGCATCCCCAAGCTCGGTGCGGGGCGGGAGTACCTGCCCATGGCGGCCCTCTTTGTGCTGGTGATGGGCGGAGACGACCCGGACGGTTATTCCACGGGCTACGCGGTGCAAATGCTTGTGGGAGTGGCGGTGGGACTGACCGTGAACGCCGCCATCTTCCCTCCGCTGCACCTCAGCGGCGCAGTCAACGGCTTGAAGTCCCTGCGGCTGTCCCTGGCCCGCCAGCTCAAGGAGATGGGCGCCGCCATCTCCGAAACCTGGCCGCCCGAGCACGAGGCATGGTCCAACCGCCGGACCGAGCTCATCGCATTCAGCAAGGAGGTGCGGGAGTCGGTCCAGCTGGCCGAGACCAGCCACCGCGGCAATCCCCGCCGCCGCCGCCACGGGCGCGACCTCAGCGCGGATTACGAGGCCCTGCGGGCCATGGAACGGGTGACGCTGTATGTGGAGGACATGACCGAGGTCCTCGCCACCGCCATCTGGACCAGTCCGGAAGACATGCCGGTTCCGGCCGAGCTGGCAGAACCGCTCTCCGAGGCCATGACGGCCTGCGGAGAGGCGGTGGAAACCTGGGATGCGGACAGCGAGGAACACACTCAGGCGCGGGACGCCGTCCGGCGGCTGCAGATCGAGATGAACACTGCCGCTTCCCCGGACAGCCCGGTGGACGTGACCGCTTCGCTAGCCATGAGCATGCGCCGGATCCTGCGCACGATCCGGGCGGAAGAGGAGCACCAGTAACTAGCCGGCGGCGGGCAGAATGCCCAGTTCCGTAAGCTGCCGCGCCATCCCCGCGCCGTCGGGCGCATAGATCCACGGAATGTCCGACGGCGCCTCCCCCGCCCGTGAAGTGGAGCGGCCGCCGGCGAGGACGGCCTCACCGGCCGAGAGCTGCCGGATGGCGACGGCCCGCACGTTTTCCGGATGCTGCTTGGCGAAGGCCGCGTAGATGGCTTCGTCGTGCTGCCCGTTGTCGCCGATCAGCAGCCACTTGATGTGCGGAAATTCCTTCGCCAGGCGCTCCAGCTGCGTCTTCTTGTGCTCGGGGCCGCTGCGGAACCAGCGGTCCCGGGTGGGCCCCCAGTCAGTCAGCAGCAGCGGCCCGGCCGGATAGAGGTTGCGGGTGATGAAGCGGGTCAGCGTCGCCGCCACGTTCCAGGCGCCGGTGGACAGGTACAGGACGGGGCTGCCGGGATTCTCCCGGGCCAGGCGGTCCATCATCACGGCCATGCCGGGTGTCGGCGTCCGGGCATGCTCATCCAGCACGAAGGTGTTCCAAGCGGCCAGGAAGGGACGCGGCAGCGCGGTCACCATGACGGTGTCGTCTATGTCTGAGACCACCCCCACGGTAGCAGCGGGATCCACGATGTACACGGGAGCGACGGCGGCCTCGGAGTCTTCCGAGCGGAGCGTGACGGAAGTCCAGCCGGGAGCCAGCTGCGCGGGGATGACCACGTCGACAACACCGCCGCGGTCCGCCGTCACCGAATAGCTGTCGTCACCAATCTCCACGGTCACTTTTGCACTGTTGATGGGCGGGCTCATGAAGTTGCGCCACCCGCGGATGCCGTCCCGGATGACCTGGGCGCCGGCGGAGTTCCCACCGGACACGGCCTGGCCGGGCTTTGCGAGGATCACCCGGCCCAGCACCCGGACCCATTCAGTGGTGCCGTAGCCGGTGAAGGGCAGCATGGTCTGCACTTCACCGCGTTTCCGGGCCCGGCCCTCCCGGTACGTGTGCAGGGAATCTTCAAGCCGCATGCCGATGTGGCTGGCCTGTTCCTTGACGGGTCGGGTCTGGGCGGACGGTGAGTCTGAAGGTGTCGGCAACATGTCTCCAGTGTGTCAGATACACCCGCCGGGACAGCAAAAAGCCGGCAGCACCGTCGGAACGGTGCTGCCGGCTTCTTGCGGCGGTGCTGCTTACAGGCGGTACTGCTTACAGGCGGCGCTGGGCAGTCATGGGGCAGTCGAACGGATCCCGGGCCGAGAGGCCAACCTCGTTGAGGTAACGGACCACAATGCCGTAGGACTGCGTCAGCGTGGTTTCCGTGTAGGGAATCTTGTGCTCGGCACAGTAGTCCTTGACGATCTCCGAGGCGCGGGCCAGGTGCGGCCGGGGCATATTCGGGAACAAATGGTGCTCAATCTGGTAGTTGAGTCCTCCCATGAGCGTGTTCATGCCTGTGCCCTTGATGTTCCGCGAGGTCAGGACCTGGCGGGAGAGGAAGTCCACCTTGGAGTCCTTGGGGATGATCGGCATGCCCTTGTGGTTCGGGGCGAAGGAAGCACCCATGTACACGCCGAAGACGGCGAGCTGGACGCCGATGAAGGCGAAGGCCATTCCGACCGGCAGGAAGAAGAACACCGCTGCGACGTACAGGCCCAGGCGCAGGAACACCATGGACAGCTCGGTGAAGCGGCCCTTGACCTGCTTGTTGGCGAACAGGTGCTTGATGGACGTGGCGTGCAGGTTGATCCCCTCGAGCGTCAGCAGCGGGAAGAACAGCCAGCCCTGGCGGCGGGCAAACCAAGCCATGAAGCCCTTTTGCCGTGCGGCCTGCTCCGGCAGGAACGAGATGGTGTCCATGTCGATGTCCGGATCCTTGCCCACCGTGTTGGGGTTGGCGTGGTGCCGGCTGTGCTTGTTCATCCACCACTGGTAGCTGATGCCGACGACGGCGTTGGCCACGAAGCGTCCGGCGCGGTCGTTCGCGGGTCCGGACTCGAACACCTGGCGGTGCGCGGCCTCATGGGCAATGAACGCCATCTGTGTCAGCAGCACGCCCAGCGCAGCGGCGATCAGCAGTTGGAACCAGCTCTCGCCAATAAGGAAGAACCCGGTTCCGGCGGCAACAAGGCCGGCACAGAGAAAAACAAACGTCGTGATGTAGAAGGAGCGGCGCCGCTTCAGCAGCCCTTCCTCACGAACAGCCTTCAGCAGCCCTGAATAGGTGCTGACGACGGAATTGGTGCGGGTCTTCGGTGCAGCTGGTTGTGCAGTTGTGCTCATGCGGCCCTCGGGGGTTTCTTCGACTTCCCAGCCGACGGTATACGAGCAATGCTGCTCTGCAGATACCCCAGCCTAACCCGGTTGTCTGGAAAAACCATGTGACAGCCCTCCCGCATGCCAGGGCTCCGGCTCTCCCACCGACGTGCTTCCACGTGATCTGCGGCTGATCTGCGGCAAAAGAAGCTACTATCCGGTGCATGTCCCGGCATCCGGAAAACCGGCGGGAAGCACCTAGACGAAGGACCGGCGATGACCCGTTCACGCGGCACGCAGCCAGCCGCTGCCCTTGACCTCAGCGGCCCGCCCGTTCGCGGACTTCCTCTCGGTGCGGGACCGGCTGGACCCGGACCGGATCTTCAGCAACGACTATTTGGACAGGGTGCTGGCGTAACGGCAGGGCGCGCCGCACTGCGCTGTTGGGCCGTCAATCGATAGATTGGGCTCCCATCAACTCGAAGGAATACCGTGACTCCGCCCGCCCGTGACCAGACCGCTGCCCTGCCCCGTGCTCTTCCCCGTTACCGGTATTTGAGTTTCCTTCCGTTTGCCGCGGTTTCGGCGGTCCACATCAGCGCCCGTGCCCTCGGTGCCGATGAGATCGCGGAGCCGACCAAGCTTGCGCTGATGCCCCTGCTGGCCGCCGCTGCATTGTGGGGCGGCCGCGGCTTCCTGCGGGGCACGCCTGCTCTGTTGCTGCTTGCGGCCCTGCTCTTTTCCTGGCTGGGCGACGGTGCCGGCACGTTCTTCCCCTTCGCCCCGGAGCTGCCGGTCATGCTCGGTTCGTTTGGCCTCGCGCATCTCTGCTACATCTGGCTGCTGGGCCGATACACCCCTGTCGGTCCGTTTCCCGGGTGGAGCCTGGCCTATGCGGCGTGGTGGCTGCTGATGCTGCTGGTGCTGTGGCCGACGCTGGGCGGATTGACTCTCGCCGTGGCCGCCTACGGTCTGGTGCTCGCCGGGACCGCGGCAACGGCAGCGCGGTGCCGTCCAATGGTGGCGGTCGGCGGGCTGCTGTTCCTTGCATCCGACACAGTCCTGGCCCTGCGCATTTTCATGCCCGACGCAATGCCGGAGTGGTCCAATCCCCTCGTCATGCTGACCTACTGCGCCGGGCAGGGACTCCTTGTCGCCGGGGTGCTCCGCGGCGCGGTTCCGCGCGGCCCGGCCACCGGCCGCTGACGCCCGCTTATTCGAGGTCTGTCTCGGAGGCTGCGCTGCAGGCGGCACGACCGTGGTGGTGACAATGATGGTATTTGTGGCCGGAGATGAGGTGTTTTCCATATCCATGCGTGCGGCGAAAGCACTATCCCTCCCCGGGTGGAGAATACGAGACCTGACTACGAGGAGTCACTCGTTCCGTTCCAGCCGTCCATAAAGGCCTGCCTGAACGTCCTCGGCCTCTCGTTGGGCTGCTTCATCGGCGGCTGAATGCGGGCGTGTACGGCACCCTGTGGCGCGCCAGACTCCAAAGGAAGTGATGCACGCAGCGGCGGAAGCAGGGCCTCTTCGCGTTTGATAAGCTCGATCGCTGCGGCCACCGGCGTGCTGTGGGTCAGGCTTGCAGAGATTCGATCAAACTCCGCCAGCCCGTAGTCTCCCAGTGGGAAGCTCACAAAAATCTGGTGGTGCATGCCGCCCTCGTGCTTTGTCTCGCCACGGGTCAAAATGAGCTCCGCGCCGCCGCCCGTCACTGTCGCCTTCCCCTTGCTGCCGATAAGGGCATTGACGTGCTCAAGCAAGATTTCAGGGGCTTCGGGATGCAACTCTCGCACCAGCTTGTTCAGAAGGATCCGGTTCTCGTTCACCTTGAAAACGTAGACCTTCCACCAGACACTGACCTCGTTCATGAAAGGCGCTCCCTCTGCAGCTCAACAAGTGCTTCGGCCTCGTAGGCCAGGCGAGTAACTTCACGGACACGATAGTCAACGTCCACTTGGGTGCTTGCGGCCGTCACTTCCGTTGCCGGCTGGATGCCGTAGGCCCCGCCAAGCTGGGCGAGCCGTTCAAAGCTCGCCCGCTCAACTGACTTGATGCGCTCCTGGTTGGCCTGCTCCAGCTTCACCAGTTCCAGGGACTTCATGGCGTCGTTCAGCCGGGTTATGGCCTTGTCGATGCGGGCCAGATTGCCGGAGGTCTTCTTTGCCTGGGCCGAGACTCTTTCTTCGGAGGGCGCCAACCTCTTGCGGATGGCCTCGACCCCTTGCCGCAGGCGCTCTGCGGTGCCGGCCAGCTCGGCAACCTGACGTGACTCTGCAGGATTCGCCTCCCCCGCCGTCAGGAAGTGATCCCGGCGCCGGACAAACCTGGATTCGACGTCTAGCAGATGCAGGACCTGTCCGTTAATCCTCGACGCTTCAGCTCTTGCGACTGCATCCTCTGCCGCCGCTGCCGTACGGACTTCTTCAAGATGCTTCAGCGCCAGATGGGGGTTCGAGCGTGCTTCCTCCCGCTTACGGAACTCTTCACGCTCTGCCTCAACGCGCCTTTTGGCTTCCTGGCGATCCCAGTCATCCTGAATGCGTTGTTCCCGTTCGCGCTCCCGGGCATCACCATCTGACATCAGGTCGTCAAGGCCCATGACTGCTCCCCCATCTCTCGTTCCTGCTGAACAGTACCAACTTACGTCCCGCCTATTGACGTTCGCTCGGGCCGCCGCAGATCAGGCAGAAGTCATGGTTCGCGTCCCCCTCGTCGTCATAAATGCAGTGGTCATTGGGTGACTTGGGGCATGTCCATCCGCCCAGGACCAGCTCTGAGGGGTTTAGGTCGAGGAGCTTTCCGAGCTCGACGCAGACGGCTTCGTCAGCGGCTTCGATGCGGGACTTGAGGTCCTCCGGTGAAGCGACAAGGTCATCATCAACCCGATGAAGAACTCAGGCCGGTCATCGCGCCGTCATTGTGCCGCAGATCCTTCCAGGGCACGAATCAGGGACGGCGCATCATAGGGCCCGTAATGCCGCACGGAACCGATAAAGAAGGTGGGAGTCGACTGCAGGTCCATGAATTCCGCGTCCAGCGCGTCATCTTCGACCCGGTTCGCCACGGGGCCTGACTGCAGATCGCTGCGGAACAATTCGCCGTCGAGCCCCAGTTCCAGGGCGTAGGTTATGAGGTCGTCGGATTCCAGCTGAGCCTGCCGGCGGAACAACAGCCGGCCGTACTCCCTGAAGGATCCCTGCCGGTCCGCAGCCTCGCTGGCGCGTGCCGCCTCCACGGCATGGGGATGCACGCGGGTCAGCGGCAGGTGCCGCCAGACGTAGACCAGCCGCGGACCAAAATGCTCCAGCACCTCGTCAATGGAGCCAGTGGCCCGTGAGCAGAACGGACATTCAAAGTCCCCGTACTCCACCAGCTGGAGCGGTGCATCCGGATTGCCGCGGAAGTGGTCGCGGGCCGGGTCGAAGCCGCGGACCAGGAACCGCCCGACTGTCGACGCCGGTTGCAGCCGGTCGACCAGCCGGAACCACGCCCAGGCGAGCAGGAAGGCCAGAACCGAAGCCGAGAGAACCCCCACCCGGGCTTCGGCCTGGAGCCGTTCATCCTCGACGGCGAGATCCACGATGAACAGGGAAATGGTGAATCCGATGCCGCACAGGGCCGCTCCCCCGCCCACCCGGGCCAGAGTCAGCCCGGGCGCCAGCTGGCCCGCACCGGTCCGGCGCAGCAGCGCAGTGGCAGCAGTGATGCCCAGCGTTTTGCCGACCACCAGCGCGATGATGATTCCCCAGGTCAGCCGGGACTGCCAGGCGGCCGCGAGCGTGGCACCGTCCAGCAGCACGCCGGCGTTGGCCAGGGCAAAAAGCGGCAGGATCAGGAAGGAAACGTACGGGGCGTAGGTGCCCTGGAGCCGTTCGTTGATCGAAATGGACTCCTTCAGGCTCCGGGCAGTCGCGGCTGCATACTCCGGCGTCGGCGACTGCCGGAACGCCCGGGCCAGCTCTTCGGTGCGTTCCACCTGCGGGCGGCGCGGCGGAAAGACCGGGATCATCAGCGCGATGGCAACACCGGCCAGGGTGGCGTGCACCCCGGAGGCGTAGGTGGCGGCCCACGTCAGGAGGCTGAGCACCGTGTAAGCGGGGCCGCGGCCGGTGGGAAGGAACCGGACCAGGGCCACCAGCACCAGCAGGACGACAGCCGTCAGCAGGGGCAGCAGCTCCAATCCGGAGGTGTAGAACACAGCGATGGCTGCCAGCGCGCCGATGTCATCCACCACGGCCAGGGTCAACAGGAACACCCGAAGCCTGCCCGGAAAGCGGGGGCCGACGACAGCCAGTGCCCCCACCAGGAACGCCGTGTCGGTGGAGATCACCGCACCCCACACCGCCGCGTTTTCCCCGGAAGGATTCAGCGCCAGGAAGATCCCCGCTGGCACCAGCAGTCCCGCCAGCGCCGCCGCCACCGGCACCACGGCACGCGAGCGGTCAGTCAGCTCACCGACCGCGAACTCCCGTTTCACCTCCAGTCCGACGGTGAAAAAGAAGAACGCCATCAACGCATCGTTCACGATGTCGTGAAGGGTCATCTCGAGGTCCAGCCCGCCCACCCGCAGATCGACGGCGGTGTCCCAGAACTCGCCGTAGGTCGCCCCGAACGGCAGGTTTGCCCAGAGCAGCGCAAGCACGGTGAAGGCCAGCAAAAGTGCCGCGGAGATCTTTTCCATGTCAGCGCGCGCAGGGCCGGCAGCGAACCCAAATCGGAACCGGCCGGCGGGGTTGGAGCAGTTCAGCCATTCCTGCATTCTGAGGCAGTGCCAGCGCTGCTGGCTAGGGGGAACGGGCCGGCACAGCAAAACACCGGCCCCCGCAAGGGGAACCGGTGTTTCTCATCAATTCATTGGTGGAGCTGAGGGGATTCGAACCCCTGACCCCCTGCATGCCATGCAGGTGCGCTACCAGCTGCGCCACAGCCCCAATTCAGTTGTTTTCCATCATTCATCATCAGTGCTCCCGGAAGAATTCCGGAAGGAAAAGATGAACATAAACCCTGCCTGCGCAGGAGCTTATTGGTGGAGCTGAGGGGATTCGAACCCCTGACCCCCTGCATGCCATGCAGGTGCGCTACCAGCTGCGCCACAGCCCCAATAAACTGTTTCAACTATGCCCGAATCGGCGGATTTTGTATCCCCCGGGCCGAAGCAACTCCTCTACTTTAGTACAGAAATAACCGAGTGCAAAATCGAACTACACGGGTGGAATTCGAGCGGGCCGGAGGATGCCCCCGGCCCGGACCCATCCCTCCAGCGGACTCATCCTTCCAGCGGGCCGCTGGGGAGGGCGTCCAACCCCACATTGTGCTGTGCCAGATTCCAGCGGGCACCGCCGGCCGCTGCATCGCGCTCTTCGAGGATCGACCAGTGGGTATTCGAGACTCCGCTGATGACGGTCCACGATTCCGTGGGCAGGCCCAGCAGGGCGCAGATTCCGGCCCGGATGGCCCCGCCGTGGCTGACCGCCACCAGCGTGGCGCCGGGTTCCATGGCGTCGGCGGCCTCCGTGACGGCCTGCGCCACGCGGCGGCCGACGTCCACACGGCTTTCACCGCCGCCGGCCCGCACATCGCCGTCGCCGGCCGCCCAGCCGGCCTGCTCCTGCGGGAACCGGGCGGCGATGTCAGCGAAATACAGTCCCTCCCATGACCCGGCAAAGGTTTCCCGCAGGCGCGGATCGGTGCTGATCGGTTTCCCGGTGGCCTCCGCCAGTGCCCGGCCGGTGGCCAGGGCCCGGCTGAGGTCCGAGGAGACAATCACATCCGGGTGCAGATGACGCAGCACCGCGGCCGCCGCCACTGCCTGGTGCGCCCCGGACGGATCCAGGGCGATGTCCTGCTGGCCCTGGAACCTTCCGGCGCGGTTCCACTCCGTGCGTCCGTGCCGCCAGAAGACAACACGTTTGCCGGTACGGGCCGGATCCCAGCCAGCGGACATAGTCACAGGCGGCAGGTGCTACTCGGCGTCGGGGGTTGCGGGAGCTGCATCTTTGATCTGCAGGTCGATTGCCGGGCAATCTTTCCACAGGCGTTCCAGGGCGTAGAAGACGCGGTCTTCCTCGTGCTGAACGTGCACCACAACATTGGCGTAGTCGAGCAGGACCCAACGGCCCTCGCTGCGGCCTTCGCGGCGGACCGGCTTGAGGCCCTTCTTCGCCAGCTCCTCCTCGATGCCGTCCACGATGGAGTTGACCTGGCGCTCGTTGGAAGCCGAGGCGATCAGGAACACGTCGGTGATGGCGAGGCGTTCGCTGACGTCAATGGCAACGATGTCGTTTGCCAGCTTGCCGGACGCTGCCTGGGCGGCCACCCGTGCAATGTCGATGGATGATTCGGTGGCGCTCAAAGTGTCTCCTTGTTTAACATCAGCTGCCTTAGCCGCCGACGATTATTGCTACTGAGATGGCCAGGGCAATCACGCCCAGACCACCAATTCCCAACGATACAAAACGCAGTCGCCGGGTACGGCCGAGTCCGGCCGTCATTACGTCCAACGGGTCAAGCCCGAAAGCGCTTCGTGCACCGACGGGCTTGACGCCCTCGGCAGGATCCAGGGGCGCGATGGCCAGGGCATCCGCCCGGGCCAGGATGCGCGAGGGCCGTACGTCGGTGGACCCCGACGGCCGGCGTACCTCAAAGCGTTTGTCGCCGGCGCGGGGAGTTCCCTGCGCCGGTGCGGGGACCTCACGGCCGGCTTGCTTCAAGGTGTTTGAGGTGACGATGGGTATATGGGAGGTGGGCGGACGCCGCATGACAGGGCGGTCAGTGCCTGGTACCCGGTCGAACTCCAAGGGTGTGACCATCGCCAGGTTGTGCGCGGTGGACGGGTCGTTGGACAAGGGCTTGCGCTGCTCGTTTTCCGGCGACAGCCGCTGCATGCTCTGAGTGCGCCGGTTCAGCACCGCGGCACGCTCTGCCAGCGCCTTTTGCTGGGCCAGCAGCTCCAGATCGACGGCCTGCGGGTCCTCTGCCTGGATGGCCTCCATGGCTGCCACCTGGTTGCGGGCCTGCTCGTGCAGCGTTTCCCGGGCCACGAGGGCCTGTTCGACGGTCATGCCGGCAACATCGGAATTCGGATCTTCAACCGTTTCAGCGCCCTTTGCCACGGCAACGACGGGGAGGCCGCGGGCCGGACTTTCCTCCGCACGACGACGCCGGTCACGGCGCCCGCCTTCCCGCACCGGGTGCAGGCTGGCGGGAGGCGCATCCACCGCAGGAGCGCCGGTCGGAGCCGGGTCCTCCGGCGCAGTGCCTCCGCCCGCGGCGCCGGCGGCACGCTGCTGCTGGAGCCTCAGCTGGCGGCGGGTGGGCGGATTCGCGGCGTCGTCGGAACGCGCCTGCTTGTCCGTCAGAGCCTTGTATGCGCTCATGGCCTCGCGGTCCCCGGCCCGCTGCTGGGATTCCCGCTCGCGGGGCCCGGCAGCGGCGTCCGCCGGCACGTCATCCGCGCGGCGGCTGCGGCGCGCTGCGTCTGCGGACTCTGGACCGTTTGTCATTTCCTACCCATCCGGTTTCGTTTGGTTATGCTACGGGTTCTTGCGTGGGGGCTGGGGACTGCTGTGCGTGCTGAAGTTCAGCTTCATAGAGCCCGTGCTTGGCGATGTACTGGACGACGCCGTCCGGCACGAGATACCAGACCGGTTCCCCGTCGGCCACCCGCTCCCGGCAATCAGTGGAGGAGATGGCCATGGCCGGTACCTCCAGCAGGCTGACATCATCGCGGCCCATGTTTTCCAGGACATGTCCGGGACGGGTGACCCCCACAAAGTGGGCCAGCGACCACAGCTCCTGAATGTCTTTCCAGGAGAGGATCTGTGCCATGGCATCGGCGCCGGTGATGAAGAACAGTTCCGCTTCCGGACGTGCTGCCCGCAGGTCACGGAGGGTGTCGATGGTGTAGGTCGGACCCGGGCGGTCAATATCGACGCGGCTGACGGTGAACCGGGGGTTAGACGCCGTCGCAATCACCGTCATCAGGTAACGGTGCTCCGGCGGGCTGACCTCCCGGGCCGACTTGTGCCAGGGCTCCCCCGTCGGCACGAAAACCACCTCGTCCAGGTCGAAGACCGAAGCCACCTCACTGGCGGCCACAAGGTGGCCGTGGTGAATGGGGTCGAAGGTTCCGCCCATCACGCCCAGGCGCAGCGGCCGGGCGTGCGGCTGAGGCTGTGCCGCCGACAAGTTGGTTTCTCCTGATTCCACGGAGGAATCAGCCCTCGATGCCCTGGCCGTGGTCGTGCTTATTGGGGAACTGGCGCTGCGGGTCGACATACTCCGGCGTCGCCTCGTGGCGGTGGCCCAGGCTCTGGAAGGAGACGGTGGCAAGCATCAGGGCCAGCAGGGCACCCATGATGATGACGGCGTACATGATCGGAGGCATCGGAATCGACACGTGTGCCTCGGCCGTCTCACTGGCAGCAAGTACAGCACTGGAAAGCTGGATCAGCATGGATCTCCCCTAGAGAGCTATGAGTTATTAACCCGCCGGCATGGCTGACGGAGTCGTGGTTTCCTTCAAGTCTACGCGTAAGCGCAGAGGGGCTGAACCCGCGCACCCGGGAGTGCCGCGGACCCATCCCCGTGGCCGCCTCAGATGCGGATCTGCCCGTCACCCTGAACGATCCATTTGGTGGTGGTCAGCTCCCGCAGCCCCATGGGGCCGCGGGCGTGCATCTTCTGGGTGGAGATTCCCACCTCGGCCCCCAGCCCCAGCTCGCCGCCGTCGGTAAACCGGGTGGACGCGTTCACGATGACGGCTGCCGAGTCGATCTCGGCGATGAAGCGTTCCGCATTGGCCAGGTCGTTGGTGATGATCGCCTCGGTGTGCCCGGTGGTCCAGCGGCGGATGTGGTCCAGCGCCTCGTCCAAGTCATCGACCATCGCCACGGCCAGGTCCAGGTCCATGTACTCGCGTCCCCAGTCCTCGTCCCCGGCGGCCTGCGCCTCGACTCCGGCGGGAAGGGCGGCCAGCACCCGCTCATCGGCGTGCAGGCGTACCCCGGCCGCGGCCAAGGCGGCCAGGACGTCGGCGGTGGCCTCCGCGTCGCGGTGCACCAGCAGGGTTTCCACCGTGTTGCAGACGCTGGGCCGCTGGGTCTTGGCATTCAGGAGGATGTCCACCGCCATCTCCACCGGCGCGCTGCTGTCCAGATAGATATGGACGTTGCCTTCGCCTGTTTCGATCACCGGAACGGCGGCATTGGCCACCACTGTCTGGATCAGGTCCCGGCCGCCGCGCGGAATGAGGACATCCACCTTGCCGCGGGCCTTCATCAGCGCGTTGGCGCCGGCGCGGCCGTACGCGTCCACCCCCTGCACGGCGTCGGCGGGCAGCCCGACGGCGTCCAGGGAATCCCGGATGATGTCCACCAGGACGGCATTGGTCTGCGCCGCGGCACTGCCGCCGCGCAGGAGCACGGCGTTGCCGCTTTTCAGGGCGAGACCGGCAATATCGACAGTGACGTTGGGCCGGGCTTCATAGATGGCTGCCACCACGCCCATGGGCACGTGCACCTGGCGCAGGCGCAGGCCGTTGGGCAGGGTCTGGCCGCGAGCAACGGAGCCCACCGGATCGGGCAGGCCGGCCAGCATTTCCAGCGCTGCTGCCAGCGCGTCAATCCGTTCCGGTGTCAGGGTGAGGCGGTCCAGCAGCGCCGCGGAGGTTCCTTTCTCCCGGCCCGCGGCAGTGTCTTTGGCGTTGGCCGTCAGGATCAGGTCCCGCTTGGCCACGATGTTCCTGCCGATTTCCAGCAGTCCGCGGTCCTTCCATGCCCGGTTGGCGCGGGCCAGGATCCGGGAAGCGGTCCGGGCGCGGTCGGCGGCGGTGTGCACACCGGCTTCGGCTTCCGCCGCCGCGGTGTCGGCCGGGGCGGCTGATGTGTCGGTAACTGATGTCTTCACGGCGCTCATGCTCCCAGTGTATTGAGGGTCTGCGGGGTTGCAACGGAGGAACCCGCAGCGGCAGCGGACGCGGCGGAGGCCTGCCCGCCGTCCTGCAGGACCACCAGGTCGTTGACGTGCACCACTGCCCGTTCATAGGCGCGGCCCAGTTCCTTGGACAGCTCACGGGTGGACCGGCCGAGCATCTGCGGCAGTTCGTCCGACCCGTAGTTGGTCAGCCCGTGGGCAATGACAGCTCCGTTGGTGCCGGCAACGGCGACCGGATCCCCGGGCTCGAAATGGCCCTCCACGGACACGATGCCCGCCGGCAGCAGTGAGCGGCGGCGGTCCGCAACCGCCCTGGCAGCGCCGTCGTCGACCACGAGTGTGCCTTGGAGCCGGGCCACGTGCGCCAGCCACAGCAGGCGCATGGACTGGCGGCGGCCGCGGCCGGTGAACCAGGTTCCCACGTCCTCCCCCGCCAATGCTGCGGCGGCGTTCGCCGTGGACGTCACCAGGGCGGGGATGCCGGATTCGGCGGCGATGGTGGCGGCCTCGACCTTGGTGGCCATGCCCCCGGTGCCCACGCCGGCCCGGCCCACCTTGCCGATGCGCACGTCCTCGAGGTCCTTCTGTCCGGTCACTTCCGGGATGCGGACGGCGCCCTCCGAGGGCGGACCGTCGTACAGGGCGTCGACGTCGGAGAGCAGGATCAGCGCGTCGGCCTTCACCAGGTGCGCCACCAGCGCGGCCAGGCGGTCGTTGTCGCCGAAGCGGATTTCGTGGCTGGCCACCGTGTCGTTTTCGTTCACGATGGGCACGACGCCGAAGTTCAGCAGCCGCTCCATGGCCCGGTGGGCGTTGGCGTGGTGGGTGCGGCGCATCAGGTCTTCGATGGTGAGCAGGACCTGGCTGACCGTGACGCCGTGTTTGCCGAAGGCTTCGGTGTACCTGGCCATCAGGAGGCCCTGCCCCACTGAGGCTGCGGCCTGCTGGGAGGAAAGCTGGGTGGGGCGCTTGGACAGCCCCAGGGGTGCCAGGCCGGCGGAAATCGCGCCGGAGGACACCAGGATAATTTCGGTGCCCTGCGCGTGGCGGGCGGCGAGGACATCCGACAGGCCGGTCAGGGCCTCGTCGGAGATGCCTCCGGCCACTGAGGTTAGGGAAGAGGATCCCACTTTGACGACGATCCGCTGTGCGCGGGCAAGGCCGGAGCGTGAGCGGAGCGCCCGCTTGGGCGCGGGGACAGGGCGGGGGGATGCTGTGTTTTTTTCAGTCATGTCCCCACCACCCTATGCGTATCCCCGCACCCGGGCGGGTTGTGTTAAGCCGCTATTCGCCGTCTTTGGGTGCTGCCGGCGGATTGTGCTTATAGTTCACGGATTCAGTCCAGATTCCGGCCCGACGTTCCGTTTCCAGCTCTGCGCGGGCTGCGGCGCGGGCGTCCCGGCGCTTCTGGTGGTCCTCGCGCTTTTCCTCACGGGTGGGGCGGGAGAAGTCTTCGATCCGGATATCCGAGCCGCGCGGCGAAGCGGCCAGCAGTTCGGCGCCGCCGATCATGGTCGGCTCCCAGTCGAAGACGACGCCGTCGCCCTCACCGATCACCACGGCGTCACCGGCATGGGCACCGGCCTTGAAGAGCTTGTCTTCAATGCCGAGCTTGGCCAGGCGGTCGGCCAGGTAGCCCACGGCCTCGTCGTTGGTGAAGTCGGTCTGGGCAACCCAGCGCACCGGCTTGTCGCCCAGGACGCGGAACAGCGGTTCCATGTTGCGCTCTTCGCGGCGAATGGTGAAGCCGCCCTTGTGGTCGGCGTTGCGGACGCGCAGCGTCGGGGTCTTGACCCGCGGCGGTGCGGCCTTCACTGCGGTGCGGGCATCGCGGACAATCTCGGCCATGGCGTATCCCAGGGCCTTCAGTCCTTCGTGGCTGGACGCGGAAACCTCGAAGACGCGGTAGCCGCGCTTCTCCAGCTCCGGGCGGACAAATTCGGCCATGTCACGGCCGTCGGGGACGTCCACCTTGTTCAGGGCCACCAGGCGCGGCCGCTTGTTCAGCGGCACCACGTCGCCGTCAGTGCCGGCGAAGCTCATGTCAACGGTGTACTTGTCGAGCTCTTTTTCAATGATGTCGAGGTCACCCAGCGGATCGCGCTCGGTCTCCAGGGCGGCGCAGTCCAGCACGTGCACCAGGGCGGCGCAGCGCTCCACATGGCGCAGGAAGTTGTGGCCCAGGCCCTTGCCCTCGGAGGCGCCTTCGATGAGGCCCGGAACGTCGGCAACGGTGAAGCGGACGTCGCCGGCTTCCACCACGCCCAGGTTCGGGATCAGGGTGGTGAAGGGGTAATCGGCGATCTTCGGCCGGGCCGCGGACATGGCGGCGATCAGCGAGGACTTGCCGGCGGACGGGAAGCCCACCAGGGCAATGTCGGCGATGGATTTGAGTTCCAGGACGATGTCCCGCTCGTCCCCGGGCACGCCCAGCAGGGCAAAGCCGGGAGCCTTGCGCTTCTGGGATGACAGCGAGGAGTTACCCAGGCCGCCCTGGCCGCCGGCGGCCGCAATGTACTCGGCTCCTTCGCCGACGAGGTCGGCAAGAACTTCGCCGTCCTTGTTCTTGACCACGGTGCCGTCCGGAACCGGCAGGATCAGCGTTTCGCCGGTCTTGCCGTTGCGCCAGTCGCCCATGCCGTTGCCGCCGTTGGTGGCGTGGCGGTGCGGGACGTGGTGGTAGTCGAGCAGGGTGGTTGCGCTGGAGTCAACGCGGAGGATGACGTCGCCGCCGTCGCCGCCGTTGCCGCCGTCGGGACCGCCCAGGGGCTTGAACTTCTCACGCTTTACGGACACGCAACCATGGCCGCCTGTACCGCCCGAAACATGCAGTACTACACGGTCTACAAAGCTGGCCATGGTTCTCCTTCAGGGAATTTTTTGTTCATGCCGATTCTACTCGGCTTAAAAGACGACGGGGCGGGCCATCAAGGCCCGCCCCGTCGGAAAAGCTATTTGCCGGTGATTACTCGGCGGCTGCAGCAGCCACGATGTTCACGACGCGGCGGCCGCGACGGCTGCCGAATTCAACTGCGCCCGCTTCGAGAGCGAACAGGGTGTCGTCGCCTCCGCGGCCAACGCCCTCACCCGGATGGAAGTGGGTGCCACGCTGGCGGACGATGATTTCGCCTGCCTTGACAACCTGGCCGCCGAAACGCTTTACGCCGAGGTACTGGGCGTTGGAGTCGCGACCGTTGCGAGTGGAACTCGCACCTTTCTTATGTGCCATTTTCTACTGCCTGCCTTTGCTAACTGATTATGAAACTCAGGGGGCGGGATGCTTCCCGCGTTCCCGGCTCCTGATGGAGCCGGCACGAGAATCAGGAGTTGATGGACGTAACCTTGACCTTGGTGAGCGAGGAGCGGTAGCCCTGACGCTTCTTGTAACCGGTCTTGTTCTTGAACTTCTGGATGACAATCTTCGGACCCCGAAAATTCTCAACGATCTCTGCCGTCACGGTGACCTTAGCCAGGTCCTGTGCGGAAGAGGTGACCTGGTCGCCATCAACCAATAGCAGGGCGGGCAGCTCAAAGGTGCTGCCGGCTCCACCGGGGACGCGGTCCAGGGTTACGAGGTCTCCGACGGAAACCTTTTCTTGGCGGCCGCCAGCGCGGACAATCGCGTACACCACTTGGGAACTCACTTCTCTCGACGTTTAATACTTGGATGCGCATTTAGCTGGGCTGGATATGTGCCCGCCTTGCGCCATGCAGTCACGCCCTGTATCCGATAAACGGTTGGAAGGCGTTCGCACCGAAGTTCAAGGTTACGCTACGTAACCGACAACCCGCAAATGCTGGGTTTCCCGGGGCGGACACCCCTTTCGGGGCGTTACTGCTCTCGCTCTACTTTATAGCATTTCCGGCGGCTTCGTGGCCTCCCGGCAGAAGAGGAGGCGGCCACCCCCTGTTGCGGGGATGGCCGCCTCCTCTTTTAGCACTGCTGAGCGGGCTTCCGAGCCGGTTAGAGCTCCGAAGCCGGGACGCCGACGCCCAGGATCACAGGCGCACTGCCGGCGGACTCACGACGCTTCTCCTGCTTCTGGGCAGCTGCCGGCGCCGCCGCGTGGCG
This sequence comes from Arthrobacter sp. zg-Y1219, assembly GCF_030125545.1. Lineage (NCBI taxonomy): Bacteria > Bacillati > Actinomycetota > Actinomycetes > Micrococcales > Micrococcaceae > Arthrobacter > Arthrobacter sp. zg-Y1219. Next base: position 339,363 of record NZ_JASKLY010000003.1, read on the forward strand.
GACGGCCACCGGCGCAGCCGCAGGCTCGGTACCGCCGGTCTGGATGGCATCCGCTCCCGCTGCTCCCTGCGGGCTGCCGGCGGCACGGCGGCGGCGCGGCGTCCGAACCGGAGCTGCGGCAGCCTGCCGGTCAGCCACCGGCGCGGCGGACCCTACCGGTGCGGCAGCCGGCGGCTGGACGGCTGCCGGGGCTTCCGGGGCTTCCGCGGCCGGTTCCGGGCTGCTGTGGGCCGGCGCGGCCTGCAGCGGTGCTGCCTGCACGTTCCGGGCAGCGGCGCTGCTTCGCCGTGAACGACGGGGTGCCGTGCGGGCAGCCTGCGGCTCATTCCGCGCGTCGGCGGACCGAACCGGCTCCTGCCGGGCTTCCGGTGCATTCCGGCCTTCCGGTGCGGCGGCTGCGGCCACCTCGTTGAAGGCCTCGGTCAGGCTTTCCAGGGTGAAGCGGGACTCCTCCTGCGCCGGCGCGCGGCGGTCCCGGCGCGGAACCACGACGGTTTCGCCCTGGATCTGCAGCACGGTGCCCGCATCGGTTGCACCATCTTCGGCGGCCGGTGCTGCCGACGGCGCTTCGGCGGCCGAAACCTCCGATGCCGGCTTGGAACCGCCGGGAGCCCGTTCGCCCGCCTCGACGGCGTCGTGGGCGGCAGCCGTTGCGGCCGCTATGGTCGCCAGCGCCGCACGTGCCGCCTCGGCCTTGGCCTTGGCCTGCCGCTCGGCGTCGGCGTTGCCCGCTTCCTCGGTTTTTGCGGGCTCCTCGGCAGCCGCCGCAACAGCCTGCTGCGGGGCACCCTGGCCCCGGCTGCGGTTGCGCTTGCGGTCGCCGCGGGACTGCTTTTCCTGCCTCAGGTGCTGCTGGTGATTCTCCTCAGACACCGCATGCGCCACCACGCCGTTCCCGGTGCTGCCGTTGTGGCTGGTGCTGCGGCGGTGCTCCACCGGAACCTCATGGGTGATGACGCCGCGGCCGGCACAGGCCTCGCACTCCTCCCCGAAGACTTCGAGCAGTCCGGTGCCCATCCGCTTGCGGGTCATCTGGACCAGGCCCAGGGACGTTACTTCGGCAACCTGGTGCTTGGTCCGGTCGCGGCCCAGGCACTCAACCAGGCGGCGCAGGACCAGGTCCCGGTTGGCTTCAAGGACCATGTCGATGAAGTCGATGACGATGATGCCGCCAATGTCGCGCAGCCGCAGCTGGCGGACAACTTCCTCGGCTGCCTCAAGGTTGTTCTTGGTGACGGTTTCTTCGAGGTTGCCGCCGCTGCCGGTGAACTTGCCGGTGTTGACGTCCACCACCGTCATGGCTTCGGTGCGGTCGATGACCAGCGAACCGCCCGAGGGCAGGAAGACCTTGCGGTCCAGTGCCTTGGCGATCTGCTCGTCGATGCGGCTCTCAGCGAAGATGTCTTCGTCCTTGGTCCACTTCTCCAGGCGGCCCACCAGGTCGGGCGCCACGTAGGTGACATAGGCCTCAATGGTGTCCCAGGCCTCTTCGCCCGAAACGATCAGCTTGGAGAAGTCCTCGTTGAAGACGTCCCGGACCACCTTGATGGTCAGGTCCGGTTCGCCGTAGAGAAGCTCAGGCGCCAGGGTCTTGGTGGACTTCGCCTTGGCATCAATGGTTTCCCACTGCGCCCGGAGCCGGTTGATGTCATTCATCAGCTCCTCTTCGGACGCGCCTTCGGCGGCCGTGCGCACAATCACGCCGGCATCCTGGGGCAGGTGGTCCTTGAGGATCTTCTTCAGCCGGTTGCGCTCGACGTCGGGCAGCTTGCGGGAGATGCCCGTCATGGAACCGCCCGGAACGTAGACCAAGTAGCGTCCCGGCAGCGAGATCTGACTGGTCAGGCGCGCGCCCTTGTGGCCCACCGGATCCTTGGTGACCTGCACGAGAACAGAGTCGCCGGATTTCAGCGCCAGTTCGATGCGGCGCGGCTGGCCGTCGAGGCCGGCGGCGTCCCAGTTGACCTCACCGGCATACAGCACGGCATTGCGGCCGCGTCCAATGTCGACGAAGGCAGCTTCCATGCTCGGCAGCACGTTCTGGACCTTGCCGACATACACGTTGCCAATCAGGGAGTCCTGCTGGGTGTTGGAGACGAAGTGCTCGGCGAGGACACCGTCTTCCAGCACACCGATCTGGATCCTGTCGTCACGCTGGCGGACGATCATCTGCCGGTCGACGGACTCGCGCCGGGCCAGGAACTCGGCCTCGGTGATGACATGGCGGCGGCGGCCGGACTCGCGGGACTCGCGGCGGCGCTGCTTCTTGGCTTCAAGGCGCGTGGAACCCTTGACGCTGGTGACGCGGTCCGAGACGGGTGCTTCAGCGTGCGCACGCGGCGCACGGACGCGGGTCACCGTGTTGGGCGGATCGTCGTCGGCTCCGCCGGTCAGCTCAAGGTCTGCATCGCCGCGGCGGCGACGGCGGCGACGGCGTGAGGTCACGCCCTCGGCGGTGTCCGGTCCGGCTGCGGCTTCCTCGGGGGCAGCCTCCTGCTCGGAGTCCGCGCCGGCCGCATTCGGGGATTCGCTGCGGGTGCGGTTGCGCCCGCGGCGGCTGCGGCGCCGGCTGCGGTTTGCGTCTTCGGTGGAATCCTCGTCCTCTTCGGCGTCCTCGCCGGCCTCCGGCACGGGAACGGCACGGACCGAGGTCAGATCCGGTGCGTGGAAGAGCGGCAGCGCCGGAATGGCAAAGGGGTTCAGGCTGGAAAGCTCCTCGGCTTCCTCTGCTTCCTCCGCCACCGGCGCCGGCGCTGCGGGCGTGTCTTCCTTTGCGGAGACGTCCGCGGCGGCGTTCTCGGCCGGGGCCGATGCCTCCGGTGCCTTTTCCGCTGCTGCCTTGGCCGGGCGGCGGCGGGTGCGCGTCTTCGGTGCAGCCTTGGTTTCGGCTGCTTCCGGGGCGGCAGCTGCTTCCGGCGCGTCAGCGACGGCCGCTTCGGCCGGAACAGCTGCGGTTTCGGAAACCGAAGCGGCCTCCGGAGTTTCGGCCTCCGGCGCTTCCGCTGCCTTCTTGGCAGGGGCACGACGACGGCGGACGGCCTTCACCGGTGCCGCTTCGGCAGGGGTCTCGTTCTCTGAAGCCGGGGCTTCAGCAGGGGCTTCAGCAGGGGCTTCAGCAGGGGCTTCCTCGGCTGCCGGGGACAACACGTCAGCGGCGGTTTCCCCTGCTGCCGTGCCTGCGGCCGCGGAGGCAGCGGAACCGGCGGGAACGGTCTTGCGGCGGGAGGCCCGCACGCGCTTCGGCTTTTCGGCGGCGTCAGCAGCAGGCGCTTCTGCGGCCGGCGCTTCTGCGGCCGCCGTCGTATCGGCGGTGTCCGCGGCCGTCGTCGTGCCGGCGGTCCCGGCGGAACTTTCGGCTGGTGCAGAAGCAGCCACCGACTTGCGGCGGCTGCGGGTGGCCCGTTTGGCGGGCGCTTTGATCTCGCTGGAATCTCCAACCTGCGCGGAGTTTGCCTCCGGCGCTGATTCCGCGGGTTCTTTACTGGCTGCTAGGTCATTATTCAGTGCATCACTCATAAAATGCTTCGCTCCGGCCCCTGCGGCACTGGCCACATTCCAATGCCCAGCGGGCAATGTGTCGGCTGTGCGGGGGGCATCAGTTGCCTGCCGCCAGCCGGAAGTCGTCTGGATGTCATCCGAGGTCGTGCCAGCTGTAGGGCGCGGTATCACTCGAAGACCAGCGGCGCTTTTCCTGCTACCTGTCGGCACGTTACGACGTTGCCGCTACGGGTAGGTCTGATCGGCGGATTCCCTGGTTCCCATCCGGATTGATGGGCGAACTGCTTGGGAAGCATCACCGACAGAACCGGAAGCCTGTCGCTGGACCGGCGGCGGAATGTGGTTCCGCCATCAGCCACAGTCATTATCTCACACACCCGACTTTTTGGCCCGCAGCAGCGCATAGACTCGACACATATCAGCACCCGCCAAAGGAGATCCCAGTGCCTTCCAGCACCGCCAATCAGCAAGTTACCCGCCGGCCCGCCGAACAGCGGGCGCCGGAGCGCGGTTTTGCCTGGATCCTGCTTATCTCCGGCGCCGTCGGCTGGCTGGCTTCTTCCATCCTGGTTCTGGAACGGCTGCGCGTATACGCCGACGCCAACTACATCACCAGCTGCGACATCAGCCCCTGGGTCTCCTGCGGCACCGTGTTCCAGACCTGGCAGGCCTCGATCTTCGGCTTCCCCAATCCCCTCATCGGGATCGTGGCATTCGCGGTGGTGATCACCACCGCCGTCGCCATGCTGGCCGGCGCCGGCTTCCAGCGCTGGTACTGGCTCGGGTTGCAGGCGGGCGTCACCCTGGGCATGGTGTTCGTGGTCTGGCTATGGAGCCAGGCACTGTTCGACATCTACGTGCTGTGCATTTACTGCATCGTGGTGTGGGCTGCCATGATTCCGCTGTTTGTCTTCACCACAGTCCGCAACCTGGCCCGCGGTGTCCTGCCGGCACCGGCCGCACTCGTGAAGTTCACCTCGGAGTGGGCCTGGGTCATTGTTTCCCTGCTCTGGGTCGCCACCGCCGCTTCGATCTTCTTCCGGTTCATCAACTCCTTCCTCGGCTGAGCTTCCGCCCCGGACAGCGCGCCCGGACAGCGCCCGGACAGCGGATCAGCCAACCGGCAGGGCCCAGGCAAGCAGGACCGGAATGTCCTGCCCGTTCCAGCCGGCGGTCAGGGCGGGATCGGATACGGCCTCTCCCCCGAGATCAAGCACCCTCACGACGGAGAGCTCCCAGTCTCCGGACCGAATCCGCGTGACGGGCAGGTCCGCGGGTCCCGGCTGGGGCCCTTCAGCCAACTCCGCGCCGTCGGGCAGTCCGCCGGCACGGACAGTGATGGTCTCCGGAATCTGTTCCCGGACGCCGTCCTTCTCGTAATACTGGGCCGCCTGCCCCTGCCCGGTCAGGATGGAAACTGCCAGCGCCTGTCCGTAGGCGGGGTCCCCGCAGGCGTCATAGACCCAGCGCCGGCCCAGCACCGAATGCTCCATGGTGCTGATCAGGAACGCTTCAGCGCCTTCGAGGGGCGCGCCCCGGTATGTCAGGGGAACCTGGAGCACGTTCGCCCCGGCGGCCACGAGATGGGTTTCAATGCCGACTTCGCCGTCGGGATCATCAAAACGGAAGGCGCCCACCCCCTCGATGGCCAGCGGGCCGGCGCCGGGAAACCAGTCGGTGGTGGGCAGCCAGGAGGAGATGAGTTCCATCTTGCCCGGATGCAGATCTGCTTGGTAGATGTGTGCCATCCGCCCAGCCTAGGGGCAAGGACGCCGGACGTCAGGAATTTCCGCGGCCGGTGTCCTGTTGTCGCCTACAACAGCATCGGCAGGATTCCTTTTGCCGCATGCGCGCCTACCCCCACTTCTGCAGGAGAACCATGCTGAGAACCATCCCCGTGCACCAAGCCGACCACTCCGCCCGCACTGCCCTCGTGGCCGGTGCCACCGGAATCGCAGGTGCCGCAATCGTTGACCTCCTGGCGAGCCAGGGCTGGACGGTCCTGGCCCTGTCGCGGAAGGGAGCCTCGGCCAACGCGCCGGAGGCGCGCCCCGGCGTCGTCCCGGTGGCAGCTGACCTGACCTCGCCGGAGAGCCTCGCCGCAGCGCTGGGCGACCTGCAGCCGACGCATGTGTTCTTCACCTCCTGGTCCCGCCAGGACACCGAGGTCGAAAATATTGCCGTCAACTCAGCCATGGTCCGGAACCTGCTGACCGCACTGGAACACGCTCCGGTGGAACACGTGGCCCTGATGACCGGACTCAAGCACTACATGGGTCCCTTCGAGGCCTACGGTGAAGGGGAAATGCCCGACACCCCCTTCTCCGAAAACGAACCCCGACTGCCGGTGGACAACTTCTACTACGCGCAGGAAGACGAACTGATGGCTGCGGCCGACCGCCAGGGCTTCGCTTGGTCGGTGCACCGGGCCCACACGGTGATCGGATTCGCCGTCGGCAATGCCATGAACATGGGCCAGACCCTGGCCGCACAGGCAACGCTGTGCCGGGAACTCGGACTGCCGTTCACCTTCCCCGGCTCCGAAACCCAGTGGAACTCCGTCACCGACATGACCGACGCCGGCCTTCTCGCCGAGCACATGGTGTGGGCCGCCACCGATGAGCACACCGCCAACGAGGCGTTCAACGTGGTCAACGGCGACGTCTTCCGCTGGCGCTCCCTCTGGCCGCGTCTGGCGGCCTGGTTCGGCGTCGAGCCCGCCGGCTTTGACACCGAGCCGCAGCCGCTGGAAGTGCAGATGGCTGACATGTCCGAGGCCTGGACCAAGCTGGCAGTGCGGGACGGACTGGCAGAGCCCGAGCTCGGCCGGCTGGCAACGTGGTGGCACACCGACGCTGACCTCGGCCGGAAAATGGAGGTCCTCACCGACATGAGCAAGAGCCGGGTGGCCGGCTTCACCGGATACCGCCGCACGGAGGATGCCTTCATCGAACTCTTTGACCGGCTGCGCGCCGAACGCCTGATTCCCTAGGTCCGTAAGCGGGGAACAGACAAAAGAGGAGGGCGGCCCCCCCTGGGGGGCGGGCAGCCCGTGTTTTGGGGGGACACGTCCCCCCGGGTAAAAAAAAAAGG
>NZ_JASKLY010000004.1:0-43927 GCF_030125545.1 Arthrobacter sp. zg-Y1219
CGGTGCCCCTCGGCCCGCCCGCGGCAAAACCACAAATGGGGCGCCCGCCCCCGGGGGGGGCCCGCCCTCCTCTTTTGTCCGGGGAACTGCTCCCCGGGGTAAAAACTACTTGCCGAACCAGATGCCGATTTCACGGGCCGCGGACTCGGGGGAATCCGAACCGTGCACGAGGTTCTGCTGCACGGCCGTGCCCCAGTCGCGGCCGAAGTCGCCGCGGATGGTGCCCGGGGCGGCAGTGGTCGGATCGGTGGTTCCGGCCAGGGACCGGAAGCCTTCAATGACCCGTTCGCCCTCAAAAATGGCCGCGACGATCGGGCCGCTGAGCATGAACTCCACCAGCGGTTCGTAGAACGGCTTGCCCTCGTGCTCGGCGTAGTGCTCCTCGAGCACGGCGCGGGTGGCCTCCACCTTCTTCAGCTCGGCCAGGGTGTAGCCCTTGGCTTCAACGCGCGCCAAGATGGCTCCGGAGAGGTTCCGCTCCACGCCGTCGGGTTTGATCAGTACAAGTGTGCGCTCGGTGCTCACGGTAAATCTCCTTGCCAAGTTGCGGATTTCTGGTCTAAGCCTAGTCTGTGGCCGCTTCGCCGGCAGTGCCGGAGCCTGCCGAGCCTTCGGGATGGGCTTTTTCCCATTCCTCCTGCTCGCGGTCCCGCTGGCGGTTTTCGCGGTCCAGCCGCATGCCCGTCTTCAGCGCGTACCACCAGGTGCCGGCGAAGAGCGCTCCGACCAGGAACATCATCGGCTCCAGGAAGCCGGTGGCGATGATCACCAGCTGAAGGATCCAGCCGATCACCGGACCGGCCGGCTTGGACAGAAACGCGCAGGTTGCGATCAGTGCTGCGCTCAGGACGAGGCCGCCGCTGAGGATTATCGCGGGATTCAGGACGTCGCGCTGCAGGCCAAAAACGGCGAGCGTTGCGAAGATCACCAGGAACGCTTCCAGCGTAAGGACCACGGAGGCGAACATGATGCGCACGGAGCGCCGCTTTTTGGGCATGCCCGGGCGCCACTCGCGCTGGGCTTTGGTCAGCTTTGCCATGGCCCTTACTTCCCCAAGAGGGTGCGCGCTTCGGCCACCACGGTGATGGACCCAATGATCAGGACACCGCCGGCCAGGTCATTGTTCTCTTCGGCCTTGGCGACGGCCCACTCCAGTGCGTTGTCCAGGCCTGGTTCCACCTGCAGGTCCGCATCGGCAAAGCCGGCGTCGACGGCGTCCTGAACCAGGTCTTCGGCCGAAAGGGCCCGCGGCGAGCTGGACTGCGTGAGGCAGACTCCGGCGATCTGGTCGCCGAGCGTCTCGCGCAGTTCGGTCAGGATCCCGACGGCGTCCTTCTCCGCCAGAATCCCCACCACCAGTACCAGGGAGGTGAAGCTGAACGCTTCCAGCACAGCCTCTGCAGCGGCTTTGGCGCCTGCCGGGTTGTGCGCGGCGTCCACCACGATGGTGGGGGCGGTCCGCACCACTTCCATGCGGCCGGGCGAGGTGACGGTGGAGAACCCGGTGCGCAGCAGCTCCACATCCAGTTCCTTGGTTCCTCCGCCGATGAAGGCCTCCAGCGCAGCGACGGCGACGGCGGCATTTTCGGCCTGGTGCTTGCCGTGCAGCGGAAGCAGCAGGTCCTCGTAGCGTCCGGCGAGTCCGGCGATGGTGAGCATCTGCCCGCCCACTGCCATGACCCGGGATTCGATGCCGAACTCCACGCCCTCGAAGCGGTACGGGATGCCCATTTCACGGGCCTTCTCCAGCAGCACCTGGGCCGCCTCCATCGGCTGGGCGGCACTGATCAGGAAGCCGTTTTCCTTGATGATGCCGGCCTTTTCCATGGCGATGTCGGCGACGTCGTCGCCCAGCAGCTCGGTGTGGTCCAGGGAGATCGGGGTGATCACGGAGACCGAACCGTCGCCCACGTTGGTGGCGTCGGTGATGCCGCCCAGGCCCACTTCAATGACCGCCACGTCCACCGGTTCGTCGGCGAAGACCGCGAACGCCAGGATGGTAACGGCCTCAAAGTAGGTCAGGCGCGGCTCTCCGGCGGCAGTCAGTTCGCCGTCGACGATGTCCAGGTAGGGGTGGATTTCGTCCCAGATCCGCACAAACGTCTCATCGGAAACGGGTTCGCCGTCGATGCTGATCCGCTCGGTGACCTTGCTCAGGTGCGGGCTGGTGTACCGGCCGGTGCGCAGCCCGTAGGCACGCAGTCCGGCTTCGATCATCCGCGCCGTGGACGTCTTGCCGTTGGTGCCGGTGATGTGGATGATCGGGAACGCCTTGTTCGGCTCCCCGAGCACCTCCATGGCCCGGAACAGCGGAGCCATCCGGGGCTCCATCTTGTTTTCCGGCGCCCGGCTCAGCAGCTCGGCATAGACGCTCTCAACGGAAAAACCGTCAATTGCTCCGGAGGGTCCGTCAGACATGCTCATTAAATCTTCTCCAGGGTGACGGTGAATTCTTCATCGTCGTCGGCAAGGGTAACTGCCGTGAGAACCAGCTCGTCGGTCAGGGTTTCGGACTTGATCAGTTCGGCATTCGCCTCGAGCGCCGCGGCGGACGACGGCGACGTTTTGACCACGGTGCGGATGTGGTCGCTGATGTGCAGGTTCGCGTCGCGGCGGGCCTGCTGGATGGCGCGGATGCCGTCGCGGGCAGTGCCCTCGGCAGCCAGCTCCGGGGTGACCTCGGTGTTCAGCACCAGGAAGCCGCCGCCGGGCAGGACTGAGACTGCCTTGGAGGACTCGCCGTCGGCGGTTTCCACGACCGTTTCCAGCGTGTATTCCTGCGGCTGCAGTTCAAGGCCGCCGGCGGTGACGGTTCCGGCGTCGTCCACCGACCAGTCGCCGGATTTGGAGGCCTTGATCGCGGTCTGGACGTTCTTGCCCAGGCGCGGACCCGCGGCACGGGCATTCACCACAAGCTTCTGCGTGATGCCGAACTCGGCCGGGTCAGCGGCGGCCGCCTCCATCAGCCGGACTGACTTCAGGTTCAGCTCGTCAGCGATGATGGCGGCGAACTGGCCCTGCAGCGCCTCGGCGTCGGGGGCGACGACCGTCATTTCGGACAGCGGCAGGCGCACCCGCAGGTTCGCGGCCTTGCGCAGCGAGGAACCCACCGAGGCGATCCGGCGGGTGCGGTCCATGCGGTCCACCAGGGCCTCGTCCTGCGGGAACAGATCGGCGTCCGGCCAATCGGTCAGGTGCACCGATCGTCCGCCGGTGAGGCCGCGCCAGATCTCTTCGGAGATCAGCGGCAGCAGCGGGGCGGCGACCCGGCAGACCGTTTCCAGGCAGGTGTAGAGCACGTCGAAGGCCTGGGCGTCTTCGTCGAAGAAGCGGTTGCGGCTGCGGCGGATGTACCAGTTGGTCAGCGTGTCCATGTACTGGCGCAGCGTTTCGCAGGCCTCGGACACGTCGTAGCTGTCCAGCTGCCCGGTCATGGTCCGCACCAGGTCGCCGGTGGCGGCGAGCATGTAGTTGTCCAGCGGTTCGCTGGACTCGTAGCGGGCCTTGGCCTCATAGCCGTTGCCGTTGTCCGCGGCGTTGGTGTAGAGCGTGAAGAAGTGCCACACGTTCCACAGCGGCAGGATGACCTGGCGGACTGCCTCGCGGATGCCCTGTTCGGTGACAACAAGGTTGCCGCCGCGCAGGATCGGCGAGGACATCAGGAACCAGCGCATGGCGTCGGAGCCGTCGCGGTCCAGGACCTCGGAGACGTCCGGGTAGTTGCGCAGGGACTTGGACATTTTCTGCCCGTCCGAGCCCAGCACGATGCCGTGGCTGATCACGTTGCGGAACGCCGGACGGTCAAACAGTGCCGTCGCCAGGACGTGCAGGGTGTAGAACCAGCCGCGGGTCTGGCCGATGTACTCGACGATGAAGTCGCCCGGGTTGTGATTCTCGAACCACTCGGCGTTTTCGTGCGGGTAATGCACCTGGGCGTACGGCATGGAACCGGAGTCGAACCAGACGTCCAGCACGTCCTCCACGCGGCGCATGGTGGACTGGCCCTCTTCCGGGGTGCGGGGGTCATCCGGGTTGGGGCGGGTCAGCTCGTCGATGAACGGTCGGTGCAGGTCGGGCTCGCCGGCCTTGTTCACCGGCAGGCGGCCGAAGTCGGCCTTCAGTTCCGCTAGCGAACCGTACACGTCGGTGCGGGGGTAGTTGGGGTCGTCGGAGACCCAGACCGGGATGGGGCTGCCCCAGTAGCGGTTGCGGCTGATGGACCAGTCACGCGCGTTTTCGATCCACTTGCCGAACTGGCCGTCCTTGACGTTGTCCGGGATCCAGTTGATCTGCTGGTTCAGCTCCACCATGCGGTCCTTGACCTTGGTGACCTCGACGAACCAGGAGGAGACCGCCTTGTAGATCAGCGGGTTGCGGCAGCGCCAGCAGTGCGGGTAGCTGTGCTCGTAGCTGGCCTGGCGCAGCAGGCGGCCGTCGGCGCGCAGCACCTTGGTGATCGCCTTGTTCGCGTCGAAGACCTGCTGGCCGGCAATGTCGGCCAGGGGGCCGTCGCCAAACATGGGCAGGAACTTGCCCCCCTCGTCCACGGAGAGGATCACCGGGATGCCATTGGCTTCACAGATCTTCTGGTCGTCCTCACCGTAGGCGGGAGCCTGGTGGACGATGCCGGTGCCGTCGGTCGTGGTGACGTAGTCGGCGGTGACGATCTGCCAGGCGTTGGCCGTGCCCCACTTCTCGGTGTCGGTGTAGTAGTTCCACAGCGGCGCGTAGCGCAGTCCGGCGAGGTCGTTGCCCAGGTGCACGGCGGTGACGGCCGCACGGGCGGCGTCGGCGTCGTCGTACCCCAGGTCCTTGGCGTAGGCACCCACCAGGTCTTCGGCGAGCAGGTAGCGGGCGGCCGGATCGCCCTGCGGGGTGCCGTTGGGGCCGGCGGGCACCACGGCGTAGCGGACGGAGGGCCCGACGGCGAGGGCCATGTTGGTGGGCAGGGTCCAGGGCGTGGTGGTCCAGGCGATAGCGAGAACGCCCTCGAGCTCGGCGGAGAGCACGTTGTCGCCGGCGGTGATCGGGAAGGTCACCGTGACAGTCTGGTCCTGGCGGTCCTTGTAGACGTCGTCGTCCATGCGCAGTTCATGGTTGGACAGCGGCGTCTCGTCCTTCCAGCAGTACGGCAGCACGCGGAAGCCGCTGTAGGTCAGGCCCTTTTCATGCAGGGTCTTGAAGGCCCAGATGACCGATTCCATGTAGTCGACATTGAGTGTCTTGTAGTCGTTCTCGAAGTCCACCCAGCGGGCCTGGCGCGTGACGTAGTCCCGCCACTCGCCGGCATATTCCATGACCGAGGCACGACAGGCGTCGTTGAACTTGTCGATGCCCATCTTCTCGATCTGGACCTTGTCGGACATGCCCAGCTGCTTCATTGCCTCAAGTTCAGCGGGCAGGCCGTGCGTGTCCCAGCCGAAGCGGCGCTCGACTCGGCGGCCGCGCTGGGTCTGGTAGCGGGCCACCAGGTCCTTGGCGTAGCCGGTGAGCAGGTGCCCGTAGTGCGGCAGGCCGTTGGCGAAGGGAGGGCCGTCGTAGAAGACAAATTCGTTGGCGCCGTCTTTGCCGGCAGGCCGTGCATCAATCGAGGCCTGGAAGGTGCCGTCCTTGTCCCAGTACTTCAGAACGCGTTCTTCGAGTTCCGGAAACCGGGGGGAAGACGGGGCGGCGTTTTCTGCCGGGGCGGCGGCCGTAGTGGCCTTGGGATAGATAGAGGGCATATTCGTCATCCTGATAGCGGCAAGTAATTCTGGTGAAAAACAGGATGCGAGGGCGGAATCCTTGCCGGCTCAAAGCCTGCGGAAATCCGCGGTACCACCTCGCTTGCCGCCGTCGTCGTCCGCGCCGTGCGTTGCAGTGAACTGCAAAACAATGCGCCGCCGAACCGGGCTGCCGCTCGTTGACTGCTGTGACGGGCTTACCCGTCCGGTTCTACTGGGCCCCGTGTTGCAGTGGCAGGGCTGTTCTTCCGGAAGCTCACCGGTGATGGCCGGGTCAAAGCTGCTCCCGCCAGTTTAGGCCACGGCCCCGGCGATGTCGAAGTACACCGAAGGCGTGCCGTGCCCGCTGCGGCAACGCGTTGGCCGGCGGATGGCCGTTACCGGCGGATGACCTTGTGGTTTGCTGCCTGGGCCAGCGGGCGCAGCACTACCTTGTCCAGGTTGATGTGGTGGGGAAGGTTCAGGGAATAGGCCATGACATCCGCTACGTCTTCGGCGGTGAGCGGCTCCGCGACGCCGGCGTAGACCTTTTCGGCCGCTTCCTCGTTCCCCAGACGGTTCCGGGAGAACTCCGCTGTCTTGACCATGCCGGGGAGGATCTCGATGACCCGCACGTTGTTTTCCGCCTCTTCCAGGCGCAGGGTTTCCGCGAGCGCCTGTTCAGCCGACTTGGCCGCGCAGTAACCGGCGCCGCCTTCGTAAGCAGCCAGGGCCGCCGTCGACGTCAGCATCAGGATGGAGCCCTGGCCGGATTCGCGCAGGGCGGGCAGGAATGCCTGGGTAACCCGGAGTGCTCCGATGACGTTCACGTTGTACATGGCTTCCCAGTCGCTGAGCTTGCCCTCGGCCACCGAGTCCATGCCGAAGGCGGCGCCGGCGTTGTTGATCAGCGCGTCCACTCCCCCGCCGGCCAGCACCTCTTCGGCCATCTTCGTTACCGATTTGCTGTCGGTCACATCTGCGGTGACGGTCTGCGCGCCGGTTTCCTCGGCGAGCGCCTGCAGTTTCTCTTCCCGGCGGGCGACAGCCACGACATCCCAGCCGGAGGCGCGCAGGGCGCGGACAGCTGCCGCTCCAATTCCTGAGCTTGCTCCGGTCACTACTGCGCGTTTGGCGCGCTGGACGGGGCTGGACTGGGCGGCTGAAGGCGCGGGGGAAGGCGCGGGGGAAGGCACGGGGGAAGGCACGGCGGAAGTCATGCAGCCACTGTAGTCATTGGGCCCGCCTGCTCCACAGGTCCCGGGCCCTGTATTACGTGCTGCAGCCGCTGCGCTGTCCGCTCCGTCCTGCCGGCTCCGTCCTGCCGGGTCGCGCTGCCCGACCCTGCCGACCCTGCCGACCCTGCCTGTCCGCGGCGCCTGCTGGTTCCCACCCCCGCCTTCCTGCCCGCGCGCGCTGCCGTACCGCCTGCGCTCGCACCCCTGCCCGAACCGACTCCACCGCCCGCACCGGTTCCCACCCTTCGTTACTCCTGTGGCCTGTGGGACCCGCCTAACCGCCTCTCCTTCCCGCACGCGCACTGGTTCCCACCCTTCGTTACTCCTGTGGCCTATGGGACCCCACCAACCACAGAAGAAATCAGAGGGTGGGAACCAGTGCGGGGTAGCCAGCGAGTGCACGCCGAACGAGTGCCAAAAACCCCTCTGGGTTCCGCAGCACCATCTCAGCAGTAATCCGAAGTGTCATCCATCCTGCCGCCGTCGCCGCATTCCAACGGTTCCTGTCCCTGCGGTATTGCTCCCTTCCACTGTGAAACTCATATCCGTCGATTTCCACGAGCAGCCGTCCTTCCACAACTAGGTCCACCCGGCCCACTCCCGGTATGCGAACCTCCGTTTCGACCGAAAGCCCGGCCGCTTGGAGGTGGAAACGCGCGCACACTTCCAGCGGCGATGCAGTCCTGGGCCGGATTCCGGCGATGAGCTGCCGAATCTTCCAGTCCTTGGGACCCGAAAACTGCTGTTCCAATGTCCGGATCCCCACTTGTTGCCTGCTGACGGCAAACTCTGCGAGGACCAGCGCGGGCAGCGGCGGAAGACATCGGAAAGCTGTTCCGACGATCTGTGCGGGAGCAGCGATGAGGCGTTTACCCGTGCGGGGACCCCGGTGCACAACGGTGTCAGCGAGGCGGGTTGCCCGGTCCGCCACCACATGGACCTGATGCGCCTCGGGCAGCACCCACCAATTGAGCACCCGTGCGGCGCTGATGCAGGTCAGCGACACACCGCTGGCAGCAGCGAACAGCAGCTCGGGCGGCGCATCGTGCAGGGCATAGATGCCGGGGCCGGGCCGCAACACCGTTCCACTCCGCACTGCTCGGTCGATCTCGGCCCGCGTGAAGCCGTTCGCCGTGAGGGTACTGAATCGCGCGGCACCATGGTGGAACCTCAGGAATACTTCGAGGCTGTTCATGCCCCGAGCATTATTCCGTTGGAGTATCGGCGCCATGGGAAGGCCAGATCTGTAGACAGGGCGCATCGGTTCCCGGCCTGTGGCGGAGGGGTTGTGCTCCGGGGTGTCGTTGCGCAGCGGCGGCGTTGCGCAGAGGAGTGTCGTCGCCGCACAGGAGCGGGCCGCCACAGAGTCGTGGCCCGCCTGGTGCCACGGATCTGGAAACGGTCCGGCGCCGCGCACTGATTCCCACCCTTCGTTACTCCTGTGGCCTGTGGGGTCCCACCTGCCCCAGCAGATACCAAGGAGTGGGAACCGGTGCGGGCAGCAAGACCGGGCCTGCCAAACACGGCATCACCGGCACCGCCGCGTCCGCCAATTCCGCATCACAGCGCACAGTGCCGCACGCCATACCGCCCGCGTGAAAGAATGGAACCATGGCTGAAAACTTTCCGGGCACAGACACGCCCGACAACGCACCCAAGACCGTATCCGTCCCCGACAAGCCCGCCCTCGAGGGCCTTGAAGCAACCCTGAGCCGCCGCTGGCGCGAAGAGGGAACGTACGCGTTCAACGAAGACACGGTCCGCGAGGACGTCTACTCGATCGACACTCCCCCGCCCACGGCTTCCGGTTCACTGCACGTGGGACACATGTTCTCCTACACGCAGACCGACGTCATGGCCCGCTACAAGCGCATGACCGGCAAGAACGTGTTCTACCCGATGGGCTGGGACGACAACGGCCTGCCCACCGAGCGCCGGGTGCAGAACTACTACGGCGTCCGCTGCGATCCGACCAAGCCCTACGATCCGGACTACCGCCCGCCGGCCACCGCACCGAAGAACCAGCGCGACTTCGACGTCATCTCCCGCCGGAACTTCATCGAGCTGTGCGAGGAGCTGGCTGTGGAGGACGAGAAGGTCTTTGAGGACCTCTTCTCCACCCTGGGCCTGTCCGTGGACTGGACCCGCACCTACCGCACCATCGATGACAACTCCCGCGCCGTCAGCCAGCGCGCCTTCCTGGAGAACCTCAAGGCCGGCGATGCCTACATGTCGGAGGCTCCCACGCTCTGGGACGTCACCTTCCGCACCGCGGTCGCCCAGGCCGAGGTGGAGGACCGCGAGCAGCCCGGCGCCTACCACCGGATCAGCTTCCATGCCCCCGACGGCGAAAAGATCTTCGTGGAGACCACCCGTCCGGAGCTGCTTCCCGCCTGCGTCGCCCTGGTCGCACACCCCGACGACGAGCGTTACCAGCGCCTGTTCGGCACCACGGTCACGTCCCCGCTGTTCGACGTCGAGGTCCAGGTCCGCGCTCATCCGCTGGCCAAGCCGGACAAGGGTTCGGGCATCGCGATGATCTGTACTTTCGGCGACCAGACCGACGTCACCTGGTGGCGGGAACTGAACCTGCCCACCCGCGCCGTCGTCGGCCGTGACGGCCGCCTGCTGGCCGAAACGCCGGAGTGGATCACCACGGAAAAGGCGAAGGAAAACTACGCCGCCGTGGCCGCCAAGACCGTCTTCAGCGCCAAGGAAGCCGTCGTGGAGATGCTGCGCGAAAGCGGCGACCTCGAGGGAGAACCGAAGAAGATCACGCACCCGGTGAACTTCTTCGAAAAGGGCGACAAGCCGCTGGAGGTAGTCACCAGCCGCCAGTGGTACATCCGCAACGGCGGACGGGACGAGGACCGCCGGGGACGCCTGATCGCCCGCGGCAAGGAGATCGACTTCCATCCGGCGTTCATGCGTTCACGTTACGAAAACTGGATCGAGGGCCTGAACGGTGACTGGCTGGTCTCCCGCCAGCGCTTCTTCGGCGTCCCCGTTCCGGTCTGGTATCCGCTGGATGCCTCCGGCAACCCGGACTACGAGAATCCGGTGCTGCCCGCGTCCGAGTCGCTGCCGGTGGATCCGGCCGCGGAGCCGGCCCCGGGCTACTCGGAGGACCAGCGCAATCAGCCCGGCGGCTTTGTCGGCGACGCCGATGTCCTGGACACCTGGGCCACGTCGTCCCTGACGCCGCAGATTGTGGGCGGCTGGAGCCGGGATGAGGACCTGTTTGCCAAGGTCTTCCCCTTTGATCTGCGCCCGCAGGGGCACGACATCATCCGCACCTGGCTGTTCTCCTCCGTGGTCCGCGCCGACGCGCTGAACCACGCAGCGCCGTGGAAGCACGCCGCCATCTCGGGCTGGATCCTGGATCCGGACCGCAAGAAGATGTCCAAGTCCAAGGGCAACGTGGTGGTCCCCACCGATGTGCTCAACGACTACGGCTCCGACGCCGTCCGCTACTGGGCGGCCTCGGCCAAGCTCGGTGCCGACACGGCCTACGAGATTGCGCAGATGAAGATTGGCCGCCGCCTGGCCATCAAGCTGCTCAATGCCTCCAAGTTCGTGCTGAACCTGGGTGCCACGGAACAGAACGTTCTCACCGCCGACACCTCGGTGATCACCAACGCGCTGGACTCCGCACTGCTCAAGCAGCTGGCCGAGGTTGTGAATGCCTCCACCAAGGCATTTGAGAACTATGACTATGCCAAGGCCCTGCAGCTGAGTGAGTCCTTCTTCTGGTCCTTCACCGATGACTACGTGGAGCTGATCAAGGACCGCGCCTACGGTGCGTTCGGCGAAGAAGAGCAGGCCTCCGTGCTGGCCACCCTGGCCACCACCCTGGATGCGCTGCTGCGTCTGTTCGCTCCGTTCCTGCCCTTCGCGACCGAAGAGGTCTGGGGCTGGTGGCGGAACGGCTCGGTGCACCGCGCGCCGTGGCCGAACGTCGATGCGCTGTCCGCAGCCGTTGCGGAGGCCGACGCCGGGATCCTCGCCACGGTGGCAACCGCCCTGGGCGGCATCCGCAAGGCCAAGTCCGAGGCCAAGGTCAAGCAGCGCACGGAGGTCCTCAAGGCCGCCGTCACGGCTTCCGCAGCCCAGGTGGTCCAGCTGGAGGCCGGGCTGGCCGATCTGAAGGCGGCTGGCAACGTGCGTGAGCTGTCCCTGGCAACGGGCGACGGCGAACTGGCCGTCTCCGACGTCGAGCTGGCTCCTCCGGCCGAGTAGAAGCCTCCGTCCGCAGGGACGGAGAAAGCCCCGCCGGATGTATCTTCCGGCGGGGCTTTCCTGTGTCTGAGTGTGTCAGTTGGTTTTTGGTGTGTCGGCTGGTTCAGTCGAACTGCGGGCGCTCGGTACGGCTGCGCTTGATCTCGAAGAAGGCCGGGTTCTCGGCCAGCATGACGGCGCCGTCAAACATCCGGCCCGCTTCCTCGCCGCGCGGAATGCGGGTCAGCACCGGACCGAAGAACGCGGTGCCGTTGAACGCGACCACGGGGGTTCCGACGTCGTCGCCCACCCGGGAGGTGGCTTCCTGGTGCGAGGCACGCAGCTGGGTGTCGAACGCGTCGCTGTCGGCGTACTGCGCCAGGTCAGCCGGCAGGCCCACCTCCTCCAGGGCTTCCCGGATCACTGCGGTGAAGTCCTTGTCGGCACCGATGTGGATGCGCGTGCCCATCGCGTCGTAGAGCTTCTTGATGTACTCTGCACCGTGCAGTTCCTGCGCGGCGATGATCACGCGCACCGGACGCC
Source organism: Arthrobacter sp. zg-Y1219 (assembly GCF_030125545.1). Classification (NCBI taxonomy): domain Bacteria; kingdom Bacillati; phylum Actinomycetota; class Actinomycetes; order Micrococcales; family Micrococcaceae; genus Arthrobacter; species Arthrobacter sp. zg-Y1219. The sequence continues at coordinate 11,702 of NZ_JASKLY010000004.1, forward strand.
AGGCTGCCTCCATGCGTTCCTGGTAATCCTCGGGCAGATCCCGTCCCTCATTCAGGACGGCCAGGCTCATGACGTGCCACGAGGTGCGGACATCACGGACCTTCTCGACTTCGTCCATCCAACGGGAGGTCACCCAGGCGAACGGGCAGGTCGGGTCAAACCAGAAATCAGCTTTTGCTGCAGCGTCAGGCGAGGTCAAGGCAAACTCCTTCAAGGGTTATGCGGATCGTTGGTTGGGGCAACCGCTGATCAGGCGGATTTGTTCCGGCGCTTGGTCGCCACGGCCTGGGAAATCAGCGTGGGCTCGGCCTTCTGTGTCACGACGTCCTCGGTGATGACCACGGTCGCGACGTCGTCGCGGCTGGGCAGGTCAAACATGACCGGCAGCAGCACCTCTTCGAGGATGGCACGCAATCCGCGGGCCCCGGTGCCGCGGGACAGTGCGGCGTCGGCAATGGCGTCCAGGGCGGCAGGCTCAAAGGTGAGCTCCACGCCGTCGAGCTGGAACATCTTCTGGAACTGCTTGACCAGGGCGTTCTTGGGTTCGGTAAGAATCCGGATCAACGCGGCGCGGTCCAGGCTGGACACCGTGGTGATGACCGGGAGCCGGCCGATGAATTCAGGAATCAAACCGAACTTCAGCAGGTCCTCAGGCATGACTTCGGCGTAGGAATCGGCTTCCTTGGCGTTCTCGTTCAGCGGAGCGCCGAAGCCGATGCCCTTCCGTCCGGACCTGGAGCCGATGATTTCTTCCAGTCCGGCAAAAGCACCGGCCACGATGAACAGCACATTGGTGGTGTCGATCTGGATGAATTCCTGATGCGGGTGCTTGCGGCCGCCCTGCGGCGGGACGGAGGCAACCGTGCCTTCAAGGATCTTGAGGAGCGCCTGCTGCACGCCCTCGCCGGACACGTCGCGGGTGATCGAGGGGTTCTCGCTCTTGCGCGAGATCTTGTCGATCTCGTCAATGTAGATGATGCCCTGCTCGGCCTTCTTGACGTCGTAGTCGGCGGCCTGGATCAGCTTCAGCAGGATGTTCTCGACATCCTCGCCCACATAACCGGCTTCGGTGAGTGCCGTGGCGTCGGCGACGGCGAAGGGCACGTTCAAGCGGCGGGCCAAGGTCTGAGCCAGATAGGTCTTGCCGCAGCCGGTGGGGCCGATCAGCAGGATGTTGGACTTGCCGATCTCCACGTCGTCGGACATCACGGCGTCGGAAAGGTTGCCGGTGTTCCGCGGCGCGTGGCCGGCCTGGATGCGCTTGTAATGGTTGTAGACGGCGACGGCGAGGGAGCGCTTGGCCGGTTCCTGGCCGATCACGTATTCCTGCAGGGAATCGAAGATTTCGCGCGGCTTGGGCAGCTCGAAGGTGCCCAGATCCGCCACCTCGGAGAGTTCCTCTTCGATGATTTCGTTGCACAGGTCAATGCATTCGTCGCAGATGTAGACCCCGGGGCCGGCAATGAGCTTGCGGACCTGCTTCTGGCTCTTTCCACAGAAGGAGCACTTGAGCAGATCGGTGCTCTCACCAATGCGAGCCATAATTCAGTCCCCTTAGATGGTCCATCGTTCCAACAGCGCCGGACTCCGTCCCCAGACGGGGGCGGGCTCGGCCGGTCAGCCATGTTCCACTCTAGGACAATTGGCTGAGCGATTCAGCAACCAAAAGGCCCGTGGTGCGTAATTTCGCACCACGGGCCTATTGGAAGCAGTTACATCCGGTTGATGGCCGGGGTCTTGATCTTGCGGGAATCAAGCACCTGGTCGATCAGGCCGTACTCAAGGGCACCGGCGGCGGTGAGGATCTTGTCACGCTCGATGTCCCGGTTCACTTCCTCGGAGGTGTGGTTCGAGTGCAGCGCCAGGGTGTCCTCGAGCCAGGTGCGCATGCGCATGACTTCGGCCGCCTGGATTTCCAGGTCAGATGCCTGTCCACGCTCGCCGCCACCCAGTGCAGGCTGGTGGATCAGCACGCGGGCGTTCGGCAGCGCCAGGCGCTTGCCCGGGGTTCCGGCGGCCAGCAGCACGGCTGCGGCACTGGCTGCCTGGCCCAGGCAGACCGTCTGGATTTCCGGACGGATGTACTGCATGGTGTCGTAGATGGCCGTCATGGCCGTGAACGAACCGCCCGGAGAGTTGATGTACAGGGTGATGTCGCGGTCCGGGTCGTTGGACTCAAGGACCAGCAGCTGGGCCATGACATCGTCGGCGGAGGCGTCGTCGACCTGGACACCGAGGAAGATGATGCGGTCCTCAAACAGCTTGGTGTACGGGTCCTGGCGCTTGAAGCCGTACGGCGTGCGCTCCTCGAACTGCGGCAGCACGTAGCGGCTGGACGGCATCTGCGGTGCCGAGCCGCCTGCGGTTCCAAAATGGGTGTTCATAAATTACTCCTGAAGTCTAAGAAAGGTGCGCTGGCTAAGGAGGAAGCGTCAGTCCTCGACCGGGGCTGCGCCCTTGTCCTGGTCAGTTCCGCCGCCGCCCGTGACGCCGCCGGCATGCGCGGAGATCTTGTCGAAGAAGCCGTACTCCAGTGCTTCCGGAGCCGTGAACCACTTGTCGCGGTCGTTGTCCTTCAGGATGGTTTCCACCGACTGGCCGGTCTGCTCGGCCGTGAGCTCGGCCATGACCTGCTTCATGTGCAGGATCAGTTCAGCCTGGATGCGGATGTCGGAGGCGGTGCCGCCGATGCCACCGGAGGGCTGGTGCATGAGGATGCGGGCATGCGGCGTGGCGTAGCGCTTGCCCTTGGTGCCGGAGGAGAGCAGGAACTGTCCCATGGACGCTGCCAGCCCGGTTGCCACGGTGACGACGTCGTTCGGGATGAACTGCATCGTGTCGTAGATGGCCATTCCGGCCGTCACCGATCCGCCCGGAGAGTTGATGTAAAGGAAGATGTCCTTCTCAGGGTCTTCTGCGGAGAGCAGCAGCAGCTGAGAGCAGATGGCATTCGCGTTGTCATCCCGGACTTCCGAGCCCAACCAGATGATCCGCTCGCGCAGCAGACGGTTGTAGATGTAGTCGTCCCGGCTAGCCGGGTCCACCGTTGCCATTGTGGGTGTGTTGGGTGCAATTGCCATACTGAGTGACCTCTCGCTCTGGCGGGGTACAGAACCGCTAACCGCGTCAGCTGGTCCCGCCGTTTATCTCTTCTAGGACACTAACCTGTTGCGGCTGTGATCTGCTCGGGTTTTGCGGGCTGTTCGCTGACGGCGCACGATGCCCGCCACAGCCCAAGGCAGGGGAAATCACGCGGCCGACGGCGGCTGGCACCGGCGCTTCCCCGGGTTCCGCACTGCGTGCTCCCCCGGTCTCCCTACTGCTTAAACGACGACGCCGCCTGCCCGTGCGGGCAAGCGGCGTCGTCGTCGTTCAGTTGTTCCCCGGCGGGAAGATTATGCCTTGTCGCCGGTCTTCGACTCTTCGGCAACCTCAGCCTCGGGGGCTTCGGTTTCAGCGTCTGCAACGGGGGCTTCTTCGCCGGCGGGGCGGACGAAGTCGCTCAGGTCAATCTCGACACCTGCGGTGTCGGTGACCTTGGCCTGCTCCAGAACCTTGGCGAGGGCCTTGCGGCGGCGGACTTCGCCAACCATCATCGGGACCTGGCCGCTCTGGTCGATCAGCTGCGCGAACTGGTTCGGATCCATGCCGTACTGGCCGGCGGCGGAGACGATGTAGTCGATCAGCTCGTTCTGGCTGACGCCTACCTCTTCCTTGTCGGCAACAGCGTCAAGGATGATTTCGTTCTTGAAGGCTGCGGCAGTGTTCTCGCGAACTTCTGCACGGTGCTCTTCGGTGTCGTGGTCTTCGCCCTGGGAGTGTGCGCTCTCAGAGTTGAAGTGCTGTTCCAGCTGCTCTTCAATGACGGATTCCGGAACCGGAACCTCGATCATTTCCAGCAGCTTCTCCAGGACCTTGTCGCGGGCTTCGACGCCCTGCTCCATCAGCTTGGACTCTGCAGCGCGCTTGGTCAGGTCTTCGCGGAGTTCTTCGATGGTGTCGAATTCGCTGGCCAGCTGGGCGAAGTCGTCGTCGGCCTCGGGAAGCTCGCGCTCCTTGACGGCCTTGACCGTAACGGTGACGGTGGCGTCTTCGCCGGCGTGCTCGCCGCCGGCAAGCTTCGTCTCGAAGGTTGCGGACTCGTCAACGGACAGGCCGGTGACTGCTTCGTCCATGCCCTCGAGCATGGTGCCGGCGCCGACCTGGTAGGAAAGGTCTGCAGCGGAATCGATTTCTTCCTCGCCAACCTTGGCTACGAGATCCATGGTGAGGAAGTCGCCGTCGGCGGCCGGACGGTCAACCGTCTTGAGGGTGCCGAAGCGGCCGCGCAGCTCGTCCAGTGCCTTGGTGACGTCGTCGTCGGAAACTTCAGCCGGCTCAACGGTGACCTCGAGGCCGGAGTAGTCCGGGAGCTCGATTTCGGGGCGGACATCCAGCTCGACGTTGAAGACCAGCTGGCCCTCGTCGGTGGCGGGGTCCGGAACTTCACTGATTTCCACCTCGGGGCGGCTCATCGGACGGATACCCGTTTCCGATACAGCTTCCTGGTAGAAACCGTTCAGGCCGTCATTGATGGCGGTTTCCAGAACGTAGCCGCGGCCAACGCGCTGGTCGATGAGCCTGTTGGGGACCTTGCCCTTGCGGAAGCCAGGCACCTGCACCTGAGTGGCGATGGTCTTGTAGGCCTCTTCGATGCTCGGCTTCAATTCCTCGAAAGGAACTTCGACAACGAGCTTTACCCGCGTGGGTGTGAGGTTTTCTACAGCGCTCTTCACAGCGTAGTTCTCCTGAGGGTTCTGGGATTGGGTCTGCACCATGTGTACTACAGAGTCGGGGTGACAGGATTTGAACCTGCGACTTCCTGCTCCCAAAGCAGGCGCTCTTCCAAGCTGAGCTACACCCCGTCAGTGCAACTGACAGCCTACCGGCATGCAGGGACATGTGCACAATTGGGTGTGGCCCCAACCTCCCGGAAGCCCGGTTCGGCAGGGGATTTCCGAACCACTGTTTTACCGTGCTAAGGTAAAACCTGCCTTAGGGCGCCGGGGGATGTAGCTCAATGGTAGAGCCTCAGTTTTCCAAACTGATCACGCGGGTTCGATTCCCGTCATCCCCTCAGGAGAATATATCCGGCTGTTGCCGGCTTTGAAAGGGTCTTCCGCTTCGGCGGGGGGCCTTTTTCATTTGTCCCGTCTGTCCCATAACTGTGCCATCACCTTCCTTTCGTCCTTCGCGCATCTTTGGTTTGCGAGGGCCGGACTGGGGCAGCCGTGCCTGGGAGCCTGGAAGCCTGGGTGTTGGGAGCCTGGGTGCTGGGAGCCAGCGTGTTGGGAGCCTAGAACTTTGGGGCCTGGCGCCCGTACTTGGGAACCGGGACTCGGGAACCTGCGTCTTGCGCGCCTGTGCTTTTTGCGCCGTCCGGACCGCTAAACTCTTGCCACGATCCAACCCAGTTCCGCGGAGGTGAATGAGATGGCCCAAACGACTGCCCACGCAGGCCCTGCCGGACCGGCGCTCACCGCACTCCAGGTCAGTGCGGCTCTGCGGCACGAAGGGCTCCGTGCGACCATCCCCCGTCTCGACGTATATCGCGCTCTCGCGGTGTCCGGAGGGCACAGGTCAGCGGATGATCTGGCCGGGATGCTCGCAGCCGACGGCGGAACCGTCCAGCGCACAAGCGTCTACAACGCCCTGCGGGCACTGGTGGATGCCGGACTTGTCCAAGTGGTGCAGGCCGGCCCCGGAACCACCCTGTACGAGCTGCGCGGCAGCGATCACCACCATTTCCTGTGCCGCGATTGCGGAACAATCACCGATGTCCCTGCAGGCAGCGAGGTTCCGCCGCTGCTGGACATGAACATCCCGGGAGCCCGAGTGGATTCCGCCCAGGTGGTCCTGCGCGGACTGTGTGCCGATTGTCTGGAGCCGCATTAGGCCCATCGGACCGGGGTGCCCCATGGCCATCCCAGTTCAGCAGCAGTTCACCGTGCCAGGTGGATTTTCGAGTAAGTGTCCAGTAATGGCCCACCGCAGTAACTGTGGTTCGGATCACTAAAATAGAAGACATGTACTACTCCCCAGCTGGCAAAGACGGCAGCCGAACTCCCGGCCCCGACGCTTCCAGTGTGTCGCTCAACGCGTTGAGCACTGGGTCGTTGCCGGCCTCCGGCGTTGGTCCCGGTGTCCTCTTAGGTGGGGTTGTCCCCGCTGCCGGGACTACCGGAGTTGGCGTCCGCCCTTCCAGGGGTGTGGAGGATTTGGAGGCTGCGGAGCGGGTCTGCCTGATCAACGAGATCCGGGCGTTGGAGGAATTGAAGTGCGTCATCGCCGCCGCCCAGGCCAAGGCCGCGGCGGCCTTCGACGCTTCCACCCGCCGCGCCCAGGCCCGGGCCGGCCTGAAGGCCGAGCAGCTGGGCCGGGGCGTGGCCGCGCAACTGGCCCTGGCGCGCCGGGACTCTCCGCATAACGGTGCCAAACTGCTGGGCCTGGCAAGGATCCTGACCACCGAAATGCCGCACACCCTGCACGCCCTCTCCACCGGGGTGATCAACGAGTGGCGGGCCACGCTCCTGGTCCGCGAGACCGCCTGCCTGACCCTGGCCGACCGGCATAAAGTCGATGAACAGATCGCCGGGAACCCCGCGGAACTGGAACAGCTCGGAGATCGGAAGCTGATCGCCCGGATCAAGTCCCTGTCCTACGGTCTGGACCCGCATGCCGTGGTCAACCGTGCCGCGCATGCCGTTTCCCAACGGTATGTGTCCTGCCGTCCGGCCCCGGACACCATGACGTATCTGACCGCGTTGCTGCCGGTTGCCCAGGGGGTGGGCGTGTTCGCGGCGTTGACTCGGGACGCGGACCGGCTGCGGGCTGCCGGGGATCCGCGGACGAAGGGCCAGATCATGGCCGACACCCTCGTGGAACGCACCACCGGACAGGCCCGCGCGGAGGACGTGCGGGTCGAGGTGCAGCTGATCATGACGGACCGGACCCTGCTGCACGGCATCCTGCCGCCAGACACAAACACAAACACAGGCACGGGCACAGACGCGGGCACGAATACGGACACGGGCACGAATACGGTTGCGGACACGGCTGCGGAGCTGGACGCTGCCAGGACATCTGCGGACACCAAAGACCCCGGGACCGCGAACTGTGGCGGGATAGCAGCCGGCCGGCAAACGGAATCCTTCGTGCCCGACGGAGCCGAACCGGCCGTGCTGGCCGGATACGGAATCGTTCCGGCGCAGTGGGCCCGGGACCTGATCCGCGGTCCCGACCCGGTTCCGGACGATCCCAGCCCGGACAGCCCGGATCCCGGGGACAGAGACCAGGCCCGGGGTCCCGCCCCTAATCCGGCCCGGGGTCCCGCCCCTAATCCGGCCCGTGGTCCTGCCCCTAATCAGGCCCGTGGTCCCGCACCCAATCAGGCCCATGGTCCCGCCCTTGATCCGGGCGGCGCCACAGCCGGCTGCGGTACGGTGGCGCGGCGTCCGGATCCGCGCACCGAAGTCTGGCTCCGCCGGCTCTACGTCGCACCGAACTCCGGGCAGCTGACCGCGATGGATTCCCGGGCACGCCTCGTCCCCGGCGGCCTGGCCCGGCTAATCGCAGCCCGCGACCAGATCTGCCGGACCCCGTGGTGCGGAGCACCGATCCGGCACTACGACCACATCACCCCCGTCCGCGAGGGCGGACCAACCAGTGCCGAGAACATTCAAGGACTCTGCGAGGCCTGCAACCAGGCCAAGGAAGCACCAGGCTGGAGCGCACACGCGGTCGGGGATCGCCAACCGGACCGCCACACAGTGGACACAATCACTCCTACCGGACACACCTACCGGTCCACGGCGCCGCAACTCCCGCAATCATCTGCTGCTTCCCGTGCTTCCACAGCGCCGATGCTGCCGGCACCATGACTCCGCTTCTGTCAGTGCTCCTGGCAGACCGGACACCAGTAGAGCTTGCGGGCACCCATCTCGGTGCCGGCAACGGTCATGCCGCACCGCCGGCAGGGCAGGCCGGTGCGCTGATAGACATAGTGCGCTTCCTCGCGGGGAACCGGATCGGCCTGGCTCTCCCGGTCTGCCGGCAAGGTGGTGATGATCCTGCCTTGGGCTACGCCGTCGTGCATAACGGAGACAATGTCGGCCCACAGCGCCGCCGCTTCCTCCTCCCCCACGTCCCGACCCAATCGCCAGGGCGAGAGCCGCTGCCGGAAGAGCACCTCTGCACGGTAGACGTTGCCGACCCCGGCCAGGATCTCCTGATTCATCAGCAGCAAGCCCACCGGAGAAGCACGCCGGCGGAGCCGGGCAATAAAGTCCGCTTCATCGGCGCCGTCCTGCAGCGGGTCGGGGCCGAGGCGCGCAACGACTGCGGCGCGCTCGGCGTCGGTGATCACCTCGCATGCCGTGGGGCCGCGAAGGTCCGCCCAGCCGTGCGGCGACACCAGACGCACACGGACCGCGCCCTTGGGAGCAGGCGGACCTGCATAGGCGGCGCCGTCGTCCTCGGATGCTACCTCCCGCTCCCCCACCTTCCGCGGTGCACCGATGCTGGATGCTCCCAGAAAGGTCGAGTCACCGCCGAAATCGAAGGCGCCGTAGAGACCGAGGTGGATGCGCAGGAACAGGTCATTGTCGAAGCCCAGGAAGAGCTGCTTGCCGTGCGCCGCCGCATCAACCAGAACCCGGCCGTCGAGACGGGCAGCTCCTGCGGAGAACCGTCCCTGCGGACTGGACACTTCAAGCCGTTGCCCGGCAAACACCGAGCTGAACTGCCGGGCGAGCCGGTGAATCGAATGCCCTTCCGGCATCAGGACACCTCAGGCATCAGGAGCCCGCGATGGTTCCGGTGGTTTCGTATTCGGCGATTTTTGCGATCCGGCGGTTGTGGCGCTCGGCGTTGCTGTAGGGCTCCGCCAGGAACGCCTCGATGATTTCCGTGGCTTCGTCCACCGTGTGCTGGCGGCCGCCGACGGCGATCACGTTGGCGTCGTTGTGCTCGCGGGCCAGTTTGGCGGTGGACAGATTCCAGGCGAGCGCCGCACGGATGCCGCGGACCTTGTTGGCGGCGATCTGCTCACCGTTGCCCGAGCCTCCCAGCACGATGCCCAAAGAGTCGATGCCGCTCTGCTGATCGGTCACCACGGCTTCGGCGGCAGCGATGCAGAACTCCGGGTAATCGTCCTCGGCGTCGTAGGCCTGCGGGCCGTGGTCCACCATGTCGTAGCCCTTGTCCCGAAGGTGAGCCAGAAGGTGGGCACTGAGTTCCATGCCCGCGTGGTCGGTTGCTATGTGGACGCGCATGTTCCATCCGTTTCGTGTGGTGGGGAAATCCTGCGGTACCAGCCTAGCCGCTGACCGGCGGGCACAAATAATGGGCAGAGCAGTCACCGGCACCGGCGGGGCGGCCGCCAGCACCCAGCAATTTTCTGCCGCCAATATGCAGTTCCTTTCTTTTCTGAGCGCCAACCAGTGAGACAATGTTGCAATTGTTTAAAGTCGCCAAGCCGATTTCCACGGGCCGGCAGACACCCCTTCGCATATTGGAAAGGCAACACCTTGCCAGGTATGAATCTCACGCGCTCCGAAGCCCGTGAACGCGCAGAACTGATCAGTGTCGATTCCTATGACGTGAATCTGGACCTCACCCGCGGGGATGAGGTCTTCGGCAGCACCACCGTGGTTCGGTTCTCCGCCCGGCAGGGCGCTTCCACGTTCATCGACGCCGTCACCGCAGCGGTCCACCGCGTCACTCTGAACGGCGTGGATTTGGATGTCGCCGAGGTGTCCGACGGCGTCCGCATCCAGCTGCCCAAGCTTGCCGCGTCCAATGAGCTCGTTGTCGAGGCCGATGCCTTCTACATGAACACCGGCGAAGGCCTGCACCGTTTCGTGGATCCGGTGGACAACGAGGTGTACCTGTACTCCCAGTTCGAGGTTCCGGACTCCCGCCGCATGTTTACCGTGTTCGAGCAGCCGGACCTGAAGGCAGCCTTCCGCTTCACTGTTACTGCGCCCTCGCACTGGGACGTTATTTCCAATTCCCCCACCCCCGAGCCGCTTCCGGCCGGCTCCCTGGAAGAGGGCGGCAAGAACGCCACTTGGTCGTTCGACCCGACGCCGCGGATCTCTTCCTACATCACCGCGCTGATCGCCGGTCCGTATCAGTCCGTGCGCAGCCAGCTCACCAGCTCCGACGGCCGCACCATTCCGCTCGGCGTCTTTGCCCGCAAGTCGCTGATGCAGCATCTGGATGCCGAGAACGTGTTCGAGCTGACCCGGCAGGGCTTCGAATTCTACGAAAAGCAGTTCGGCACACCGTACCCGTTCGAGAAATACGACCAGCTTTTCGTGCCGGAGTTCAACGCCGGCGCGATGGAAAACGCCGGTGCGGTGACGTTCCTCGAGAGCTACGTCTTCCGCTCCCGCGTCCCCGACGCCACCGTCGAGCGCCGCGCCGTCACCATCCTGCACGAGCTGGCCCACATGTGGTTCGGCGACCTGGTGACGATGCGCTGGTGGAACGACCTCTGGCTGAATGAGTCCTTCGCGGAATTCATGTCCACCCTCGCCGCAGCGGACGCCACTGAATTCAAGCAGTCGTGGACCACTTTCGCTTCCATGGAAAAGGCCTGGGCCTACCGCCAGGACCAGCTTCCGACCACGCATCCGATCGTCGCCGAGATCCGCGATCTGGAAGACGTGCAGGTGAACTTCGACGGCATCACCTACGCCAAGGGTGCCTCAGTGCTCAAGCAGCTCGTAGCCTGGGTGGGGCAGGACCAGTTCATGGCCGGGGTGCGCGAGTACTTCGGCAAGCATGCCTGGGGCAACACCGAGCTCAAGGACCTGCTCTCCGAGCTGGAAACGGCCAGCGGGCGGGACCTTAAGGAATGGTCCGAGCTGTGGCTCGAGACCGCCGGAGTGAACACGCTTCGGCCCGAACTGGAGGTGGACGACGACGGCGCCATCACCTCCTTCGGCATCCTCCAGAGCGCCGTGCCTGAATACCCGACCCTGCGGCCGCACCGGCTGGCGATCGGTTTTTACGACGTCGGGCACGACGGCAAGCTGCACCGCACCCACCGCCTGGAGCTGGACATCGACGGCGAACGCACCGACGTGCCGGAGCTGGTTGGCCGGCAGCGTCCGGACCTGCTGCTGCTGAACGACGATGACCTGGCGTACGCCAAGATCCGGTTGGACGCCGCGTCGGAGCACACCGCTGTCCGGCGGCTGCGGGACATCTCCGAGTCGCTGCCCCGCACGCTCGTCTGGGCTTCCGCCTGGGACGCAACGCGCGACGGCGAGATCCCGGCCCGCAACTACGTGGAACTGGTGCTGCAGAACATCGGGTCCGAATCCGACTCCTCGGTGGTTCAGGTGCTGCTGCGTCAGCTGGCCACCACCCTAGCCTTCTACGTGTCGCCGGCAGACCGCGAGGCCATGACCGCCGCAGCTGCCGACAGCGTGTGGGATCTGGCCGGCGCGGCAGCGCCCGGCTCTGACTCCCAGCTGCAGTTCGTGAAGTCCTTCGCCGGGCACGCCGTGACCGAAGAACATCTGGACTCGCTGGCCGGGCTGCTCTCCGGCAGCCAGACCCTGGAGGGCCTGCACATTGACGCAGACCTGCGCTGGGAACTCCTGACCGGCCTCGTGGCCGGCGGGCGCATGGGCGAGGCCGACATCGTTGCAGAGCTGGACAAGGACGCCACGGCCACCGGACAGCTCGCCGCCGCCATGGCCCGTGCCGCTCTGCCCACCGCTGAAGCCAAGGCGGCTGCCTGGGAAGCCATTGTTGAGCGCACCGACATGCCCAACGCCGCCCAGCGTTCGGCGATCGTCGGCTTCAGCCGGGTGAAGGACACAGCGTTGCTGGAGCCGTACGCCGAAAAGTACTTTGCTGCCGTGCGCGAAGTCTGGAGCTCGCGGACGCACGAAATCGCCCAGCAGATCGTCACGGGCCTGTACCCGTCACGGCTGACCACCCAGGCCACCGTGGATGCCACGGATGCCTTCCTGGAGTCCCTGGGCGACGAAGCACCTTCGCTGCGCCGCCTGATCCTGGAAAGCCGCGACGGAGTGGTCCGCGCCTTGAAGGCGCAGGCAGCCGACAAGTAGAAATCACCACTGGCCCGGAGCCCCGCAGCATTCTGCGGGGCTCCGGGGCGGGCGGTTCCCACCACGCATCTTTTCACCGACCAGGAAGAAGGTCAGCAAGTTATGGATCTTTCCGAACACCGCTACGCCATCTCCCTGGAGTGGACGGGGAACCGCGGGACGGGCACTGCCAGCTACCGGGGCTACGGCCGCGACCACATCATCAGGGCCGACGGACTGCCGGATCTGGCCGGCACTGCCGACCCCACGTTCCACGGCGACCGCGACCGCTGGAACCCCGAGCAGCTGCTGCTCACCGCGCTGTCCCAGTGCCACATGCTTTCCTATCTGCACGTGGCGGTGAAGAACGGCATCACCGTCCTCGCCTACGCCGACGACGCCGAGGGAACCCTTCGGCTAAACCGGGACGGCAGCGGTGAATTCACCGGGGCCGTGCTCCGCCCCCGGGTAACGGTTGCCGCCGGCGATTCCACAGCCGCAGCGGAGGGCCTGCATGCCGAAGCCAACCGGTTGTGCTTCATTGCCCGCAGCGTGAACTTTCCGGTGCTGCACAAACCCGAAACCACCATCGAGGGCAGCTGACTAGAGCGTCTCCAGGGCCGCCAGCAGAGCAGTTTCCCGGGCAGCTGAAAGCCCGGACTTCCGTTCCCGGTGCAGGCCGCGGTCCTGCTCGTCGCCGAGGACGTCACGGATGGTGTGCTCGACCGGGCGCAGGCTAAGTCCGGCCGCCAGCGCGGACGCGGTGGACCGGGTGGAAAACCCGTCGTACCCCTTCTCCGGCAGCCACAGCGGCAGCGACTCGCTCCCGGCCCAATATGCCACACCCTGCTCATGCAGCCACTGCGGATCGGCGCTGCGGAAGCTGCCGTGGAAACCGGAGGCAGCGGCAGCCAGTGTCAGCAGCTCGCCAAACGGGACCGACGGCCCCATCACGTTGTAATTGCCGGTCACGGCCTCCTCGGCGCCGGTGACGAGCCACAGTGCCAGGTCACGCACGTCGATGGTCTGCGTCATGACTTCGGCATTGGCAGGGATCAGCACCGGACTGCGTTCCTGGGCCAGGCGTGCCGGCCAGTAGCCGAATCGGTCGCTGTCATCTTCGGGTCCCGCGATCAGGCCCGGACGGGTCACCAGCGTTTTGGCCGGGCCCAGGTCCCGCACCAGGTTCTCGCAGGCGACCTTGCCCTCGCCGTACTCGTTGTCCGCGGGCTCTGCGTACACGCCGTCAACGGCGGTCATCGGTGCCAGCAGCTCGGCACTTTCATCAGCGCCAGGCTTGTCGTGGGCTGCATAGACCGACGCGCTGGACACGAAGGACCAGTGGCTGCTTTTTCCCGCCAGCGCCAGGAGCGCTTCCCGGACCTGTTGCGGCTTGCGGGCGACGTCGATCACTGCGTCCCAGCCGCCGTCGAGCTCTGCGTATGCGGCTGCGCCGGCGTCACGGTCAGCGCTCACGAAGGCCGCGCCGGTCACGGGCGGCCCCGACTCGCCCCGGGCGAGGCAGGTGACATCATGGCCGCGGGCAACAGCTTGCCGGGCGACCTCACGGGAAAGGAAGACGGTTCCGCCGAGAATAAGGATGCGCATGTTCGGAGCCTACCCCGGTAGCCTTGTCTGTGCCCGCAGCATGCTTCCGTGTACGGCAGCCTGCTTCCCCACACGAAAGGGATGGTAACCGTCCGTTGCTGACCGCCGGAGAAATTGAAACATCGTCCATAAAGATCGAGAACTTTGACTGGCCCGGCCTGATCCAGGCCGGTGTCATTATTCTGATCGGCCTGCTTGTCTGGACGGCAGCAACGTTCCTGATCAACCGTGTTGTCCAGCGCGCCCAGAAGGGCTACGCGCTCTTCAGCTCCTCGAAGCTGAAGTGGGCCGCGCCGGTCATGCGCAACCTGGACAAAAAGCGCCGGGCGCAGCGTGCGGACACGATTGGCGCGCTCCTGCGCAGTGCAGTCAGCCTGTTCATCTGGACGACAGTGATCATCATGGTCCTCCAAGCCGTCGGCATTGACGTCGCGCCCCTCATCGCAAGCGTGGGTATTGTCGGCATCACCCTCGGTTTCGGTGCGCGCGAGCTCATCCGCGACGCCCTGGCCGGATTCTTCATTACCATTGAAGACCAGTACGGCATCGGGGACGTGATTGAGGTCGGCGACACCATCGGAACCGTCCAGTCAGTGGGCATCCGGATCACCCGGATTGTCGATGCCCGCGGCGTCATCTGGTACATCCGCAACGGCGAGCTGGCCAAGGTCGGCAACCGGTCCCAGGGCAACTTCTCTGATCCGGCCGGTGAGCCGGAGCAGAGCCCGGCAAAGGCTGCCGACGCCGCCGCACCTGCAGCTGCCGCGCCTGCCGCACCCATTTCCTCCGCCTCGGCTTCCAGCAAGGGAGACTCATTGTGACCACCCCGGCAACACCTTCCGAGAACCGGCCCCCGCTGCCTGTGTCCCCCGTACCTCCGGCAGCCTCCCGGCTGCCGCTGTCAGGCCAGCCGGGATTTTCCCAGCCGACCTACACCGAGAACTTCTTTGAGGCCGTCGGCGGGCACGAAACCTTCACTAAGCTGGTCGACGCTTTTTACGACGGCGTCGCCGACGATCCGCTCATGCGTCCCATGTATCCCGAAGAGGACCTGACCGCGGCCAAGGAGCGCCTGCAGCTGTTCCTCGAGCAGTACTGGGGCGGCCCGCGGACCTATTCTGACCAGCGGGGACACCCGAGGCTGCGGATGCGCCATATGCCCTTTACCGTCACGCCCCAGGCCCGGGATGCCTGGCTCAAGCACATGCGGGCTGCCGTGGACACCCTGGAACTGGCTCCGCTGCACGAGGCAACACTGTGGGACTATCTGGAGCGGGCCGCCCACTCCATGGTCAACTCCGCCTAGCTCCCGTGCTCTGGTTCCCCGGCGCGGGAGCCTCCGACGCTCAGAATTCCAGGACGGAAGCCGAACGCACCAGTACATGGCCGCGGGGCATGCTCAGCCGGGTCCACCGGCCGCACCTGAAGGTCGCTGCGCTGCCGCCGGCAGCGCTGCCCTCTCCGGGGAGGAAGCCAAGCGTCAGCGCCGCGAACGCCGCTCCGGCGGGAATGGCAGCAGCGGTATCCGGCAGAGGCCGGCCCCAGACGGCGCCGCGGGCGGTATTGACGACGGGCGCCCCGGCACTGGCGGGGACCAGTGCAGCGACTTCCCGGATGCCCCGGTGCGCCGCCTGCTCCAGCAGCTTGAAGGGAACATCGTCGCCGCGTTCCCATCCGCTGCGCGGCGCGCCCACGCCCGTCCAGCTCTCGGTGACGGTCATGGGCGGCACCGGAAGCACCGTGTCGGTTTCACCCATTCGTGCCAGCCGGTCGGCAATGGAAGCCAGGGACACGACGGTGTCGAGGCTGGCCGGCTCGGCCAAGGGCATGGTGCGCATTCCCAACACCGTGGGGAGGTCCTCCCCCAGCGCCCGCGGCCGCAGAACGCAGACGTAGGCGGCCAGCACGGCGCCGACGGCCTGCAGCCGCACCGCGCCGTCGTCGGCGGCGCGGGAACGGATGACGAAGGTGCGAAGATCCGCGGTGACCTGCGGGTCGGCGAGGACCAGTCCGGTCGGAGGTGTTTCGGGCCGGGCGGTCATCGGTTTGCTCCGCTCGGCTCGGCGGCACCCGTGCGGTCCGGCACGGCATTGCCGCCCCGGAACGGGACCGGTTCCCCTCGCCAGCTCTCCAAAACCCGGATCTGCAGATCGGACAATTGCTGCGGACGGCCGCTTTCAGCATCGGCCATCACCAGTGTGCTCTGCGCGTAGGCATAAACCCGGCCGCCGTCGTCGTCGGCAATCCGAAAGCCGTACGTCAGGCTGGAACTGCCGATCCCGGTCACCCAGATGTCCACCCAGACGGGCTCCTGCCGGTATACCAGCGGGGACCGGTATTCGATTTCCTGCCGTGCCACCACCGCCATCCCGGCCCGGGAGGTGAGGGAACGGAAGCTCTGCCCGCCGGCTTCGGGGAATAGCTCCTCCCCCAGCGGCATCAGGCCCAGGCGCACGCGCGCCTCTTCCAGGAACTGGACAAAGCGCACATTGTTCACGTGCCCGTTGGAATCCTCGTCGCCAAAGCGCAACTGGATCGGAAAGCGGTTGATAGGCATGACCCCATCCTCTCAAACCTGCGGGGCAGCGCGGTAAACGCCCGGCTTGGGTCTTGTCGGCGGGGCGTCTAATCTCGAAGAGGGAACCGGCACCCACGCGGCCCCTACATCTGAGCTTTTCCGAGGAGAATAACCCCCCATGGCGCTAGACGACACCGTCGATCCCACTGCTTCCCTGCTGAGTCTGCTGACCCTCAGCCCTGCGGACGGCACGCAGACGGACGAGGACAGTTTTGTCGGCGGATCACGGCCGGAACCGCAGAAGCGGGTCTTCGGCGGACAGGTCCTGGGACAGTCGCTGGTTGCCGCTACCCACACGGTGGAGCCCGACCGCCTGATGCACTCCATGCACGCCTATTTCCTGCGCCCCGGAGACACGGAGGTTCCCATCACCTTCGGTGTCGAGCGGCTGCGCGACGGCCGCTCATTTTCGGCCCGCAGAACGCATGCCTATCAGAACGGCGTTCCCATCCTGTCCATGATCGCGTCCTTCCAGGTGCCCGGCGAGGGGCTGGATCACCAGGTGGAGATGCCGGAGGGTATTCCGGAGCCGGAGTCCCTGCCCACCACGGCGGAGCTGCTGAAGGGCATTGATCATCCGGTGGCCAAGGCCTGGTCCCACCAGCGGCCGATGGATATCCGGCACGTGGAAAAGCCCGTGTATTTCGAGGCAGGACCGGACAAGGTTGCCCGCAACGCCGTCTGGATGAAGTCCTTCGGCCCGCTGCCCGATGATCAGAACCTGCACCGCGCCGCCCTGGCCTACGCCAGCGACTACACGCTGCTCGAATCGGTCCTGCGCCGGCACGGGCTGGCCTGGTCCGCCCGGGGCATGTCCATCGCCAGCCTCGACCACGCCATGTGGTGGCACCGCCCGCTGCGCGTGGATGACTGGCTGCTGTACGTCCAGGAATCCCCCAGCGCCTCCGGCGCCCGCGGCCTGGCCAGCGGCCGGATCTTCAACCGGGCCGGCGAGCTCGTCGCCACCGTCGCCCAGGAAGGCATGGTCCGGGTTCCCGACCAGCCCTAGGGTTTCACCAGATGCAAAGAACCCGCTCCGTTTGCACGGAGCGGGTTCTTTTTAGCTTCTTTCAGTTCGCAGGCACGAACCGGGTTCTGCCTAGTCGCGCGTCAGACGGCGGTGGGTGACCCGGTGCGGTTTGGCTGCATCCGGCCCCAGGCGCTCGATCTTGTTCTGCTCGTAGGCCTCGAAGTTACCCTCGAACCAGTACCAGTTCGCGGGGTTCTCTTCGGTGCCCTCGTAGGCCAGGATGTGGGTGGACACGCGGTCCAGGAACCACCGGTCGTGAGAGACCACCACGGCGCAGCCGGGGAATTCCAGCAGGGCGTTCTCCAGGCTGGAGAGCGTTTCGACGTCGAGGTCGTTAGTGGGCTCATCGAGCAGAAGCAGGTTTCCGCCCTGCTTCAGCGTCATTGCCAGGTTCAGGCGGTTGCGCTCACCACCGGAGAGCACACCGGCCTTCTTCTGCTGGTCCGGGCCCTTGAAGCCGAACGCGGAAACGTAGGCACGGGACGGCATTTCGACCTGGCCAACCTGGATCCAGTCGTGGCCATCGGACACAACCTCCCACAGGCTCTTTTCCGGATCGATGCCGCCGCGGGACTGGTCAACGTAGGAGATCTTGACGGACTCGCCGATCTTCAGCTCACCGCCGTCGAGCTCTTCCAGGCCGACGATCGTCTTGAACAGCGTGGACTTACCCACACCGTTCGGACCGATCACGCCAACGATGCCGTTGCGCGGCAGCGAGAAGGACAAGCCCTCGATGAGCTGGCGGTCGCCGTAGCCCTTCTGCAGGTCCTTGGCTTCCAGCACCAGGGAGCCCAGGCGCGGGCCCGGCGGAATCTGGATTTCTTCGAAGTCCAGCTTGCGGGTGCGGTCTGCCTCGGCAGCCATTTCCTCGTACCGGGCCAGACGGGCCTTGGACTTGGTCTGGCGCCCCTTGGCATTGGAACGGACCCAGTCCAGCTCCTCGGTGAGGCGCTTGGCCAGCTTCTGGTCCTTCTTGCCCTGGACCTCCAGTCGTGCCCGCTTCTTTTCCAGGTACGTGGAGTAGTTGCCCTCGTACGGGTAAAGATGTCCGCGGTCCACTTCGGCGATCCACTGGGCAACATGGTCCAGGAAGTACCGGTCGTGGGTCACGGCCAGGACGGCGCCGTGGTAAGCCGACAGGTGCTGCTCGAGCCAGAGAACGCTCTCTGCGTCCAAGTGGTTAGTGGGCTCATCGAGGAGCAGCAGATCCGGCTTCTGCAGCAGAAGCTTGCACAGCGCTACGCGGCGGCGCTCACCACCGGAGAGAAGTGTGACGTCGGCTTCGGGCGGCGGGCAGCGCAGCGCGTCCATGGCCTGCTCGAGCTGGGAATCAATATCCCAGGCATCGGCAGCGTCAATGGCTTCCTGCAGCTTGCCCATTTCGTCCAGCAGGCTGTCAAAGTCAGCGTCCGGCTCGGACATTGCTTCTGAAATTTCGTTGAACCGCTGGATTTTCGCATAGATCTCGCCAACGCCCTCCTGGACGTTGCCGAGTACGGTCTTTTCCTCATTCAGCGGCGGCTCCTGGAGCAGGATGCCCACGGAGTAGCCGGCGCTGAGCCGGGCCTCACCGTTGGAAGGGGTATCCAGTCCGGCCATGATTTTGAGGATGGTGGACTTACCCGCACCGTTGGGACCCACCACGCCGATCTTGGCACCGGGGTAGAAGGACATGCTTACGTCGTCGAGGATAACTTTGTCGCCAACGGCCTTGCGGGCCTTGGTCATCGTGTAGATAAATTCCGCCATACAACCAAGGCTAGTGCGTCAACGGCAATAAGTGCCATTTGGGCCCGACCCGCCCACGCTCCGGGCCGGCTGGGCGGGCGGGCGGGGGCATCCGGGCGGGGGGCGAGCCGGGCGACGGAGCAGGCGAGCCGGCCGCGCACCAGGACCAGGGGATGCCAACGGCTAGCCGTCGAACCTGGCAAGGGTCTTAGCACTGACCTCACAAACAAGGGTCTTAGCGCTGATCCCCCACAAAGCAGAATCCCGAGTCCAGCACCGGAAGAACGGTAACGGCAACCTTTCCGTCACGCACCTCGCCGAAGAGGCATTCACCCTCGCTCACCGTTGCGCCGCGAATGGAATCCACGGCAAGACCGGTGGGCGTGATGTCCAGGGAGACCTCCACGGAGTCTTCGGGGAAGCCAGCCGCACCGAAAGCCTGGCGCACCGCTTTCGCACCGGGGCTGGGCTGCGAAGCGGCGAGCGCTGTCAGGGACGCCGTCAGGCTGTCGGCAGGCACCTCTGAAACCACGGGGATCCCTGTGTTCAGCGCTCCGTCAGCCTGCATCGCGGATGACGCTGCAACATCCGGGTGCCCTGCAGGAGCTGGAACAGCTGAGGGCTCCGCAACCGCCGGCGCTGCCGGGACCGCGGCCGGAGCAAGCAGCGCCGCGGATCCGGCCAGCAAAACGGTGAGGGTCAACCGGGAAAGCCTGCCGGTACGGCGTGCGGGAATCATCCGCTCATTGTGCCATGCCCCCGCCCGGATGCCTCAGCGACGACGAACGGGTCGTCGGGGCCTCCGCCTGCGTCCTCATGAGTGGTGTCTCCATCACCGGCTGCACCGGCAAGCTCCCCGGTCTCCAGGTCCAGGTCCGCGGGAAGGTCATCAGTTGCCGGTTCTTCCCCGGCGGAGGCATTGGCTGCGGCGCGGTCCTGGACGTTGCGCCGGTAGTTGGCGGTTCCCCACATCAAGTCGTGGCCGACGCTCTCGGCATCGATATCGACGGTGGTGCCGCTGCGTCCGTCGTCCAGCGCCCACTGACGGACTTTCAGCCGCCCGGTCACGATCACGCGGTCTCCCTTGTGAATGCTGAACGCCGAGTTTGTTGCCAGCTGCCGAAACAAACTGACGGAATACCAATTGGTTTGGCCGTCAACCCAGCTTCCGGCTTCACGGTCATAACGCCGCTCCGTGGTGCACATCCGAAATCCTGCAATGGCGAGTCCGCTGTCGGCGGTGGTGCTCCGGACCTCCGTGGCTACATAGCCGCGGACGGTGATGGTGTCGCTCATGCTGTTCCCTGCCTGCCTCTGAGTGATTCCCGTAAGTGAAATCCTGAACCGGACGGGTTCCGCCCGCACGGAAAAGTCTGGCTTCGGCAGGCCGCCAGCGGGGCCCCGGCGCCGGCAATTGTGGATTGCCGGCCGGGTCCGGCCGGGTACGAGTGGCTGTGGAGGACTCTTGCCCGTGCAGTGGGTTCCGGTCTTGCGGTGCGGAACCGCGGCTTGGGAGCGGGAGGTGAGAACTTAAAAGAAAAAGGCCGACGCCCCAACCGGCAGCGGTGCACTGCAAGTTGGGACATCGGCCAATGAGTGCCCCCGGCAGGATTCGAACCTGCGACCAAGAGATTAGAAGGCTCCTGCTCTATCCCCTGAGCTACGGAGGCGACCTGTCGATGATACTACGCAGCGCCGGTGATACAGCGACGCAGCGTGCCGGCTCCGCTGCAGGGCCGGTCCGGGTTCGACAACCACACGGCCTTCCGGATTCACCGCAGTGGGCTCCCGCTCCCCTCTTAGAGATCAGCCGGCTAGTGATCCAGCCGGCAAGAATTTCCGGGCAGCTGCATCCAAAGACCTGTCTCCACAAGTAGAGGAGGTGTAAGCAACACCACATCTTCGCCGACCGGCGGAGAAGACTACCAAGGAGACACCATGCGTAAGACCGTCACCGCCCTTGCAGCAGCAGCAGGCTTGACTGCCGGAGTCGGATTCCTGACCCCTGCTGCAGCAGCGGACACCGCCCAGCTCTCCGTCCTGCATGCTGTACCCGACACCACGGTTGATGTGTACGTCAACGGGGCACTCACCCTCGACGATTTCACCCCCGGAACCCTCGCCGGTCCCCTCGACCTGGCCGGCGGCAGCTACGAGCTGGCCATCACCGCCCCTGACGCCGCTGACGCCTCCGCGCCAATCATCGGACCAGTGACCGTGGACCTGGCCGCCGGCGGAAACTACACCGCCGTTGCCAACCTCGACGCGTCCGGAGCCCCCACCGCAAACTTCTACACCAATGACCTCTCCACTGTGGCTCCGGGCAAGTCGCACCTGACGGTCCGGCACACCGCGGCGGCTCCCGCCGTCGACGTCCTGGCGGGCGGTTCTCCCGTGATCAGCGGGCTGGAGAATCCGGGTGAAGAGACTCTGGCGGTCGACGCCGGAACCATCTCGGCTTCAGTGGCGGCCGCGGGAACCACCGAGCCGGTTATCGGTCCGGCAGACCTGACGCTGCCCGAAGGCACGCATACGTTTGTTTACGCCTGGGGTTCGCTGGCGGACGGAAACCTCGCCCTCGCATCCCAGACCGTTCACGGCATGGAGTCGGCGCCGAACGCGGTGCCGGGTGCGCTGGCCACGTCGAACGACGGCCAGGCCCTCGCAGCCGGAGGCATTGCGGTGATGCTTTTGGCCGGCGCCGCCGTGGCGGTGCGCCGCAGCAGTACAGCGGCCGCTTCCCGCCGGTAGCAGCGGCACCCGGGGTTCCAAGGCACACGGGAATCTCATGCCCCGGGATTTATGTCCGGGAACCAACCCCGGAACAACAGCAGCGGGGCCGGGCCGCCGGCGGATCCATTTGCCGGCCGCCGGTTCCGCTGGCCCCGCTCTGCAAACCCCCAGTCCCCGCAGCACAGCTCCGAAAGGTTCCCAGAATGACCCGACCCGCACCCAGCCGCCGCCGTCTGTGGGCCGGTGCTGCACTCGCGGCCGCGTTAGTCGCCGGCTCCACAGCCTGTGGCCAGGAAGCGGCTGACGAGCCGACGTCGGCCCCTCCTGCCGCCGCCCCCGCATCGCCCGCCCCGTCCCCAACCGCGGCCACTCCAACCGCGGCCGCTCCAATCGACATCCGCCCGGCAGTTCCGGAACCCGCCGTCAGCATCCCGCGTCCGGTGCGCGTTCAGGTGGAAGGAACGGGAATTGACCTTGAGGTCATTCCGGGAGGAGTGGAGGCAAACGGTGCAATGGCCCTGCCGGACAACCACGACCAAGCCGCGTGGTACCGCTACGGTCCCGCACCCGGTGCGGAAGAAGGCTCCAGCGTCCTCGCCGCACACGTGGATTCGCGCACCGAGCAGCTGCCGATCGCCGGACTCAAGGACGTGCCCGCAGGAACCGTCGTAACCGTCACCCGGGAGGACGGTTCAGTGCTGCGGTACGCCGCCGAAGGTGTGGACCACATCGCCAAGAAAAGCCTGGACGGCCATCGACTTTTTGACCGCACGGGAGAACCGCGGCTGAAACTCGTCACCTGCGGCGGACAGTGGCTGGAGGCACAGGATGACTACGAAGATAACGTGGTCCTGACAGCGGCACCGGTATCATAGGCAAAACTGCCGATCCGAGGGGCGGGCCGGATGGCCGCGCCGCATTGGACCGGATTCCCGAGACCAGGAGACCGCACTCGATGCCAGCCGGTTCCGTTGAGCAGGACGCGGCCCTTGACCGCGCCTTCGCCTCCGGCAGCCAGACGGCCCTCGCTGAGGCCTACCGCCGGTTCGCTCCCCTGATCCGCTCGCTCGCGCTCCGGCGCCTGGCTGATTCTGCTGCCGCTGACGACGTCGTGCAGGAAGTCTTCATTCGGGCATGGAAATACCGTGCCAGCTACTCCCCCGAACTGTCCGGTCTCCTGTCCTGGCTGGTCGGCATTACCCGCAATGTGGCCCTCGGCATGGGCGCCTCACGGATCCGCGAGGCGAACGTCTGGGAGACCGCGGCCTCCCAGCGCCGGGAAGAAGCCGACGACGGTGTCGGCAATCCGGATCGGGTTGCCGACAAGGTGGTCATCGATGCGGAACTGGACCGGCTCGGCGAACCGCAGGGCTCAATCCTCCGACTGGCTTTCCACGAGGACCTGACCCACCAGCAGATTGCCGACCGGCTCGAACTGCCGCTGGGGACCGTTAAGAGCCATATACGCCGAAGCCTCGTTCATCTGAGGCAAAGATTGGAGGTCAGTGATGCAGCACCTGCCTGATGACGCGCTCACCCTCCTGGCGTTGGGTGAGCCCGCCACCGACGAGGAAACCGCCCACTTGGAACAGTGCCCGCGATGCCGGGCCGATTTTGGTTCCTTCTCCCGGGTGGTTACCGCTGCCCGCCGGACAAGCACCCAGGAATCCGGCAGCGGCCGGCAGCCGGCCTATGCGCCGCCGGAACGGGAGGACCCCTCCGATGCGGCCCTGCAACCTCCGGCACCCTCCGTGTGGGCAGGCATTCACCAGGCGCTCAACCTCGACGAAGAGCTGCGGGAAGACCCGCTGTCCTCCCCAGTGCCGTCCCTTGCCGCTGCCCGGCGCCGGCGCACCGTCACTTGGCTGGCCGCTGCGGCAGCCGCCGTCGTCGTCGCCGGAGCAGGGACCTGGGGTGCGCTGCGCACAGTGGATTCGTTGCCCGGCCCCGAACCGGTTGCTTCGGCGGACCTGGCACCCCTCGCGTCCTACTCCGAGACGGGCAGCGCCGTCGTGGATCAGCTGCCGGACGGCCGGCGCGAACTCGTGGTGACCTCCGGCAGCGACGCCGCCCAGGGCTACCGGGAGGTCTGGCTCCTGGCACCCGACGCGCAGTCGATGGTCAGTCTCGGCGCGATGGCAGGCACCGAAGGGCGTTTTGAGCTGCCCGCCGACCTGGATCTGAACCGCTATCCGGTGGTGGATATTTCGGACGAGCCGTTCGACGGCGACCCCGCGCACTCCGGGAATTCAATCCTGCGCGGACAGCTGGATCTTTAGTTCATGCTTCTTGGGGGACGTTTTTAGTGGATGTGGTTCTTTAGTGGATTTCGGTACTGTCGGATCCGTCATAACGCAGTGGTGGTCCAAGGTCGCTGACGGTTTTTCGCGCGGCGCTCCCCTGGAGGTCGCTTGGCCGGTCCTGCTCCTGATCGCCGCCGCCGCTGCGGCACTCACCGTTCCCCGGCCCGTGTGGCGTTGGTTCGGCCTGTTCGTGACGTTCGTCCACGAGCTCGGGCATGCGTTTGCCGCCCTGATGACCGGGCAGGTGGTGAAGGGCATCGAGCTGCGATTCGATCATTCCGGGCAGATGCGCAGCATGGGACGCAGCCGCTTTGCCGCTGCCTGGACAGGGTTCTGGGGCTATCCGGTTCCGGCCGTTACCGGCGCGCTCCTGGTCTGGGCCGCCTTCTCCGGCTGGGCCGGATTTGCGCTGTCCGCCGGTGCCCTGGTGCTGCTGGCCGCGCTGCTGTTCATCCGCAATGCCCAGGGTCTGCTGATTGCCTGCGGCTGCGCCGCCGTTTCGGTGATGCTGGTGTGGTTTGCCACGCCTTTTGCCGTTTCGTGCATCACGCTGGCGGTGGGAATTGCCCTCCTGGCGGGCGCCGTCCGGGACTGGCTGAACGTCCTGAGCGTCCACACCCGGCGCAGGCGGTCCCTGCAGAGCTCGGACGCCTACATCCTCTATCAGCGCACCGGCGTGCCGTCGGCACTGTGGCTGGCAGCGTTTGCTGCCGTGATCACGGCGTCAGTGGCTGCGGCACTCTGGTGGGCCCGCCCCGCGGCCGGCTGGTTGTCCTGAGCGCTGCGCTGAGCCACGGATCTCCCGGTCACTCCTCCGGCAGGGTCACCCGCAGTTCCAGCCGGTGCTGGCCGTCGGGTTCCTGCGTGAAGTGGGCCTTCCCGGCGATGCCGGCGAGCCCGTCAGTGCCGGAGCCGGGAATAATGTGGCCGGAGCTGGCGGTCGCGGTTCCTTCGGCGACGCCCCAGTGCTGGATGACCATGGTGCCTTCCCGCCCGGCAATGGATCCTGCGAACACCTCGGAGCAGACATAGCCGGCGCCGACGGCGTTTCCGGCCATGATCAGGTCCGCCACACTGGTGCCCAGGATGTCGCCTTCAAAGATCTTCACTGCGCGGACTGTGGAGAGTTCGCTGTTGGTTCCTTCCACCTGATAAGGCGTCGGTTCCCATTCCGAGACATCAAAATCTGCCGTAATTACGTGTTCTGTTCCGTCGGTCATCCTTCCAGTATCCCGTGTCCGACGGCGGATTGCATGCCGCGGCGCGGCCGCCGGTAGCCTTATCGCTGTGTCCGAACAGGACACGGCACCTGCATCACCTAAGGAGAACCACCCGGAATGTCGCAGAAATTGGCCCCTTTGCAGGAGCGCTTCATGCACCGCAAATCGTTATGGATTTGCTTCGCTGTGGTCCATTTAGTCTTCTTCGCAGCGTTGTCGTCGCTCATTTTCTCCGGCGGCGTGCTCAGCGACATCATCTTCTACCGGCAGTGGGCCTTCGACGGCATCGAGAACGGCATTTGGCAGGGCATCAGTGCGGACTGGGTCTATCCGATCGGAGCACTGATTCCCATGCTCCTGGCCGCCGTGCTGGGCTGGGGCCCGTATCAGCTGGTCTGGTTCCTCATCTTCACGGCGCTGAACGCCGCTGCCGTGGCCGTTCTGAGCAAGCCGGGAACCCCGGTCCGCTATGCGGCTTCGTATTGGTGGCTGCTCATCACCGGGCTGCTGGGCCCGGTGGCTGTGGGCCGAGTGGACGGCCTTACGGCACCTCTGGTGGTCATCGCGCTGCTGCTGCTGGCCAAGCGTCCCGTCGTGGCTTCGGCCCTGCTGGCGTTCGCCACCTGGATGAAGGTCTGGCCGGCGGCGGTGATCCTGGCGGTCCTGGTCACCTGGCGCCGCCGCGGAACGCTGCTGCTGACCGGCGCGGCTGTATCCCTTCTCATGGCCGGAGTTGTGGTCGCCGGCGGCGGAATCTCCCACCTGCTGTCCTTCATTGGCGCCCAGGGTGCCCGCGGCATGCAGATGGAGGCCCCGTTCACGACGCCCGGGCTGTGGCAGGCGATTCTGGGCGGATCCGATGCCTACATTTTCGAGGACAAGCTCATCAACACGCGCGAGGTCCGCGGTGCACTCGGCGAGCCGGTGGCCGCGCTCATGATGCCGCTGCTGGCGCTGGCGGCCCTCGCCGTCGTCGTCCTGCTTCTGTGGGCCATGCGCCGGGGAGCCGACGCCGGGCAGCTGCTCATCGCCGGATCGCTGGCGCTGGTGGCCGCATTCATCGTGTTCAACAAGGTGGGTTCGCCGCAGTTCATGCTGTGGCTGGGCGCCGTGGTGGCCGTCGGAGTGGCCTGGGAGGGCCGCAGCTGGCGCGTCCCGGCGATCCTGATGCTGGTCATCGCTCCGCTGACCACACTGGTTTACCCGATGTTCTACGCTGCGCTGTACAACGACCTGAACGTGGTTGTGGCGCTGCTGCTCACGGTCCGCAACATCCTGCTGCTGGTCCTCTTCGTCTGGTCGCTGGTGCGGATTGTCCGCCTGACCAAGGCAGGCGGCGCCGGCCGCCTCAGCGCACCCGGAGTTCGCCCGGAGACGGCTCCGTAAGCTTTCGCTGGAAGAGGACCTTCGTCTTGCGGTCCAGGAAGATCAGATACAGCGCGAAGCCCAGCGCCGTCACGGCAGCAATCTGCCTGGCGGCGCTGAGGCTGAAGTCGAAGTAGGGCCAGATGTCCAGCTGGTCGCTGATCGCGTAAACCATGAAGAACGAGACCAGGAGGTAAAGCGTTTTCACCTGCCAGTCGTTGCGGATTCCGGTGACGGCAAACAGCGGAATCAGCCACACCACGTACCAGGACTGGATCATCGGCGCGAGCAGGACGACGGCGGCAAACGCCAGGGCCAGACGGCGCACCAGCCTGCTGTACTCGCCCACGAACATGTGCCAGAGCACGATCACGACGGACACGACCCGGCCGACGGTGTGCACGATGTCGGCAAACGTCCAGCCGGGAAGGCCGAGGGCATTGCCCAGGGTGGCGACGAGCATGCCGAGGAAGCCGACCGGTGCGTACCAAATCCAGACGCTGCCGGGAGTGCTCAGCGCACCGACCCAGCCAAAGCCGAAACCGTTCACGATGCCCATGATCCACAGGATGCCCAGGGAGATTCCGGCGGTCATGAACCAGTAGAGGAATTTGCGCGGCCAGGAAGCGCCCTTGCCCGCCCACATCAGGCCCACGAAGGGCAGCAGGATGACGGTGATCGGCTTGATGCCAATGGACAGCGTGATCAGCAGGATGCCGGGAAGCGCACGCTTGGTGGCGGCTAGGTACAAGCCGGCCAGGGCCAGCCCGATCATCAGGGCGTCATTGTGGATGCTGGCAATGAAGGTGGTCAGGAACAATGGGTTGGCCGCCGTCAGCCACAGGGCGCGGTTGGGGTTGATGTTGTGCAGTTCGGCGAGCTTGGGAACGTAGTAGACGCACAGCGCCACACCGATCAGGGAGATCAGCCGAAAGAGCAGGATCGAGAACTCCGGCTGGCCGTCGGTGATGCCGACGACGAGTTCCTCCAGCCACAGGAACACCGGGCCGTACGGCGTGGGGCTCTGCGCCCACAGATCGTCGGCGCCGGTCTGCAGATAATTGGAAATCTGCGAATAGCCGTCCTTGTACGGATTCAGCCCGCTGACCATGACCAGGCCCTGCGCAATGTAAGCAAAGACATCGCGGCTGAAGAGCGGCAGTGCCAGGCACATCGGACCGCCCCAGGCAACGATCGCCTTCAGCACCACCGGCCGGGTTTCCGGCCCCCAGGACGTGATGCGCTGCCCGAGCCTCAGCCACGAACGGACGAGGAGCATGCCGCCCAGTGCCAGCAGGAAGACGGCAAGCACGGAGCCCTCCGGCTCAAACCGGAGCCACATGATCACCGGGTTGCGGCGCAGGTCATAGGAAGCCAGGGACAGCCATCCGACACCAAGCGAGCCGGCAAGCATCATGATGGAACCGACGAGGCCCTGGATGATCGCGACGTTCGGATTGTTGGCTTTCGCGATCTCCGTGTCCGGAGACGAAGGCTCGGTCGCGGGGACCTGGGCGGTCATCTGCGTGGTTCCAATCTTTGGGTTTGTACGGTTACCCAACGGCGTGGCGGCGCGGGCCTGATTTCACGGCGAAGGCCGGATTTCACGAGCTGCAGTCACCAGCAGCAAATCAGCGTGGCCGACGGTACCGTACAACCAGCACCGATGCACCGCGGCGAGGACCGTCAGTAGCCCAAATATTAGCATCGCAGAGCGCGCAAATCCGGGATGGTGCGGACGCGCCGGAGCCGGAACACAGGTATGCGGGGTGCGTCACATACACCGACATCCGTTTGGATCATCAACGCAAGGCGGTATGGGCTGTGGGGCGCCACCGGGCAGACAGTGAAGACAGACAGAAGCACGACGACGGACCGCAGGTTCCGGTGCCGCAGCGCAGGCGCGGAGACAGCGAGGAACCCGTTTCGACACTGCGACCTGTCAGCAGCGAGGCACTGCGTCCGCGCCGCAGCTCCGGCCGCCGCTCCAAACCTGCAGCCACCGACTCCGCGGCGCCGAAGCCCTTCCGGAAGCCCTCGCAGAAGCCCGCCCAGATCAATTACGATCTGCTCGGCTGGGGCTTCTTCCTGACCGCCACAGCAGCCACAGCCATGGTTTGGGTCGGCGTCGACTGGCCCGTCACTGCCGCATCCGCCCTCTTGCTTCTCCTGGCCTTTGCGGCCGTCTGGTACGCCTCGTCGACTCCTTCGGGCGCCGTGACCGTCCCCGTTGCGGATCCTGCCCCGGCCCCCGCGGCTCCGGTCCAGACTGTGGAACCGGCAACACCTGCAGCACCTGCTGCTGCAACGCTGACGGCACCGACGGCATCAGGAGTTGCTGCGGCTGCTGCGGACTCAGCCGACACCGAGGAGCCCGCGGAAAGCCGCTGGACACGCGCCTTCGGCCCGCCCGAAACCGGCCAGCTCCCGATCCAGCGACACAACGCCGCTGCCGCCTCCGCCGTCGTCGTGCCCGCTGCTCCCGACGCCGACTCTCCGGACCGCAGGCAGCGCAGCCACTCCGGCCTCTGACGCTCCAGCTTCTGATCCTCCGGCCTTGGAACCTCCGGCACCGCCGAAGGCACGGATTCTTCGGTGCATGCATCGCAACACAGCGCGCCGCGCGCTGCCGGAGCCAAGCGGTACATTGGTTCTGTGCCAATAACTAATGAACGCATTGTCTGGATTGACTGTGAAATGACCGGGCTGGACATCACGAATGACGCCCTGATCGAAGTGGCAGTCCTGGTGACCGACTCCGAGCTGAATATTCTGGGGGACGGGGTGGACGTCGTCATCCGTCCCGATGACGCCGCCCTCGCGCAGATGGGTGACTTTGTGCGGAACATGCACACCACCTCCAAGCTCCTGGATGAACTGCCGAACGGCATGTCCATGGCTGAGGCGGAAGCCCAGGTGATTGACTACATCACCAAGTGGGTTCCGGAGCCCAAGAAGGCGCAGCTGGCCGGGAACTCAGTAGGCACTGACAAGATGTTCCTGGCCCGGGACATGCCCGAGGTCATCGATTACCTGCACTACCGGATCATCGATGTCTCCACCATCAAGGAACTGGCACGCCGCTGGTATCCCCGCGCGTACTTCCAGGCGCCCGCTAAGACGGGAAACCACCGGGCGCTGGGCGACATCGTGGATTCCATCAACGAACTCCGGTACTACCGCCAGGCCGTTTTTGTGCCGGCTCCGGGACCGGACTCGGCCACAGCCAAGAAGATCGCCGCGGGCATCATCGAGGACATCAAAGGTTAGCTCGGTCACATTTGGGCCACCCGGCCCGAACTTGGTCAGGACTACCCGAAAAACCGTGTAAGCTTGATTCCGCTGCCCCAGATAAATGAGTTTGCAAAGACCACTCGCCTGGACTTTGGAAATATGTTATCCGGGGCACATGGTGGGTATAGCTCAGTTGGCAGAGCGCCTGGTTGTGGTCCAGGAGGTCGCGGGTTCAACCCCCGTTACTCACCCCAATGAAGTTGGCAGGACCAGCTTCACAAAGGCCGCCCCGGTTTGATTCGGGGCGGCCTTTGTTGTGTTTGACTGTTATGAGGTGCTCCGGCCCGCCGCAGCGACCGCAGCGCAGCGCCGCAGCAAGCCAATGAACCACCGGCCACCGCCGCTGAAAATCAGTGTGGCCAGCCAATGAGGAGACGCCGCCTTGGAGCGCAGCTTGTTCGAAGAAGACCATGAGCTTTTCCGCGACCTCGCCCGGGAATTCAACGCCCGCGAGGTTGCCCCCGGGTATGCCCGGTGGGACGCCGAACACATGATGCCCCGGCAGCTGTGGACGGCCGCCGGCGAACAGGGCCTGCTCGGCCTGGCCGTTCCGGAAGAGTTCGGCGGCGCCGGCATGCCCGACTACCGCTTCCGCGCCGTAATGGATGAGGAATTCGCGAAAGCCAACCACCTCGCGGTCGCCCTGGCGTTCCACCTGCACGACGACATGGTCCTCCCCCACCTGCTGGCCTACGGCTCCGACGACCTCAAGGAACGCTGGCTGCCGGACATGGTCAGCGGCGCCAAGGTCACCTCCGTGGCCTGGACGGAGCCCGGTGCCGGCAGTGACCTGCGCGGCATCCGCACCAAGGCCGTCCGCGCCGACGACGGCGGCTGGCGCCTGAGCGGCCAGAAGACCTTCATCGGCAACGGAATCAGCGGCGATGCGTCCCTGGTCCTGGCCCGCACCGACGGAAGCACGGGCCGCGGCGGCAGGGACTCGTTCAGCATGTTCATGGTGGAAAAGACTGAGGGCTACGTCACCGGCGGGCAGCTGGACAAGATGGGGCTGAAAGCCTCGGACACCGCCGAGCTTTTCTTCGACAACGTCCTTGTTCCGGAGGGGAACCTTGTCGGCGAAGTGGGCCGCGGCCTGGAGTACGCCGCCGGCCAGCTCCCCCAGGGCCGGCTGGCCATCGCCGTCGCCTCCTCCGCCGTCGCCCGGCAGATCTATGAAGCCACTGTCGAGTACACGAAGAACCGCAACGCCTTCGGTGAACGGGTTGCCGACTTCCAGAACAGCCGCTTTGCCCTGGCCGACATCCTCACCGAGGTTGAGGTCACCGAGGCATACGTGGACTCAGCCATTGGAGCGTTCAACGAGGGAAAGCTGGACGCCGTCTCCGCGGCCAAGGCCAAGCTCTGGGCCAGTGAACGCGTCAAGTCCATCACCGACCGCTGCCTGCAGTTGCACGGCGGCTACGGATACATCCTCGAGTACCCGGTGGCGCAGGCGTTCCTCGCCGCACGGCTGCTGACCATCTTCGGCGGCACCTCCGAGATCATGCGCGAAGTCATCGGCCGGCAGATCACCGCCTAGCCGCCGCGCTTTCCGCACCCGCACTTCTTGCAGCACCAGCACCGCCCGTCCTACAGAAAGACAGCCATGACAGTCCGTCCCATCGTCATCCACGGCGAACCCGTCCTGCACCGCCGCGCCGCTCCGGTGGAAAAGTTCGACGACGAACTGCGCACCTTGGTCGCCGACATGTACGAAACCATGGACGCGGCCAACGGCGTCGGACTGGCAGCTACGCAGGTGGGCGTGGGGCTGCGCCTCTTTACCTTCGCTTTCCAGAACGACGACGATGCCCCCGACCGCGGCGTCGTCGTCAATCCCGTGCTCATCACCTCCAAGGTTCCCGGCTCCGCCCCGGACCCCGAAGAGGACGCTGAAGGCTGCCTGTCGGTGCCCGGCGAGAATTTCCCCGTGAACCGCGCTGAATGGGTGAAGATTTCCGGCTTCGACGAAAACGGCGCGCCGGTGGAATTCGAGGCCACCGACTGGTTTGCCCGCGTCCTGCAGCACGAGTACGACCACTTGGACGGCAAACTCTATGTGGACAAGCTCAACGACCGGTGGAGCCGCAAGGCCCGCAAGGTGATCAAGGCCCACGGCTGGAACGTTCCGGGGCTGACCTGGATGCCCGGCGTCGACCCGGATCCGTTCGGCCACTAGGAAACCAACCGCCGAAATGGCAGAAGGGGGGCGTCACCCCGCGGGGGAGCGCACCAGATTGCCCGTAGAGGGGGGGAA